>NZ_CP009283.1:1127500-1437500 GCF_000758625.1 Paenibacillus sp. FSL R7-0273
GCTTACCTTGCTGGCACCGATCAGCGCCGAGGTTACCTTGCCGCCGCGCAGCACCCATGAGAGGGCAAGCTGCGACATTTTCTGGCCGCGGGCTGCAGCGATGTCGTTCAGTCTGCTTACCTTGCCGATAACTTCCTCGGTAATCTCCTTCTCGGAGAGGAACACGCTTGGTCCTGCCGCACGGGAATCCGAGGTGATACCGTTCAGATAGCGGTCGGTCAGAATACCCTTGTACAGCGGCGAGAAGGCGATGGTGCCGATGCCCTCTTCAGCAAGCACATCCTGTAGCTCGTCTTCAATCCAGCGTGCCATCATGGAATAGTTCGGCTGATGGATCAGGCAAGGTGTGCCCAGGCGGCGGAGAATCTGCGCCGCTTCACGCGCTTCAGCCGGCCGGTAGTTGGAGATGCCGACATACAGCGCCTTGCCCTGGCGGACAATGAGGTCGAGCGCTGCCATCGTTTCTTCCAGCGGCGTGTTCGGGTCCGGACGGTGGTGGTAGTAGATATCCACGTAATCGAGGCCCATCCGCTTCAGGCTCTGGTCAAGGCTGGCTACCAGATTCTTCTTGGAGCCCCACTCTCCGTAAGGGCCCGGCCACATGTAATAGCCGGCCTTGGTGGAGATAATCAGCTCATCACGGTAAGCGGCGAGATCCTGGCGGAGAATCCGCCCGAAATTCTCCTCGGCGGAGCCGGGAGGCGGGCCGTAGTTGTTGGCCAGGTCAAAATGGGTAATGCCCAGATCAAAGGCCCGGCGCACCATGGCCCGTCCGTTCTCGAACAGGTCGTTGCCGCCGAAATTATGCCACAGGCCGAGCGAGATGGCCGGCAGCAGCAGGCCGCTGCGGCCGGTACGGTTATATTTCATCTGGTTGTAACGTTCAGGATTAGCGATGTACATGTGTAAACCTCCTCAAAGTTTTGTTAGCATAGACTTCCTGTATTACCTTCGGCAAAACTCGCTTCGGAAGCAGACGCTTAGTTTTGTTAGCATAAGCTTCCTGTATTACCTTCGGCAAAACTGGCTTCAGAAGCATCTGCTTAGATTTGTTCACCGGTAAGGGGAAGCGTTTGCTTCACAATCTGCCGGACATGTTCTATTGTAGCGGAAGCAGGGGCCAAAAGCGTATGTCAGCATGGAAGTTGTTTATAGAACAATGTCATTATTCGCATGGCGGCTGCGGTAGTCCTTGGGCGAGCAGCCCTTGACCTTTTTGAACATCCGCGAAAAGAGCAGCGGGTCCTGGTAGCCGACCGAACGGGCAATTTCACCGACCGTGCAGCCGGTTTCGGCAAGCAGCTCGCAGGCTTTGGCAATGCGGAAATTCAGCAGATACTGCTGCGGCGGCAGGCCGACTGTACGTTTGAACAGGGCGGACAAATATTTACGGTCCAGCTTCAGGGAGGCGGACAGCATCTCGACGGTAATATTTTCACAATAGTGGGCATGCAGGAAGTGGAGGCATTCCTCGACATAAAAGCTTTTTGCACGCGAAGGCCTCAAGCTGTCTGCTGCCGCCGGAGCTGTACGCAGCAGGACCGCAAAAAACTCATACATAATTGCTTTTAGCGGCAGGTCGAGCCCCTCAGCCGTATCGGCTGCTGCTGTCAGCCGGTCATAAAGGGCAGGCATAAGCTGCTGATCCATCGGGAAAACCGGCTGCTCCGGGGTAAGCGAGGTCCGGGACAATAAGGATTCCACTTCTTCTCCGGTAAAGGCAATCCAGGAGTAGGTCCACGGTTCGGCGCTGTCGGCTGCGTAACGGGTGACAATATGCGGATAGGTCAGAAAAGCCTGGCCGGCCTGCAGCCTGTGCTCGGCTTCTCCTACAGCCACCGTGCCCGTGCCTGCGTGAATAAAGTGGATTTTGTAAAGGTCGCGTACGCCGGGACCGACGGTATGCCCGGAAGCACAATGCTCAAAGCCCCAGTAATGCAGATGCAGGTCGGGGCTGCTGCGGAACGGACGCTGCGGATTATATTTAAATATGGCCATCATTCAGCCTCTTTCCTGTGTAGGATAGTCTGGACCGGAAGATATATCTATCATTATACAATAGTTCAGGCCTTACACAGGAATACACAAAAATCCCCTGCAGTCTTCCGGAAGCGGAGACAGCAGGGGGTTTTTATCTAAAAAAGCTGAGAATACTCCACCCTCGATAGGGTGGGGATGAATCTGCGGTATTTGACCTAAACCCGAACGCATGTGCTATAATATGAATAATATTACCAAAAATGAGGTGTCGCACATGCTGATACATCAAGCCTATAAATACCGGATCTACCCCACACCGGAACAACAGCAACTCATAAGGCGTATGTTTGGCTGCTGCCGCTTTGTGTTCAATACCTTTTTGGACACTTGGAATCAAAGCTATGCGGAAACGGGAAAAGGCTTGTCCTATCACGCTTGTGCGACAAAACTCCCTGCACTAAAAGCACAATACGACTGGCTGAAAGAAGTCGATAGCATCGCTTTGCAGTCGGCTGCCCGTCATGTGGCGGATAGCTTTGATCGCTTTTTCAAAAAGCAAAATCAAGTGCCACGCTTTAAGAGCCGGAAGCATCCGGTTCAAAGTTACACGACCAAATTCACGAACGGGAATATCGCCATTGAGGGGAGTCGCTTGAAGCTCCCAAAACTCGGCTGGATGCGTTTTGCAAACTCCCGGAAGCTGGAAGGCCGGATATTGTCTGCTACCGTGCGTCAAAACGCCAGCGGGAAATTTTTCGTTTCGCTTGGTTGCGAAGTTGAAAAGAACCCACTGCCGCAAGTGGACGCACATATCGGAATCGATCTGGGTTTGAAAGAGTATGCTGTAATCTCGAATGGTGAACGGTATGCCAATCCCCGCTTTTACCGCCAATATGAGAAAAAGCTGGCGCTTTGGCAGCGGCGGATGGCTCGGCGTACTCCGGGCGGCTCCAACTGGAAGAAAGCGAAGCAGCATGTCGCTCGCATTCACGAACGTATTGCGAATAAACGAAATGATTTTCTCCACCAACTGACAACGAAACTGATCCGTGAAAACCAAACGATTAGTATCGAACATCTGCGTGTCGCGAATATGATTCAGAATCCCAAGCTTTCAAAATCCATCGCGGATGCGTCTTGGGGGGAGTGGGTACGGCAACTGACGTACAAAGCCCTTTGGTATGGACGAACCCTTCGGATCGCTGATACGTTCGAACCGACCAGTCAGCGGTGTCACGTGTGTGGCACGATTCACCCGGAAGTAAAGAATCTTGCGGTTCGGGAATGGACGTGTACCGTTTGCGGTACGCTTCATGACCGTGATGAAAACGCCGCTCATAATATTGCACAAGTAGCGGTTTAACCGCCACCTATCCAAATGATAGAACTGCGGGAACGCAGGAATCGCTTGCTAAATAAGAAGAGGTTACTCTTCTGTTCGCAAGAATCCGCCACTTCAAGCGTTAGCTAAGTGGGGGAGAATTCAAATGCGGGGGGACGGAATGCATTGTCGCACCGCCCAGGACACAGCATGCGGAAATTACCGAGTCAGGCTAGGCTTCCATTTTCAGCATAACCAGCTCATCCACCGGCTCGCCGCCTACCAGATGCTCCTCCACAATACGCGGCACATCCTCAGTGGTCACGTTATAATACCAGATGCCGTCGGGGTAGACGATGACAAAGGGACCGTTGCCGCACAGCCCGAGGCAGCTGGTTTTGTTGATTTTGACCGTTTTGTTGATGCCCTGCTCCACCAGCTGCTCCTTGAACGCCTGCATGACATCCTCGACCTCCTGGTTGTTGCAGTGCTCACTGCAGCAGAACAGCAGATGCTTTTTTAATACCTTTAATCGCATATTCATGGGTAGACCTCCTTGGTCATGTGGAAATGGCTGACCTATCTTACGAGGAGTATAGTCTCTTTTTCCGGATGTGTAACGAGGTTCAGATCATTGTTCGTAAAGGCTTAACATATCGTCTGATCCCGTGATTTACATGTGATTATACCTGACTTTCACAGGGGAAATATGATGAAAATATGTCGGAGGATAGGATTTCCACCGCGTTTTCTGTTTCGAAAATATATTTGAGGAATCGTGTGAATTTGAGAAACTTTCAGTTTAGCGGATAGGGGAGTGGTTAATTAAGAAATGTGAAAGAGTGACTACAAAAATTAAAAAAAGCTATCAGGAGGGAATCGTTATGAATAGGAAAATTGTAGGTGTGTTCCATACCGAATATGAGGCTTCACAGGCTATTGAAGATCTGAAAAGCCACGGATTTCTGACAGAGGACATCTCCGTGATTGCCCGCAATAAAAAGGATGTCGAAGCGATCAGCGATGAGACAGGCACCAAGGCTCCGGAAGGCATGGCCTCCGGTGCAGCAACCGGCGGACTGCTCGGCGGAGTGACCGGCCTGCTGGCAGGGATTGGAGCTTTGGCCATCCCGGGAATCGGACCTATCATTGCCGCCGGTCCAATTGCTGCCACACTGACAGGAGCGGCCATTGGAGCAGGAACCGGAGGGCTGGTAGGCGGCCTGATCGGTCTTGGTATTCCGGAGGATGAAGCGGAAAGCTATAACAATTATGTGGATGAGGGACGGATTCTGGTTATGGTCGATGCGGATGAAGCGCGTCTCAGCGATGTGTACAGCGTATTCCGTAACCATAATTCGGCCAATGCCGAAAGATATATAGAAGATACCGGTGCAGCCGGTTCCCGCAGAGCTGCGGCTGATGATTCAGTGTCGGATGTCGTAGATGCGGCCTTTAACGGATCTGGCCTGGAGGGCCGGAATGACACGGGGCTGGATACAATGAACTCTGCTCCGGTGCATGATCTGCCGGATAAGCGGGCGCATGAGGATATTGACCAGCCGGGTATGAAGGCTGATTTGTATTCCGGAACGCCTGACGGCATGGGCAAGCATGTAGACAGCAGAAGCTCACTTGCCTTTGAAAATGAGGATGACGAGGCCCGCAGGCTGCGATTGCGCGAGGAGCAGCTGGATGTGTCCAAAAACAAGGTGCAGACCGGTGAAGTCAGTGTGCGTAAGGAGATCATCGAGGAGCAGAAGACGATCAATGTTCCTGTGTCCCATGAGGAGATTGTGATTGAGCGGCGCTCGGTCAACAATGATTCCAGCACAAAGCCGGTCGGAGCCGATGAAACCATCCGCATCCCGGTCAGCGAGGAACAGGTGGAGGTTCACAAGAATACGGTCGTGACAGGGGAAGTGGACATTCACAAACGTGAGGTTCAGGGCACTGAGCAGGTAAAAGATACCGTGAAACGCGAGGAAGCCCGTGTCGACAAGACCGGCGATGTGAAGGTTAATGCCAGCGATGAGCTGCTGAGAGACCACAGCCGCACGCGTTAAGCGGCGGTGGCAAGGCAGTTGAATCGGGAAGTATAAAAGGGTTTGCCCAGGTCCGACAGGACCCCGGGCAAACCCTTTTTTTGCTGCCGGCAGCAGATGCAGATGACGCTGCGCCAAGTCCCAGAGACTGGTGTCAGCTACATAAAGGCAACGTTCTGGCGGTCTGAGACACCCTGCGGAATATCCTTGCCGGGCAGGAAATGAATGCTGCGGATATAGCGGATGGTCCGGCTCTGCGCCCGCATGATAACGGAGTGCGTCTCGGCACGCTCCTTGCCGATGAACCGTACACCGCTGAGGAACTCGCCGGAGGTTACCCCGGTAGCGGCGAAGATTACATCACCGGTGCCGACCATATCCTCCATCGACAGCACGCGGGCCGGATTATCCAGACCCATCATCAGGCAGCGCTGCAGCTCGAACGGCCCCTCCGGCAAAAGCCGGCCCTGCAGCTCGCCGCCGAGGCATTTCAGGGCAGCGGCGGCAAGTACGCCTTCCGGCGCACCGCCGGAGCCCATGTACAGATCAACATCGCTGTCCGGCAGCGCAGCTGCGATCGCCCCGGCCACATCGCCGTGGCCAAGCAGCCTGATCCGCACACCCAGCTCGCGCAGGGTGCCGATCAGCTCTTCATGGCGTTTGCGGTCTAGCACCATCACCGTCAGCTCAGACAAAGCCTTGCCGGTGATCATGCTGGCTTTACGCAGCGTAACCTCAGCGGAATCGTCCAGGCTAAGCCTACCGGCCAGCTCGGGGCCGCAGGCCAGCTTTTCCATGTAAATATCGGGCGCATGCAGCAGGCTGCCGCGGTCGGCAATCGCGATGACCGACTGGGCGTTATGCAGCCCGCAGGCAACGACCTCTGTCCCTTCAAGCGGGTCAACGGCCACATCTACAGCAGGGCCGTTCTTTGTGCCGACCCGCTCCCCGATATAGAGCATCGGTGCTTCATCCATTTCGCCTTCGCCGATTACAACGGTTCCGTCAATGGAGACAGAATCAAACATGGAACGTATGGCTGTTGTGGCGGCATCATCCGCCGCGTTCTTGTCGCCCCGGCCAATCCAGCGTGCTGAGGCTAAGGCGCCCAGCTCCGTTACCCGTACAATCTCCAGTGCCAACTCACGTTCCATATGTTTTCCCTCCATTAATAGTCTATAGGTTTGGTGTTCAACGCTTGCTTGCGGCAGCCTCCAGACTACAGATGGCCCATAATGATGCCGGCGGTTTCTTCGATGGCTTTGTCCGTAATATCGATGACCGGGCAGCCCAGCTTCTTGAACAGCACTGCCGCGTATTCCATTTCCTCGTTGATCCGCTCCAGGCTGGCGTATTGCGAGCCGGCCGGCAGCCCGAGCATCTTCAGGCGCTCGGAGCGGATCTTCAGCATGTACTCCGGCTTCATCGTCAGGCCGATAATCCGGCTTGGCGGCAGGCTCAGGAGCTGCTGGGGCGGAGCGATCTCCGGCACAACCGGATAATTAACGACCTTCTTGCCCCGGTGGGCAAGGAAGATGCTAAGCGGAGTCTTCGAGGTCCGGGACATGCCCAGCAGCACGATATCGGCCTTCAGCATGGCACCCAGATCACGGCCGTCATCACAGGCAACGGTGAATTCGATGGCCTCGATCCGCCGGAAATAGTTCTCATCGAGCTGGTGCAGCAGCCCGGGACGGGCCTGCGGCGCATCATCGAAGGTGTCGATGAACGCCTGCATCATCGGGCCCATAATATCGACAATCCGCAGATCCAGCCGGACCGCTTCCTCGCGGATCATCTCCCTGAGCTCAGGCTGCACCAGTGTATAGGCGACAAAGCCCTGCAGCTGGGCCGTTTCCTCCATAAGCCTGCGCAATTCATCCTCATGTCTTACATTGCCGTATCTCCTGATCGTGACACGCTGATTCTGGAACTGGTGGATAACGGCCTGCACTACTGCTTCTGCCGTATCGCCTATTGAATCCGAGCATATCGTGATGTAGTGCGAAGATTGCTCCATGCGGTTCTAATCCTCCCGTTATCCTTTGGCTTCGAGATCGAGGAGAAGCTTTACGATGGAAGTTTTGGTCAACCGGCCTGTGACTGCAAGTCCAGAGACTGAATCTTCCGCGCTGCCCGGTACGACTACCGGCAAGCTGTCTACCTCATGAAAAATCATTTTATGTGCGGCATCCAGCACCGGCTCATCAGGCGATACCGTGACCACCTTGGGTACACGGGTCATGACCATGCTGACCGGCATGGATACCGCACCGGGATTGCCGAGTGTTACCTTCAAAAAATCCTTGCGGGAAGCGACTCCGGCCAGCCTGCCGTCCCCGTCACAGATAATCAGGGTGCCGACATCCTGCAGGAACAGGGTGACGACGGCATCCTGAATCGTTGTTGTTTCACGTATGACTACCGGGATGCTCTGGATATCCTTAACCTTCGTTTCCCGCAGCAGATAGCCGCTGCCCAGATGGGCTACAGAACGCTGTCCGGGGAAATAGCCTACCTTCGGCTTAGCGTCGATATACTCCAGCATGACCAGAATGGACAGGTCATTACGGATGGTCGGCCGGCTGAGGTTCAGGCTTTCGGCGATCTGATCGCCGGAGATGGGTGCACGTTTCTTCACAATTTCAATAATTTGCAGTTGACGGGATGTCAGTTCGATTGCGGGTCCCTCCATTTTCCGGATATTATCAGGTCTCTCCTATGGGAAAAGGAGTGCTGTCGCCAATTCCCCCTCTCATTCAGACGTCTTAATGGTAATAATACCCCTTAACTTGTTTATATAATACGCAATAATGATCATTAATGCAACATATAGTACGTCATAAATAAATTTAGTAAGCACAAATTGCTTTATTCCTGTGCAGCGGCATCGAGTTTGGGAGCAGGAATGACAGCGGGCTGAGGCTTCTTTTTAAACAACAGCTCCTTCAGAGCCCCCGCATTAACAAGCACGGTCCCGGCAATGATGGTGAAGACGCCGAGCAGCGTAAGCCAGGTCACTGCCTCATTATAGAAGAGATAGCCTACACCAACGGCAATCGGAGGGGAGATGTACAGCCAGGTTGATGGAAACACCGGATTGGTCTTGGCGACAAGCCAGTAGAACAGGGTATGTCCGACCATGGAGCCGATAACGGTCAGATAGAGCAGGGAGCCGGCGGTTTTGAGCGAGAATAGAACTTCCGGATGCCATGGTTCGGCAGCAAGCGATAAAAGAAACAGTAGCACACCCCCGTACATCATCTGTGCGGCATTCAAGGCAACAGGCGATACGCCGGAAAAGGCAGTGATCACTTTTTTGGAATAGATAGCACCGGCCGCGTAGCAGCATTCCCCGATCAGGACAACGATACAGCCGGTGATCCATAGCGGGGACACGTCCACAACCAGGCTTGGCAGCACAAGCAGCAGTACGCCGGTGAAGCCGATGATGCAGCCGAGCATAGAGTAGGAGGGCGCTTTTTGACGGAGAACAGCGGTCTGCATCAGCAGGATCATCATCGGTCCGGTAGCTGACAGCACGGCGGCAAGTCCTGACGATACATATTGCTCAGCCCAGTAGAGTGCGGAGAAGGTGCCGAAGGTTAGTGCAGCGCCGGTAATCAGCATTTCTTTGCGCAGCAGCAGGGAGAAGCTGGCCTTGCCTTTGAGGACCATCCACAGAAACAGGACAGCTCCGGCCAGAAAAAAGCGTATGCCTGCGGAGAAAAAGGGCGGTGCTCCAGCGTCTACGCCGATTTTGATAGCAAGAAAGGTAGTGCCGAAGATCAGACAGACGAGTGAATAAGCAAGCATAATCATGAATATTTCCCCTTTGTGAATGTAATATGGCAGTCCGGTAAAGCGTTGTGGATAATCATAACGGGCTGGACACAGAACAGTTGATAACGGATAGAACAGATAGGGCACAGGATGCTGTACAATAGGGGAAATAACAAGGGATACGTGCTGCAGGCTGGGCTTAAATACGGGCTCCGTGGAGGGACAGCTGCGGAAATTGCTGAGGGGAGTGCAACAGGCATGAAAAAACAGGCCAATCTGGAACAGAGTCATCCGCTCTTCCGTCAGGTCTACGATTATATGGTGAACCGGATTGTGCGTGAGGAGTGGAAGGTGCATGACAAGCTGCCGTCGATCCGGGTGCTGGCTGAGGAGTTGCAGGTGCACCGGCTGACGGTCTTCAAGGCATACCGTGAGCTGGCCAGCAGCGGCAGAGTGTATGTAAAGGATAAATCCGGCTATTATGTCTCGCCTGCCGGCATGCTGCGCGAGGAGCGTGCTGATCCGAATGCGGATACCGCTGCGGTACCTGTCTATTCGCTGACTAATCCGATGTCTGATATTCAGCGTATGCCGGTTAAGTACCAGTTCTCGCAGGCGCTGATTGATCCCGGGCTGCTGCCCAACCTGTTCCTGTCCGATTATGTAAAAAAAGTGTTCGATCTCTATCCCAAGGTTATGGGCACGTATTCTTCCGTCCAGGGCGATCTGGAGCTGCGCGGGGTGCTTAGCCGGCACTATCAGGAGCATTACAAGCTGCAGCTGTCACCGCAGGAGCTGCTGATTACCTCGGGGGCTCAGCAGGCAATCAATCTGATTGCGGGTCTTGTGCTCGGACCGATGGATCATGTGCTGGTGGAGCGGCCGACTTACAGTGTGGCGCTTGATATTTTTCGCCGGGCGGGTGCCCGGCTGCTCCCGGTTACGATTACACCGGAAGGGTATGATCTGGAGGCGGTCGAGGAGCTGATGCGTACCTACCGGCCGCGGATGTTCTACATCAACCCGACCCATCATAATCCGACGGGCTATACCGTGCCGGCACGCCAGCGCAAGCTGCTGGTCGAGCTGGCGGAGCGTTACCGCTGCCTGCTGGTCGAGGACGATCCCTTCCGCGACATCTATTTCGGGGAGGCGCCGCCGGCGCCGTTCTTCGCCTATGATACGGAAGGCTGGGTCATCTACATCAGCAGCTTCAGCAAATACGTGGCGCCGGGGCTGCGGATCTGTGCGGTAGCCTGCCGCCATCCGTTCATGGAGCGGCTGATTACCGCCAAATCGATGGCGGACAACGGGTCGCCGCTGCTGAACCAGAAAATCTTCCTGCATTACTACACTTCGCCGCGCCTGCAGCAGCATCTGGGTAAGCTGAGGATTGCGCTGCAGGTGCATAAGGAAATTATGGAGGAGGAGCTGGCCGGCAGCGGCTGGGAATGGTCCGCGCCCGAGGGCGGGCTGAACCTGTGGATCAGGCTGCCGGACTCCGTCTCGGCAGCCGCGCTGCTTCAGCGCAGCATGGAGCACTCCATCTCCTTCGTGCCGGGTGCGCTGTGCGACCCGCTTGGGGAGATGACCTCCTGGCTGCGGCTCAGCTATTCCTTCGCCAGCGAGAACATGCTGCGCGAGGGCATGCGCAAGCTGATGCAGCTGGCGCGGGAGCTGTGAAGTGCGGGGCGTTCAAGCGGGTGAGGTTCCGTTGAAGGGCCTGGACAGACCGGACGCCGGGCAGCGGGAGAAGCTAGGGGCAGAGACGTAGACACATTTAGTGCCGGGAACGGGGCTGTAAGCGGGCTGTTGGGCAGAATGAGAGGCAGAAATGCCTTTGAATTGGCCGGAAGCGGGCTGTTGGGCGGAATGAGAGGCAGAAATGCCTCTGAATGGGCCGGAAGCGGGCAGCCGGGCGAAATGAGAGGCAAAAATACCTTTGAATTGGCCGGAAGCGGGCTGCCGGGCGGAATGAGAGGCAAAAATGCCTCTGAATTGGCCGGAAATGTGCTGCGGGGCGAAATGAGAGGCATAAAGGCCTTTGAATTGGCCGGAAACGTGCTGCGGGGCGGAATGAGAGGCAAAAAGGCCTCTGAATTGGCCGGAAGTTGGCTGCCGGGCAGAATGAGAGGCATAAATGCCTTTGAATTGGCCGGAAGCGGGCTACGGGGCGAAATGAGAGGCATAAATGCCTCTGAATTGGCCGGAAACGGGCTGCGGGACGAAATGAGAGGCAAAAATGCCTTTGAATTGGCCGGAAGTTGGCCGCGCGGCGGAATGAGAGGCAAAAATGCCTCTGAATTGGCCGGAAGTTGGCTGCCGGGCAGAATGAGAGGCAAAAAGGCCTCTGAATGGGCCGGAAATATGCTGCGGGTCGGAATGAGAGGCAAAAATGCCTCTGAATTGGCCGTTTGCTGCCGCTAGGCCGCAGGATGCATAATTTGTTACGCGCAGTAGCAGCCTTCTCTTGCCTAAACCATATTCCCCGCAGTAGCACTCTAGCCAAAGTAACCAGCCGTATAACCAAACAGCGCCTTGTCCGGATAAGCAGACAGGGCGCTGTTTGGTTATTTGTTTAGCTGCAGTGAAGTGTGTTCTGTCAGCCAGGCTAATAGTGTGTTTGTACTTTCCTCCGGCGTCTGCCCGGCAGTGTTGAGCGTCAGCTCGGGGCTGGGCGGTGCTTCGTATGGATCGGAGATGCCGGTGAAAGCGGGAATTTCACCACGGCGGGCTTTGGCATACAGTCCTTTGACGTCCCGGGATTCGCAGACCTCTAATGGACAGTCTACATAGACTTCAGCGAAACGCGGAAGAGTCTGACGGGCATAGTTACGCATCTCCGTGTATGGGCTAATGAGTGAAACTACAGTAACCACACCGTGGCGGTTAAGCATCTCAGCAAGGTACACCGTCCGGCGGATATTCTCAAACCGGTCCTCCCGGCTGAAGCCGAGACCTTTGCCGAGCGCGCGTCTCAGTTGGTCTCCATCCAGCCATTCAGCGGCAATGCCTAATTTGGTCAGCCGGTCCGTTAGCAGCGAGGCGATGGTCGATTTGCCTGCACCGGACAGACCGGTCAGCCAGATTGTCATGCCTTGACCAGCGGCGCCAGTTGTGTTCCCGTTACAAGTAGCGCCAGCCCCAACATCCGCCCGGCTTACCGAACCACCTTTAGTCACTCCAGCCCCAGCATCCGCCTGGCTTACCGAACCATCTGTTGTCACTCCAGCCCCAGCATCCGCCTGGCTTACTGAATCACCTGTAGTCACAATAGTCTCAACATCCAGCCAGTTGGACGCGACAGCACTCTCGTCATAGTCATCAACCCGGTGTGCAGCATTATCGTGAGCCGCTCCTGACTCATCATTTGCTTGAGCTGCTGCCTGATCGCAAACCGCCCCAGTCCTATCATCTGCTACAGTCTCAGCATCGACCTGAGCTATTCCGACACTTTCACCATCTGGTCTCATACGCTCACCTCCGCTATCCCATAAGGTATCCGCTCAAGCAGACCCCGGCCGTATACCTGCTCCAGCTGGAGCTCGGGCATATGAATGTACCCGATATAGCAGTCGCAGACCTTCATGCGGCAGCTCCGTTCAGCGGCGAGGCCCTCAAGGCCATCGCGGTAGAGATTGCCGATGACTCCCCGGTCCTTGTAGCAGCGTTTAACTGTTCCGGCTCCCTGGATATAGAATACATTTTTGCCGGCGTTACAGCTTTTGCCCAGACTGTCATAGTCGGCGGCGTTGATAGAAAAATGCGGATCAATACTGCCGAGGAAGGCGAGATCCTCAGGTGTATAATAATCCGGTTTGTCCTTGTAGGCGTTCACCCACAGGTAGATGTCCCGCGGCAGGGCAGCCCGCAGTGAGGCAATCGCCGGAAAAGCGCTGCGGATGCCCACGCTGCCCACACTAAGCGGAATCCCCTGCTGATGGACAGCCGTGCACTGGGCCAGAAATGTATCCTCACTGACCTGCCCCGGATGATAGGTAGCCCAGAAAGCAGCTGTAGCGGGATTCAGCTCCGGCAAAAAGGCAAGGTTAGCCGACAAATTGGTCTGAATGGCTACCTTGTCCACATGGGGGAGGCGGGAGAGGGTGATCAGCGCATCCTTGTACCAGCGGTGAATCAGGCCTTCGCCGTAGGGATTAAAGAATACAGACAGCCGGTGACCAGCCGCGCCTTGCTCTGCTGCCCACCGGACAAAGGCTTCAACGCCCTCGCGGTCCTTGGCCAGTGTTGCTGCGCTGTCTCTGGTTTTGCCGAACGGGCAGTAAGGGCAGTCATAGTTGCATGAGGTGAGGGACCCCCGGTAGTAGAGAACGGCATTCATGGCAGGATAAATCCTTCCATGCGGTCCCTGATATCACCGGAGATGAACCAGTCACCGATCGAGTCGGAGTAACCCAGACCCTCAGGAGTTAACCGCAGAATGCCGTCCCGGCCCCCAAGCCAATCATCCTGACCAGCCTCCCGAGTCTTAGCCTTGGTGCTGTATAAGCCCTCAAGCCGCTCATCCTGCCGCTCCTCATCCTGATCCCCATCATGAATCACATTCTGCTCGTCATACTGGAGCTCACCCAGCCCGCTCTCAAGCAGCAGGGTAAGCTCAGGGTGGTCGTCCCACAGCGAAGCTGAGAAGCGTCCGCTGTAATCAGCCAGCCGCAGCCCCTCGCTATGCAGCAAAGCCTTGAGGATGAACCGCCGTTTCTGCTCGGCCAGACTTAGCATGATGCCGTAATCCGCCGTGTCATAACGCTCCGCTGACACGTAGTCTGCAATAATGCTCTCCGTTGCCTTGCGGCTGACCCCGTAGCGGGAAGCATAGTGCAACTCCCGGGTATAAGAGCGGGCTCCGCAGCCCAGGCCGACCATGCCCTCCTCCTGGCAGCTGTAGTCCAGAATGGATTTGTCCGTGCCGGCCTCTTCCTTGGCGAACCGGCGCATCGAGTACTGGCGGTAGCCGTGCCCGGCAAGAAGCCTGCAGGCGGCAGTATAGCACTCATGCCGCAGGTCCTGCTGGCGCTGCATATCGCCCGGCTTAACAATCGTATGCTCACGGGTATAGAGCGGATAGATAAAAATCTCCTGCGGTTCATGCAGCAGCGCCTGCCCCAGCGAATAGAGCCAGGACTCCACCGTCTGGCCCGGGAGCCCGTAGATCAGATCGAGATTAAGGATGGGAAAATCATATTGTCCGAGCAGCTCCAGCGCGCGGTAGACGACCTCCGGATTTTGCGGACGGTAAATAGCTGCCGATTCGGCTGCCACGAAGCTCTGAATACCCATGCTGACCCGGTCAACGGTGTTCTCCTTCAGGATGGAGAGCTTTTCTTCCGTGATCGTCTCCGGTGAGGTTTCCACCGAGATGGAGGCGCGGGAGGTATCCAGTCCCATGATTTCCCGGGCAATCCGGAACAAGCGGCTGAGCTGGGGGGCAGCCAGCAGAGTCGGCGTACCGCCTCCGACCGCAAAGCGGGCAAAGGGCTTATGACCGGTAAAAGCTGACCACTGCCGCGCCTGCCGCTCCAGCGCATCCACATAACGCTCGTGGACATCGTCACGCTTGTCCGGCAGAGTGAACAGGTTGCAGAAGCCGCAGCGCGCGCCGCAGAACGGAATATGCATATACAGAAAAAACGTCTCCGCAGGCTCATTCAGCCATAGCTGCTCCAGAGAAACAGGCGGCTGAAATTCCCGGTAGGCGGTCTTGTGCGGATAAGAATATAGATAATTACGGTAAGGCTGTGCAGTAATCTGCTCCTTCCATCGCCGGGCCTCCTCCGAAGAGAGAGACGGTGTTAAGCCATAATCAGTGGATGTCATTCGTTTCTCCTTTCATCCGGATTAAATTGTCAGCCAAGCTACAGGATGAACTCCCGGTAAGGTACATTCCATACAGTCTCATGTGCCAGGCGGTGGCCCTCATAGCCGTCCTCGCCGTAGGCTGTGCCATGATCCGAGAAGGCCATGCAAAAGACCGGGTTGCCGCGCTCGCGCAAACGTGCGAACAAACGTCCCAGCTCCCCGTCGGCATAACGCAGCGCGGCGCGCTGGCTGTCCACAGAATCCCTGCGGGCACCCGGAAGAAACATATGGTTGGGCCCGTGGATGGCAGATACATTAAGGAACAGGAACAGACGCTCATCCAGCGGCGTATTATCCAGCACCTTGAGGGCATGGTTCACCTGATGCTCTGTAGACCGGGGGTTCGTCACACCGAAGGTCATGCGCCAGTAGCTGTGCTGGAAATAAGCGGGGAGGACGCGGGCTAAGGGAACTTTTTTGGTGAAAAAAATAACTCCCCCGATGCACACTGTACGGTACCCCTCGGCTGCAAGCCCGGATACCAGATCCGGCGTATCAAACAGCCACGTATGAGGATGGGTTTTCAGGCCGGTATTCCTGGAATGGAACAGCCGCACATGTGAAGCTTTATCTGTATTAGCCGGAGTCGGTAAAAAGCCGCCGAAGAAGGCGTGATGCGCTGCATAGGTAAAGCTGCCAGGGGTGTGTCTTTTCTCCCAGGAGCCCGTGCCGCACAGATTGGGGCAGTTGGCCTCCTCCAGAACAGCAGCGTCGTAGCGCAGGGTATCAAGTGTAATCATCAGAATGTCATGGGTGCCGACAATGTCATTCATATCAGTCATAACCGTTAATAGCACCCTTTCTAAGAGGATATAATCCGGTGTTCCAACAGCTTTTTCATTTCCCAGTCGTAGGTGCTGAGGCCTTCATATTCAACATCGTACAGCAGGTCGCCAAAAGGATTCACGTCAGCTACATAGGTACGGCGGCTGCTTCCCGAGGATACAAGAACATCAATCCCGGCGATTGCCGACCCGGGAAAAGCAGCAAGTGCCTGTACGGCTGTACGCCGTACCTCACTCTGCTCTTCGTCCGTCAGTCCGGCTTCCGCAGGAGTCATCCGCCTGCTGCGCAAATGCAGATTGGTTATCGGTGTCTTACTAACCCGGGCGACAGAGTGGCCGGCCTCTCCCAGGACAACAAGCTGGCGGATATCAAACGAGACTCCCGCTGATCCGGCCTTGGGAATCCACTGCTCACTATAAGCGCCGTGGCTGTAGAGCCAGTTGATGATGCCCTTCAGCACTGCCGGGTCCGTGTAACGCCGCAGCTTACCGGAATTGTAGTACACAGGAGGCCGGGTGATGTACTCCTCGACCCCGATCGTAGTCACGGCCAGCTCTGCTCCGGTAACAGGGTTGATCTGGTAGGCGATGACGCCGGAGGCGGCAGAGCCGCAGGCCAGCTTGATAAAAACCCGGTGCATCCGCTCTGACAGCATCAGCCCCCGGAGGGATTCATAGTCTGCCGGGGGCTGTGCGCCGCCCAGCGGACGCGGAACCGGAACGCCGGCAGCGGCAAGCAGCTGCTGCGTCCGGCGCTTGTCGGTCATCGCGGCTATATCGCCGGGATGATTCTGCCAGCGGGCAGCCGGCAGAATCCTGGCTGCTTCGCGCTGAATCCGGGCCAGCAGCCGGCAGTAGCCGCGGAACCACTGGGACGGATGATGCAGCACGCCGGGCAGCTCCTTCAGCCGGCCGGCAGCCTGAACGCTGAGCGGATAGGGATCGCTCAGCTGCCTGAAGGGATGCAGCGTGTCGTCCTGCTCCCCGGCATCCGGCGCGCCGAGGGCAATGAGCGCCTGCTCAAGCGCGAAGCTGCCGCCGGGCGATTCCAGCCGCAGCAGCGGCTGGCTCTCCGTCATGTGCCGCTCCGGCAGGCCGGCCCGCCAAGCTCCCGGCAGCTGACGCTCCAGCAGATTACTGAGCGAGGCGCCCTCCAGCAGCTCCCGGTAAGAGACAAGCAGGGCCGGGGGCAGCCCGAGCCGGCTCCGCGCCTGCCGGATGCCAGCTGTACGCTTGTCGCCGGGGCTGCACAGCAGGATCAGCGGCAGCGTACTGTGCATCATTCGGTGATGGAAGGATAACGCCAGTCTTCATCGTCATCGCTCTTTTGCTGGTCGCTGACGTCAACAGGCAGGCCACTTTTTCTCCAGCGGGCGATCATCTCATCCGACATATAATGATAGCTCAGGTTCAGGGCCTGCAGGCCCTTGATCCGGCTGCTGGCCAGCAGCGCTTCCGCACCCGTGTCACTGAGCGTTCCAAGTGATAAATCAAGCGTATGGAGCTGGTCCAGAATCTCTGCTTCAGCCACCGCTGCTGCAATTTCATCCTGAATCTCACTGTTTTTCAGACCCAGGTAGGTCAGCTTCGGAAATTTTCCAGGCTGAATCAGCGGCAGGATATCCTCCAGGCTGCCGTCAAAGCCGTAGTTATCAACACCAAGGTACAGCTCCAGCTTCCGCAGATTCGGCAAAGAACCGGCGGCAATTTGTGACAGCACTTTTTTGCCGAGGCCGCCCGTAATAATAATCAGCTCCTCCAGCTTGTCATGCTGCAGATTGCTTAGTCCCAGGTCTGTTCCGCCTTGAATGGTGAGTGATTGCAGCTCCGGGTAAGCAGGAAGCAGGGGGGAGAGATCAGTCTGGGTAATCCACGAAATTTCACATTCCTCATAGCTCATGTCCCCGATAAAAAGCTTGCGCAAGGACGGAAAGCTTCCGCTATGCTTAACAAGCGCCTCCACAACCTCGTCTGAGCTGTTCTCGTAGGCCTGTCCCCAATCCCCGATAATAAGACTGGTCAGCTGCGCAGCTTCAGGGCTGGCGCTAAGGCGCTCGATTTCCGTATCCATTCTCTGGCCGTCTTCATATTCGTCGTATCCGACAGCGAGCTTTACTTCCGTCATTAACAATCCCTCCCGGAAAATATTGGCTTCATTGTCACCCTAACATCTGGGGGAAGCGTAGTCAAATGACCGGAGAACGAACTTGCCGGAGGCTGTCTTCTACGGATAAGCCTATGCTCAAAAACACCCGGCCCCTCCTGTTATAGAAGAAGCCGGGTGCATAATGAGGGTCAGACCCAGCCGAACAGGCGGGCGAGCTGAGCAATAGCAAAGGTGACACCAACAGCGATGCCGAGCGGAATAACGGCGGAGAGCACTGCCCATTTCAGGCTTTTCGTCTCCTTATAGATGTTGACCAGCGTGGTGCCGCATGGATAGTGGAGCAGGGAGAACAGCATCATGTTGAGTGCGGTCAGCCAGGTCCAGCCGTGGCTCAGAAAAAGCTCCTTAATGCTGCCGATGCCTTCAACATCAACCATGGCTCCTGAGGACATATAGCCCATAAGCAGGATCGGCAGCACAATTTCGTTGGCAGGCAGTCCGAGGATGAAGGCCATGATGATGAAGCCGTCCAGTCCGAGCATTTGGGCAAAGGGGTCAAAAAACGCCGCCATATGGTTAAGCACGCTGTCTCCGCCCACCACCACGTTGCCAAGAATCCAGGTGAGAATACCGGCCGGAGCGGCAACGATAATGGCACGGGTCAGCACGTTCAGCGATTTTTCCTTGGAGGAGCGGACAATCGTCTTCCAGATCTGCGGGCGGCGGTAGGGCGGCAGCTCAAGTGTATAGTGGGTCGGGACGCCGCGCAGCATCGTTTTGGACATGACCCAGGATACAGTCAGGGTAACCGTGATGCCGACTAGCACAATCCCCATCAGCACAAGCGCAGTGGAAAAGGTGCGGAGTGCACCGGTTGCCGAGGCACCGACCATGAACAGCGAGGAGAGCAGAATCAGCGTCGGCCAGCGCCCGTTGCACGGAACGAAGTTGTTGGTCAGAATAGCCAGCATCCGCTCGCGCGGCGACTCGATAATCCGGGTGGAGAGAATGGCGGCGGCGTTGCAGCCGAAGCCCATGGACATGGTCAGGGCCTGCTTGCCGTGCCCGCCTGATTTTTTGAATAACCGGTCCATGTTAAAAGCAACCCGCGGCAGATAGCCGAAATTCTCCAGCAGTGCGAATACCGGAAAGAAGATCATCATTGGCGGCAGCATGACACTGATTACCCAGGAGGTGCCGCGGTACAGTCCGAGAACCAGTACGCCGTGCAGCCAGGACGGTGCACTAACGGCTTCAAAGCCGGCAGTCAGATACCCCTCGATCCAGCCGAAAAAGGATGCCAGCCAGCCGGACGGATAGTTGGCCCCGGCAATGGTAATCCAGAAGACAAGGCCAAGTCCGGCGAGCATGATCGGGAAGCCCCACACTTTGGAGGTGACGATCCGGTCCAGCTTATAGGTGCTGCCCAGCTTCTTTTTATCCTGGTAGGAGACAGCCTCCCGGCAGATGCCTGCCGATACCCCGTAGATGCCGGTGACAATCTCATCTCTGATGGCGCCCTTGTCGGCCAGATTCCTGGCTGCAGAGAGCAGGGAGTCCAGTGCGTCCGGACCTTTAATGACATGCGGGGACTCCATGACGGGCTACCTCCTTAAGCACAGGATCTGTGCCGGCTCCTAAACGGGCTTTGAGCGAGGCCAGCAGGCTGCTGTCACCGTCCAGCAGGCGCAGGGCAATCCAGCGTGCCGGATAATGAGAGCCTACAGTCTGCTCTACCAGCGGCAGCAGCTCGGCAATGCCCCGTTCGATTTCATCGCTGTAAGCTATCTTCAGCGGCTTGCCGGTGAAGGCACCTGTTGCCACGCGCTCGAGCTGGTCCAGCAGCGCCCCGATTCCAATCTGATTGCGCGCTGATATCGCTACAACCGGAACACCGAGCTGCTTGGCGATAGCTTGCAGGTTAATATCAATTCCCAGCTTCCCGGCCTCGTCAATCAGGTTGATGCACACCACCGCACGCCCCGTAATTTCCAGTACCTGAAGGGCAAGGTTAAGATTGCGCTCCAGCGACGTCGCATCCAGCACAACCAGAGTCACATCCGGCTGCTCAAAAATAATATAGTCCCGGGCAGCCTCCTCATCGGCGGAGTTAGAGTACAGCGAATAAGTGCCCGGAAGATCGACCGCGCGGTAGACATGCTGATTATGGGTAAATTCCCCTTCGGCGGTAGTAACCGTCTTGCCCGCCCAGTTACCAGTATGCTGACGCAGGCCGGTGAGCAGGTTGAAGAGTGTGCTCTTTCCTGTGTTGGGATTGCCGGCAAAAGCAACTGTGAATCGGCTCATATCCCGTCACCTCTAATAGGCTCACCGTAGATCAGCGAGCTTTCTTCCCTCCGCAGGGCAATCGTCGTGTTGCTTACCCGAAAAGCGATAGGATCTCCCAGCGGGCTGCGCCGCAGCACCTCCACGGCATTGCCGACCACAAAACCGAGATCAAGCAGCCTTCTGCGCAGCACGCCCTGAACTTCAATGCCGCTGATACGCAGCAGGCTGCCGTTCGAGGCTTCAGACAATGGAATAGCGGCTCCAGCCATAGCAGTTCCTTCTTTCCCTCTAAATGTATTGGTATAGCGCTATAATAAGCGTCCATTATGCACAGGTGATAAATAATTGTTCTTTGCCACAATATTAGTATATGTAAACAACTTTGTCCTTGCAACAAAAAAGTTTCCTTAGGGAAAAACAAGTTGTGCGCGCTGTGAGGAAGGTGAAAAGTATGGAGGACGGTGAAAAGTATGGAGGAAGGTAAAGAGTATGGAGGAGGGTGAAGAGTATGGAGGAAGGTAAAGAGTATGGGGGAGGGTGAAGAGTATGGAGGACGGCGGAGAGTATGGAGGACGGCGGAAGGCGGAAGGCCGGGGGAGATATTAGTTTGATTTTTGGCAGCTAATTGTAGTTAGGATCGGCGCCAAATGTATTTAGTTGGAAAAAAACCACCTAATTCGTACCAAATGCTGAATTTGAGCAAATTTGGCGGATTTAAGTGAACTTTTTACAGCTAATCTCTTTAATCAAGCCGATTTAGGTGATTTAGGTGACGTATTTCCACTTAGTTTTGATGAGCGCCAGCTGAGAGGCATGAGAGCTCTGAAAAAGCACGGTTAGTCAGCCTCAGCCACATGCTGTTTAACCGCAACCGATGGCGGGTGAGCAGCAGCCATTAGCGGGTTAACCGTACCACAAGCTGCTTAACCGCAACCAATGGCGGGTTAGCAACAGCCATTGGCGGGTTAACCCAGCCACAAGCTGCTTAACCGCGACCCATAGCGGATTAACCCCAGCCGCAAGCTGGTCAGCCGCCGAAGTCGAGCGTTCTGCCGGTCTCCGCCAGCGTTTTGGTGTTGCTGAGAATATGCCACCAAGCGCTGTCGCTTGGCCCGTAGGAGGGATCGTCCGGATGCCAGCCGCCGTGAATCAGCGTCAGCTTCGTGCAGCCGCCGGCAGGTGAAAGCAGCCAGGAGATAACAGATTCATAATCTTCCCCCTCCTTTACATAGGAAGGACCGGCGTGATGCGTAAAGCGTAGCGCCTCCTGCGGTCTGTACTCAAGCACAGTGCCGTACACATGCACCGTGTCATCTCCGTCGGCACCGGGTCCGGCATATTCAAGGCGTTCCCCTTCCGTGAAGCTGGAGCGGATGGTGCTGCCGTAATAGATCTGCGCCACTTTGTCAGGCGAAACGAGACAATCCCAGACTGCCGCGGGTGCCGCGCCGATATAGAATTCATACTTTAGTTCCTTCATTGTTTAACCTCCCCGAAGTTACTCCGGTTTCCCCGGATTGCTCAATACTCCTCAGTATGCCAGCTGCCTGCCTCACTTACACGGACAATATATCAAAAAATCACTGACAGCTGCGGTCAGTGATTTCCAGCCAATGCTATGATTCCGCATAATAAGCGGCGATATCGGCCGCAGCAACTGCAAGCTTCTGCTTCAATGCAGCAGGCTCAAGGATGGCCAGCGAACGGCCGTAGGGCAGCAGGAAGTAAGGCGCATAGCGGTACAGCATCGTTTCATCCAGCAGAAACGATGCCTCTCCCGGGACACGCTGCTCGAGGGAATGTCCGAACAGCCAGTGGCTGCACAGATCATTCAGTACCTCTTCGCCGGAGGCGATTACGACCCGGATAAGCGCCGCCTGCTGATCCTGGCCGGGCAGAAGGCTGTCCAGCAGGAACTGCCGTGCAGAGAAGCCGGCCGGACGGCTGAAGACGCCGCCGGTCCGCTCAAGCTGCACAATCCGGTCCACCCGGAAGCTGCGGATTTCCCGGCGCTGGTGGCAGAAGCCGGCCAGGTACCACCGGCTCTTCCAGAGCACCAGCCCGTAGGGTTCAACATTACGCAAGGAAGCGGCCTGCCCGCTGCTCTTGCGGTACTCCAGCTGCACAGTCAGCCCTCCGGCAGTGCAGGCTTCCAGCTCCTCCAGCAGATGGGACAGAGGGGCCGGAGGAGCGTGCAGCATCTCCATGCCGGACTCATGGCGCTGCAGCTGCAGCAGCTGCTCGTCACTGCTGTAGCGCTTGAGCTTGGCAATCGCGCTGCCCAGGGCTTCGATGTACGGGTAGCCGCTGCCCTCGGCGAAGGCGGAGGCCTGCACCAGCGCGCGCCGTTCGCCGTCATCGAAGAAGAGCGGCACTGCGCTGAAATGCTCCGGCAGCCGGAAGCCGCCGCCGGGACCGGCATCGGCGATGACCGGCACGCCGCTGGCGCAGAGGGCATCGATATAGCGGTAGACGGAGCGCACGCTGAGCTCGAGCGTCCCCGCCAGCTCGGCCGCGGTTCTTTTGCGCTGCTGCAGCATCCACAGGATGGACAGCATGTAATCGGCTTTGGACATCAGACAAAGGCCCCCTTAATAGAATCCGTTCTGCGATGACCTATTATTCCACGGCGGCCTGCGGAGTGTCAAAGCCTCAGCAGCATGCACCCAGGCATACCAGCCTCCTCACTCTTCAGAAGTTTTCCGGTTCTGCCTCCGGCTGCGCAGCAGAATCAATACTGCCAGCAGCAGCGGGACCGCCACCTGGAACAGCGGGTCGAGCTTCAGGCTGGGGCCGAGGCCGACGGCAATATGCTGGGTATAGTCACGTTCGAGAAAGGACGCGCCGTAGATGACCATACCGACAGGAAATGCCCAGCGCTGCACGGATTTGCCGGTCAGCCCGCTGACTCCCTTGACCGCGCAGAAATAGAACAGCATCATCTTGATCAGCAGCCCGATGAACAGCTGAATTGTGACCAGAATATCGAGCCGTTCTACAAATTGCAGATTGGATAAGGTCCGGACTGTTTTCAGAAAAGGCAGCTGGCTGATCCCCGCAACTGTAGGCCCGAGAACGGCAGCATTGAGCGCATTCATAAAGATGAGGAACACGCTGATGGCGACGTAGGCGGTGAGTGTATTTTTTGCCGGAACCCCGGGTTTCTCCCATAAGGACCACAGCATCAGGAATACAAGCATCTGCCCGAAGGGAAAAGAGACGATATCCGGCAGCGCCGCACTAAGAATCGGCTTAAGGCCGTCCTCAAAAACCGGGGTCAGGCGGCTGAAATCAATATTGCCCATAATCCCCAGCAGCACCACCAGCACCCCGTAGAAAAACAGCACCAGCGGAAGCAGCACCTCGGGCAGCCGGAACAGCACAGCGGCCCCTTTCCATATCGCGTACAGCGCAATCAGGATAAAAACCAGCATCGTGACCGGCATGGGGGTGGTCTGCAGCAGGGTTAAGGAGGTCAGCTCACCCAAATCCCGGACATTGCGCATGGACTGGTAGGCGAAATACAGGCAGTATAGCCAGCCGATGCCGGAACCGGCGGCTTTCCCGAAATGAAGCCGCAGCATGCCGATCAGGTCAAGGTCCGGTGAACGGTGCTGAATCCACAGCAGCAGCAGGAGCAGAAGAAGACCGGCCAGCGAACCGGCGCACATGGCCAGCCAGGAGTCCTGCTTAGCCTTGCCGCCAAGCAGGAACAGCGGCGTGCTGCCGATCTCGAACAGCATGACCATAAAAGCGATTTGCAGGGCTGACACCTGTTCTTTTTTTGGCATAGTGCGTGTCAACCTCCCAACCAATCAATAATGACTCTTCCTGCCGGCTGAAACACAGAGGTATAAAATGAAGCAACGCTGATATGGGGTGTCTCGGTTATCCCGCAAATATTCACATAAGCGCACCAGGCAAGAATACATCCGTACCACAGCCGGTGAAGCCTGCAGCCTTTATCCGTCAGCCTGCGGCAGCCCCAGATAAAAGCGAGGACATACAGGAGAAGTGTAATGGCGATTTTCATGGCAATCCCTACTTCTGCTGAACGGATTTGAAGGACTTGTTGATGAGCCCGGTCCGTTCAATTTTGATGGAGACCCGGGGCCGGATCTCGATATCGCGGAAGATGCTGTCCCAGCTCTTATCCCGTTCAATGGTTTTCCAGCGTTTACGGTCACTGCGGTGGATCCGGACAGCGAATCCCGTGACATCGGCCCCCAGCCGCCGGACCTCGGTCCAGGAGCTGTTAACAAGCTCAAGCACCTTCTGTTCAATGGATTGCTCCATACCGGCAATAGAAGCCCTGTCATTGAGATCCATGGCGCTTCCCAGCTCCGTCAATACACCGCTGCCCTTAATGTGGATATCCATAATATAGTGATCCTTATCCCACACAGGATGAACAGTGGTGCTTGCGTTCTGAAGGATAAATGAAGCATCGGGCGTATCGCCTGCCTTCGGATCCGAGGGGAAGGCGAGGGTCGCACTATTAACTTTGCCGGTCAAAAAAGACAGGCCGAAGGCCTGCTCCTGATTCAGCCAGCCGATCAGCTTGTCCCCCTTCAATACGCCCAGCTTCCCCAGCGCCAGCCGTGAAGGCAGGTCAGTCCGGCCTGTTTCACCGGTCTCATCCATAATCTGCTTGCCGGTCAGCTGGATTTCCGGCAGCACTGCGCTGCCTGACTCGGAGGACAAAGCCATCGCCAGCTCGTAGATCCGCACTCCGGGATAATAGGAGACCAGCCGGGATTCCTGCTCAATCATCAGCTGGATGCCGGCGCCCTGGTTCTTGGTCAGCTGCATCAGCTGGTCCAGAATATCTCCGGCTTCACCCTGGGACAGAAAGACATATACGGTCTCCCTGGCATCCTGCTTGCGCAGAAACATATCAATAAGCTGGTTGATGCCCTGCTTCGCTACCGATTCGCCCAGAACGGTAATTCGCGAGTGGGAGAAAAACATCTCGCGGGTGCTGGTCAGATTAGTCCGCTCAATCGCCTCCATTATCGTTCTTCCTTTGACGGTAAAGGTGACAAATGGCGGGGAGGTTGTGCTGCCGCCACCGCTCCCGCCCATGCCGCTGGCACCGGAAGAAGGATTGATAACCTGATAGGTGGCCTTCCACTGGTTATCCTCCCAGTCATATGCCGAGCCGGAGGTAATGCCGAGCTCATTCAGCTCCCGGTCGTCCCAGCAGCCGGTAAGCAGGGCTGACAGCAGGGGGATACAGAGCAGCAGACAGGCGGTCTGCTTCCACAGCTTCATGTTTCACACTCCTTTTGTTTGGCCTTGGAGCGCCCGAACCGGTGAAGGGCAATGGCTGCCAACGGCACAAGCACATTGAACAGGAAGAAGGTCACGAAGCGCCCTTCCTTGTTGTACAGGTTCAGCTTGTCCATGTTCTGCCAGGTGAACAGGCACTCCAGGGCAATCACCAGTCCAAGGGCGCCGATAAACGGCCGGCTGCTGCTTACCTGGAAGGTCTGCTTGAAGCACTCGACGGTAACGAACAGGAAGATGGCGAATTTGAGATAGATGGACATCACCCAATACGAAATGAACAGAATATCCAGCTTCTCAAAAAACTTGCCGATATGCACCACGCCGGCGGCTGAGAAGCCCGGATAGGCGTTAAGCTTAATAAACTCCGGACCAAAGACCATTAGGGCAGTGACCAGGGAGAACATCATGAGCAGGGATACAAAGAGAAGGCCGGTCACTCCGGCCAGCCGTGCTTTTTGCGGAAACCGGAGATAGGGCGCAAGAAACAGCAGAACAGCTACCTCTGACATCCAGGTAGTAGGCGTAATACTGGCCAGAGTCAGTGCCGCCAGGGAATGGTCGAATACCGGCAGCAGCTGGTGGACATCCATTTCATGGATCAGGCCGAAGATGAACAGCGGCACGAAAAAGATGAATAGCAGGATTACAATCGTGTTCACTCTGGCAATGGATTCGATCCCCTGCCTGACCATGTAAATGGAGATGAGCACAATCAGGATAACCAGGACGGTTACGGGGGTATTCAGCAGCACATTGTCTTTAATAAAATTCACGAACTCCCGTAAGATGGCGGCGGTTGTATCCAGATAGAACTGCAGCAGGAGCAGGCCGAGTATAACGGCTGCCACAGGCGAGCTTTTTTCACCGACCCATGGGATGAAGGGAGCGCCTTTGTTCAGGCTGATTACAGTTCCCACAATAACAGCAACGATCAGCCCGGCAAGAGTGGACAGGATGATGGACAGGGGGGCATCCTGTTCAGCGTAATTGCTTATGATCACGGGGAGCACCACGGTTGCGGTTGGAAGGATCGTGCTGATCACAAGCATGGCTGCCTGTGCGGTGCCGATTTTTCCGTTCATTGCGGCTCCTCCTCCTTGGGGTGTGTGTTCCGGCCGGTCAGCTGTGCCTTCTTCTGCTGCTCCTCATGGGATTGCGGCTTCTGGCCCGGCCCCTGCCGGCGGGTTTCCTTGCCCAGATAGGTCTTGGGCCGCAGCGGCATGCTCCAGAGCGGTACACGGATAAAAATGTCCTTGAGATAGCGGGGAATCATCGGTGCAACCGGAGACAGGTACGGAACGCCGAACGAGTACAGGCCTGCCATATGAATCAGCAGCACCATCATGAAGGACATGATTCCGAACAAGCCCAGCGTAGCGGCAGTCAGCATCAGCAAAAAGCGGATCAGCCGGATAGAGTTAGCGATGGCCAAGGAAGGAATAACGAAGTTGGAGATCGCTGTAAAAGAAACAACAATAACCATTGCCGCCGATACCAGGCCGGCAGACACCGCTGCCTGCCCCAGCACCAGCGCCCCGACAATGGAGATCGCCGGACCGATGGTCCGCGGCATCCGCACTCCCGCCTCACGGAGCACGTCGAACGTCAGCTCCATCAGCAGCGCTTCGGCCAGCGCAGGAAACGGCACCCCTTCACGCTGGGCAGCCAGACTGATCAGCAGCGTAGTAGGCAGCATTTCCTGGTGAAAGGTAGTCACCGCAATATACAGGGCAGGCAGCAGCATGGATACGAAAAATGCGCCATAGCGGATCAGCCGCAGAAAGGATGAGATGTCGTAACGCTGGTAGTAATCCTCACTGGACTGAAAAAAGTTGAAAAAGGTGGAGGGCGCCAGTAGGGCAAAGGGTGTACCGTCAATAATGATCCCGACCTGGCCCTCCAGTATCCCTCCGGCCACCGCATCCGGCCGCTCGGTATTCTGAATGGTAGGAAAGGGGGTCAGCCCGCCGTCCTGGATAAATTCCTCGATATAATTACTCTCCAGAATACTGTCGGTAATGATTCCGTTCAGCCGGCGGCGGATTTCAGCCAGCACCTCGGCGCTGGCCAGACCCTCAAGGTAGACGAGGGCTACACCGGTCTGGGTTCGCTGTCCGATTTTGTATTCTTCTATCCGGAGGTCGGAGGTTTTGAGCCGCCGTCTCAGCATGGAGGTGCCGACCCGAAGGCTTTCGGTGAAGCCCTCCTTAGGACCGCGGATGACTCCCTGGGAGGTCGGCTCATTGACACTCCGCTTCTCCCAGCCGGAGGTATCCGCAGCCAGCGCCTTACACAGCCCGCCGAACAGGATAAGCGTGTAGCCTTCGAACAGAAGGGCCAGCATATGCTCAATGGTCTTGCCCTCCTTGACACCGCCGACCGGCAGCAGCCGGTCTTTGACGAGCAGATAGGCGTCATCTGCGGCAACCGCACTGCTCCCGGGTGAGACATAATCCATCAGCGGCTGCAGCACGG
The DNA here is from genome assembly GCF_000758625.1 of Paenibacillus sp. FSL R7-0273. Lineage (NCBI taxonomy): Bacteria > Bacillati > Bacillota > Bacilli > Caryophanales > Paenibacillaceae > Paenibacillus > Paenibacillus sp. FSL R7-0273. The sequence continues at coordinate 1,155,455 of NZ_CP009283.1, forward strand.
TCTGATTCACGAGATCGGCGCTGACCAGACCGTCGATATAGATAAAAGCCAGCGGGAGCGGGCTTAATGATTCGCTGGCGAATCTGCGGATGACAATATCCGGGCTTGCGCCTGTTCTGCTGCTGATTTCCTGCAGGGCTTCATCCAGTGACGGACTGAGCGGGCTGGGGGCAGGGATAAGGAGTTCGACAGGATCTGGGTCTTGCTCGCGGCCTTGCTTGGAACGGGCGGACAAATGCTTCTCCTCCTATGCACCGGAATCAGGGTAAGGTGGGAGTATTATCCCCGGCGCATCCGTTCCTTATTCTGCCTGCGCTGTAGGATTGGTGGAATGGACAAAAAAAGGGTGTCCCTCCAGTCTTTAGCCAGACTGCGGAACACCCCCTTATCAGGAAGCTAATGTTGTATCAGATTACTTGGTGACGACAAGCGCATTGCTGATCAGGCGCCCCGGAGTAGTAAGGTACTTACCGTTGTAATACATACCGCTGGAGGCGCCGCCGTCCAGATTCATTGCCTGATAAGCGCCGGCCTGCTTCATGATCTGGGCCAGCTGCGGGATGGTAGCTCCGCCGGTTGTCAGCAGAATCAGCTTATGATCCCGGGTAATACCGAGTGCACTGCGGGCGCCGCCGCCGGTGAGGATTTTGGGGTCCCTGAAGCCTTCGGCGGTAACATTCAGGGATACAGCACCGTTGACCAGCAGTCTTGGACCGGCCTGGATTGCCCCTTCAATGCTGCCGCTCTGATACCTGGCGCTGAATTCACTTCCCGGAATCAGCTCGGCCAGCAGATTACTGTCGTAGGCAAAGACGGCCCGTTTGTCGCCGGGGCTGTTCTTCAGCATCTTGCCGCCGCTGACAATGTATCCGTATGGAGCTTTGTAAGCTCCGCTGGTATAGGCATCGAAGAACGTTCCGTTAATGGCTGCAACGGCTCCGCTGCGCTTGGCAATGCTGCCAAGCGCTTCTGTCTTACCGACAGTATTGCCGGCAAGTACGGCATCCAGGCGGACGGAGGGGTGCATCAGAGGTACTGTTACGGTCTGGACACTGAATGATCTGGAGCCAACCTTATATGTATGCTTGGCGCTGACTGCCGCCGGCGCTTCCGGCTTGACCAGTGCGCCGCTTACCACAGGCAGGACGGCTTCTTCTCCGGCCGCTGACAGTGTAACGGAGCCTGCCTCTTTGTTCCATTTCAGACCGATGCCCATTGCCGAACTGACGGCAGACAGCGGTACATAGGTCGTGCCGTTCCCGCTGAAGGGCAGAGCGGTGAGGGTTACGGCTTTTCCGTTAATCTTAGCGGAGGCTTGGCCCATGGTTAGAAGAAGGGAGGCGCTCCCTCCGGAGATTTCAATTTCCTTCGTTGCCGGATTCAGAACCGAGGTAATGCCGAAGAGTCCGTTCAGAAAACGCAGCGGAATGTAAGACTGGCTGGCTTTGTCTACGAAGACGGCATTTTTTGGGGCTGCTGCTGCCGAAGCAACAGAACCGGGCTGCAGCCCGGATAACAGGAGCAGCAGAATCAGACAGAGGGACGAGCATTTTTTAAGCATGAACAGAATCTCCTTTAACTTGTACAGTATTTCCTGCATATCAGGATGAATATGGAACCTGCCCCAGAATGATGTACCGGAGTCATGGCCCTGCCAATATTTATCGTCAATTACCGGAGAGATCGTTAGCGTGTACTGTCACATGCGTCTTGCAGACCATTCGTATATAATTTAGCTATACTAACTCATTACGCATAAAGGCGGTTTGTATCCATGACAACAACAATAGGTCTGATCCGGCATGGCAGCACCTTATGGAATAAAGAAGGCCGCATTCAGGGCCACACGGATAATCCGCTTGATGAAGAGGGCCTGCAGCAGGCGGCAGAAATTGCAGAACGGCTAAGTGCTGAGGAATGGGAGCTGGTCTATTCGAGTGATATGCTTAGAGCCAGGCAGACTGCAGAGGTAATCGCAGCCAAACTTGGCCTTACGGTGGCAGGTCTGCTGCCGGGAATCCGCGAGATGCACGGCGGGCTGCTGGAGGGTACAACGGAGCAGGAGCGTGTAGAGCGCTGGGGGCAGGAATGGAGAACACTGGAGCTTGGCCTGGAGAAAAATGATTCGGGGCGTCAGAGAGGCTGCAGGGCAATTGAAGAGGTCGCCGCGCGGCATCCCGGACAGCGTGTGCTGGTGGTCAGTCACGGCGCAATTCTGCGCAGTACGCTTGGCGGGCTTGTGCCCGGGCTTGACCTGAGCCGGCTGCTGAAGAACACGTCGCTCACCCGGATTATCAAGGACGGAGAGACGTGGACCTGCGATCTCTATAATTGTGTGAGGCATCACGGATAATAACAGGCGCCTGCTCCTATCCAAAAGATTCCATGAAGAAACAGGCCCCGCCTGCCGATAATAAGTTTTATACGGATAGAAATCACATACGCGATAATGATCCTACTTATTCAGAAGCAAAGGGGAGTGCTCCTCAACATGGAAGAAGCACGGTATTATATGTTTGCACTACTCTCTGTTCTGCTGGCAGCAGTGACAGCCTATTCCGTATTACGGACCGGACAATATTTTGCGGACAAAGGTCAAAAAGCCCGTGCACTGCGCACGAGCCTGATTATTCTCATACTTACCGGCGGGGTATCCGGGATGCACCTGCTTGGAATGGAGGCTGTATCCGAATTAGGCCTGACTGACGGCAGCCTGCTTATCCCGATGTCGCTTTATGCGCTGACTCTTGTCCTGCTGGTCTGGCTGTTCCACCGGATCAGCCAGATGCTGGCTGAACGGGAGCAGCTTAAGGAGCTGGCCTACAGGGACAGCCTCACCGGCCTGTTCAATAAGAACGGTATGGACCACTTCTGGAACCACTGCAAGCCGAATGAGCAGCTTGCCGTATTATACCTTGATCTTAACCGTTTCAAGTCGATCAATGACAAGCTTGGCCATCATATCGGTGATTTGCTGCTGCAGGCTGTAGGCGGCTCGCTGCAGCAGTTTTCCTGCAAGGGGAAGCGGCATATCTTCCGGATCGGCGGGGATGAATTCGTGATTGTAGCGAAGCGCTGCGGCTACAGCGAGGCTGAGCAGCTGGCCCTGAAGGTGCTGGAGAGCACTACACGCAACTACAAGCTGGAGCGGCACGAGCTGTTCGTCTCGGCCAGCATCGGCATTACAGCAAGCCAGGGCAGGGTAGATCCCGTACGCTTGCTGAAGGAAGCAGATTCAGCGATGTACAATGCCAAGCAGCTGGGCAGAGGCCGTTATGCTGTCCATGACCAGGCTCATGTCATTCAGCCGGTGAGCTGGCTGGGCAGCCCGCGGGCTAATTAAGCGGAGCAGGCCTGCTCCGCTGCCAGGCCCATCACAGAAAGAGTCCAGGGGATTGCAGCCCCCTGGACTCTTTTTTATACCCTTAAGACTGTCTGTCAGCCAGCAGCCCGGCCAGCACATCCGGATAGTCGGTAATAATACCAGCGACGCCGGCATCTATTAAGGATTTCATCCGCTGCGGATCATTAACGGTCCAGGGATGATAGGCCTTGCCCTGCTCCGCCGCTTCCGCCACAAACTCCGGCAGCACGGCATAATGGTAGGCATGCAGCGCATCCGCGTTCAGGCTGGCAGCATAGTCCCACGGCCGGTATAAGCCCTCGGAATATAGAATGCCCGTGCGGATCTCCGGTGCCAGCGCCTTGCAGCGGGCCAGCGAATAATGATTAAAGCTCGACAGCACCACACGTTCACTCATGCCGTAATCCTGCACGGCGGCGATAACCTTTTCCTCCATTCCCGGATACATAAAAATCCCGTTCTTCAGCTCAATGTTCAGCACCGTATCCCGGTTCTTCAGCAGATCCAGCAGCTCCTCAAGCACCGGCAGGCGTTCTCCGGCGAACTGCGGACCGAACCATGACCCGGCGTCCAGCTCCAGCAGCTGGCTTAGTGTCTTGTCCTTTACATAGCCGTCTGCATCCGCAGTGCGGTTAAGGCTCTCATCATGTATAATCACCAGTCCTCCGTCAAGTGACAGCTGGACATCGGTCTCAATTCCGGTAGCTCCCAGCTCAAGCCCTTTGCGGAACGCCGCCATCGTGTTCTCCGGGCAGACTGCAGATGCGCCGCGGTGCGCAAAGTTGATAATACTGTTCATGTGTCGTTTTCCCTCCGGCTTATGAATTCAGTTCCTCCTGCTGCTGCAGGCTCCTATTCACTTATTCCACATGAGGGCAGTAAACCCTGTCCGCTTCATGCAAAAGGCTGCTGACCGCTGTAAATTTTACACACGGATAACGAAAGGACTACAATAGGGTTCAGATCACTTATTACATACATAGAAGGAAGCGATGGACTTGAACTTTTGTCTGGAATGCGGAACGAAGCTGGTCTTAAAGGAATGCAAGGGGGAGGGGGAGGTGCCGTTTTGCGCTTCATGCGAGGTGTTCCGGTTTCCGGTGTTCAGTACGGCGATGAGCACCGCGGTCCTGAACCGCGAGATGAACAAAATCCTGCTGATCCAGCAGTATAACCGCAAACACTATATCCTGCTCGCAGGCTATGTGAACAAAGGGGAGAACGCGGAGGAGACCCTGATCCGTGAGGTGAAGGAGGAAGCCGGGCTGGATATCATCGCTTATGAATATATGCGGAGCGAATATTTTGCGCCATCTAATACGCTTATGCTGAATTATATAAGTGTAGCGGACTCTGAGGATCTGAGCGGGATCAGTGAGGAGCTGGATCATGCGGCCTGGTTTACTTTGGAGGAAGCGGAAAAAGCCATTATGCAGGGCAGCCTGGCGGAGCGGTTTCTGCTCAATATTATCGCCAGACTGCAGCAGGGCAAGACCTTGGACAGCCTGACCTTTCCGGTCCGCTAAATGTAGCCGGAGCTGATGGGGGCTTTTTACGCTGAGACAATTTTCAGGAGGGCTTCATGCACATGCTGAACCTCTGTGAACGCCAGGGAGTATTCCGGATCTGTTTTTCTGTAAGGTGCAGTGTTTGGGAGAAAAGGGATGGATAAGACCGGTGTTTCGGCGCTGCTGAGATAGATTCGGAGTGTGAGCTCCTTGATCTCCTCTGTATCTGACGGGCTGGAGTCTGCCGGCGTTCCGCTGTTCCTAGCACCGTCAGGCCGGCCGTACCCGTACCCCGCTTTTTTGGTGCTGGTTGTAATCCGGCTTGTCTTGCTTACTTTGGTGAGGGTGAGGGCATTTTCGACAATCTCTGAACCCAGTATCGTATCAAAAGTGTACAGCTGCGCCGTCGCATGCTTTGCTTTGCCGGGGTGACAGCTGCCAATAGCCAGCGTTCTGCCGGCTTCATCCAGGGCGATCATATGCGACTGGTCGGGGGTGACGAACCGCCGGGAGAATTTCAGGTGATAGGAGCCGAGCGCACGGGCCAGCCTGGCCGGATCGGATGAGGGATGGGACAGCCGGAATTTCAGCACCGCCGCTGCCAGCAGCAGGCCTACCCCCAGCACAGCGAACATGTACATCAGGAAGATTAGCATTATCTATCAAGCCTCCCAGACTATTTAGTTGGATTTTCGCTCAGAAGCCTCTAGTAAAAGAATATGCCGGGTAAGCGTGAACAAATGCATAGCTGCGGCGCATGGAATCCATTATTCTTTTTTGTATGCCGCAGCTGCGGTAATCAGAGAATGCAGGAGATGATCGGCTTGATCGTAGACACACTGGGACATTTGCTAGAGAATGAGGCTGCTTACGGGGAGAAAATCCAGGCGGGGCTGCGTTTTTTGCGGGACACGGATTTCAGCGGACAAGCCGCAGGACGCCATGAAGTCGATGAGAATATGTTCTACTTCATTAATGAATATGAAACGAAGGATGCCGGGGATTGCTTCTGGGAGGCGCACCGGATGAATCTGGACCTGCATTATATTCTGGAAGGCACGGAGCGGATCGGCTATGCAGCCATTGAACAGCTGGCGGTAAAAGAGGAATACAGCGCCGAGAAGGACGCGGTGTTCTTCACCGGAGAGCTGCAATCTGCGGTAACCGCAGGGCCCGGGGCGCTGGTGGTCTGCTATCCGCAGGACGGCCACATGACCGGGATTGAGGCCGGCGGCAAGGAAGCGGTGCGCAAGGTTGTGCTGAAGATTAAGCTGTAGAATGCAGAACTGATGCACATGTAATGGAAGGAGCCGGACAGGCTCCTTTTTGCGTTGTCCTTTTTGTGTTGGTGAGGATGCCACGGCATTTGTTTTGCGAATAGGGTTAAGGTACGATAGCTTTAGAATACGACCCGATTATGATAATCCCTAAAATAGGACCACACGCACAAGGAGCCGCGCTTATGAGCATCTATCTCGAGCTTCCGGATGTGGACAAGCATTTTCCTTTCCGCAGCCTGATCTGCGGCGGGGATGAGCTCTGCTATCCGCACTGGCATAAAGAAATCGAAATGATTTACGTAACTAAAGGAAGACTAAATCTGGGAATAAATGATACTCCAATCCGCATGGAGCAGGGGGAAGTGCAGTTTATCAATGGGGGAGACGTGCATTATTTCCTTGCTTCGCCGGAGAGTGAACGGGTGGTTCTCCAGTTCGACCTGGGTTTGTTTCAGGAGCTGGCGGCCACCTGCGGCACTGATTTTTCGCTGCGCGAGGTGTTCACGGTGATGGAGCATTCCAGCTCAGGCTGGCCTCAGGAGACGGCCGGGCGGATCATCGGACTGATCGAAAGCATATATGAGGAGGACACCCGGCGGGGGGAAGGCTATGCCTATCTGATCAAAGCCCGTTTATTTGAGCTGCTGGCTGTTATATTACGGGAAGTACCGAGGAATAACACCGGCAGGCTGCCGAAATTTTCAGAAGATAGCTTGTCCCAGTCCCGGGAGATGATGGAGCGGCTGGAACGGATTTTTATCTATATCGAGCAGCATTACCAGGAGCAGATCACCCTTAACGAGGTGGCCGGGCATATGGGATTTAGCCCGTATTATTTTACCAAGCTGTTTAAGAAGCATACCGGAATGACCTTCATCGCCTTCCTCAATGAATACCGGCTGAACAAAGCCAAATGGATTCTGCTCAACGAGGATCTGCCGATGTCTGCCGTCGCCGAAGCTGCCGGGTTTGGCAGCGTAAAGACCTTCCATCATTTTTTTAAGTCGGCAACCGGCATTTCGCCGCTGAAATATCACAAGACAATATTCGGGAATAACAGGGCAAGAATACAGGAAGAAAGCGCTTCGCAGGATTTGTATGATAGAGGCAGAGAGATTACAACATAAGCTGGAGGGATACAGAGAATGACCTTAAAAGTGGGGATTATCGGCTGCGGCGGCATCGCGACCGGCAAGCATATGCCGGCACTGAGTAAAGTGGAAGGCGCTGTCATGGTTGCTTTTTGCGATATCGTACCTGAACGGGCCGAGCAGGCCAAAGCGGAATTTGGAGATGAGAACGCAGCGGTCTACACAGACTATAAAGAGCTGCTGAAAGATACAAATATAGATGTAATCCATGTATGTACCCCGAACATTTCCCATGCGGAAATTTCGATCGCCTCGATGGAGGCAGGCAAGCATGTGATGTGCGAGAAGCCGATGGCGAAGACGACGGCAGAAGCCCAGGCCATGATTGATGCAGCCAAGCGTACCGGCAAAAAGCTGACCATCGGCTACCAGAACCGCTTCCGGTCCGATTCCGCTTACCTCCACCGGATGTGTGAGAACAATGACCTCGGAGAAATCTACTATGCCAAAGCGAAGGCAATCCGCCGCCGTGCGGTGCCGACCTGGGGCGTATTCCTGGATGAGGAGGCACAGGGCGGCGGTCCGCTGATCGATATCGGCACCCATGCGCTCGACCTGACGCTGTGGATGATGGACAATTACAAGCCGAAATATGCGGTAGGCAATGCTTACCACAAGCTGTCCGGCCGCAAAAATGCCGCCAACGCCTGGGGCCCGTGGGACCCGGAGAAGTTCACGGTTGAGGATTCGGCAATCGGCTTCATCACGATGGAGAACGGAGCAAGCATTGTGCTGGAAGCCAGCTGGGCGCTGAACACCCTGGATGTCGGTGAAGCCAAGACAACGCTTTGCGGGACAGAAGGCGGGGCTGATATGGAGAAGGGCCTGCGTATCAACGGCGAAGAGTACGGCAAAACCTACGAGAAGCATATCGGGCTGGATGCCGCGGGCGTGGATTTCTACGACGGTGCAGGCGAGGATCCGGCGCTGGTAGAAGCCACGCAGTGGATTGACAGCATCCTTAACGATACAGAGCCGGTTGTAAAACCGGAGCAGGCCCTGGTGGTAACCCGGATTCTGGAGGCGATCTATAAGTCGTCCGAGACAGGGCTGCCGGTGTTTTTTGAAGACTGATTTACCCATACATGAATTTAGGAGTGTGTCCTATAGTGACAAGAGTAACCGTATGGAATGAGTATCGTCATGAGCTCCAGGAAGAGCGCATCCGCCAGGTCTATCCGCTGGGCATTCATACGCAGGTAGCCGGATTTTTGGAGGACGCCGGGTTTGACACAGCTACAGCGACATTGGATGAGCCGGAGCACGGACTGACGGAGGAAGTGCTGAATAACACGGATGTACTGGTATGGTGGGGGCATATTGCCCATCAGGAGGTCAGTGACGAGATCGTGAACCGGGTCTATAACCGTGTGCTGCAGGGGATGGGGCTGATTGTGCTGCATTCCGGCCATATGTCCAAAATCTTCATGAAGCTGATGGGCACCAGCTGTGATCTGAAATGGCGCGAAGCGGGCGAGAAGGAACGCCTGTGGGTGATGGACCCGAGCCATCCGATTGCCGAAGGCATCGGCGAATATATCGATCTGGAGCAGGAAGAGATGTACGGGGCGCATTTTGATGTGCCGGCTCCGGAGAGCCTGATCTTTGTCGGCTGGTTCGAGGGCGGCAACGTGTTCCCGAGCGGCTCGACCTACCGGCGCGGCAGCGGCAAAATCTTTTACTTCCAGCCGGGCCATGAATCCCATCCGACTTATTACCATCAAGAAATCCAAAAGGTTATCATCAACGGCGTAAACTGGTGCGCACCAACCAAGCGCGATTATCCGGTGTACGGCCATTCCCAGGCTCTGGAGCCAATTCGTGAAAAGGTGGGCGTATAAATGAAATTAGGCGTATTTGATCCCGTATTCGGAAGCTTGACTCTTGAAGAGATGCTCGATAAAATCGCGGCCGCAGGCCTGAATGCTGTAGAAATCGGCTCAGGCGGCAATCCCGGCAATCCGCACTGCCCGACTGACGAGCTGCTGGCCAGCGAGGAAGCACGTAAGGCTTACCTGGAGAAGTTCACCAGCCGCGGCATTATGATCAGCGCATTCAGCTGCCATAACAACCCGATCTCCCCGGACAAGGAGGAGGCACGTCAGGGCGACGAGATTCTGCGCAAGTCGATTAAGCTGGCTTCGCTGATGGGTGTTCAGGTGGTGAACACCTTCTCCGGCACCGCCGGAGACAGTGAAGAAGCTAAAGCGCCGAACTGGCCGGTATCCCCTTGGCCTACGGTATACAGCGACATTTTGACCTGGCAGTGGGAGCAGAAGCTGATACCGTACTGGAAGGAAATCGGCAAGCTGGCAGAGGAGCATGGTGTGAAGATCGGCATTGAGCTGCACGGCGGCTTCCTGTGCCATACGCCTTACACGATCCTGAAGCTGAGAGAAGCGACCTGTGATGCCATCGGAGCTAACCTTGATCCGAGCCATCTATGGTGGCAGGGTATTGATCCGGTGGGCGCAATCAAGATTCTCGGCAAGGCCGGAGCGATCCATCACTTCCATGCCAAGGATACCTATCTTGATCAGGACAACATTAACATGTACGGTCTGACCGACATGCAGCCTTACGGCGATGTGCAGACCCGGGCGTGGACGTTCCGCTCCGTCGGCTGCGGTCACAGCCTGTCCGAGTGGTCGGATATGATGAGCGCACTGCGCACCTACGGCTATGATTATGTGGTAAGCATCGAGCATGAGGACCCGCTGATGTCAGTGGACGAAGGCTTCCAGCGTGCCGTTACCAACCTGCAGTCGATCCTGATCCGCGAGCAGCCGATTGATATGTGGTGGGCTTAAGGTAAGGGGCTAGAGTAATTGTTAGTATTGTAAAGAAGCCGTTCCCGGGAGGGGCGGCTTTTTTGATGCAAGAGTGTGTTTTGGATAAAAGGGTATGTTTTTGGATAAGAGAGAATGTTGGATTAGAGAGAGTTTTTGATAAATGAGTGTATAGGCTTTAGGGTTACGGCGAAGCCGCTGCATCAGCTTCCGTTAAAAACCCGCTTTGTGTAGGGAGGAGGGAGCTTCAGGATCACATCCCAGCCAGTTAGCTCACACAGAGCGCATACCTCCAAATCACCCTGTCTCCGGCGCCGCACCACCATCCATAGTTGAACATTAAGTGTAAAAAGGTAACCTATTTCTCCTGTTTTGGCGATTTCTAAGCATTTAGTTTTAAAAAAGTAACCTATTCTCGATAATACTCCTTCATTCTTCAATATACGGCCCAATTAGCTATACTTTTTCCAACTAATCTCTTCAGCGAGCTGTTTGCAGACTATTTAAGTGTACTTTTTCCAACTAATCCGGCTTGCACCCTGGTTGCAACTAATCAATTAGTGGATTTCCATCTAACATTACAGCCAGTTAGCTCACACAGAGCGCATGCCTACAAATCACCCTGTCTCCGGCGCTGCACCACCATCCATAGTTGAACATTAAGTGTAAAAAGGTAACCTATTTCTCCTATTTTGGCGATTTTTAAGCATTTAGTTTTAAAAAAGTAACCTATTCTCGATAATACTCCTTCATTCTCCGATATACGGCTCAATTAGCTGTACTTTTTCCAACTAATCTCTTCAGCGAGCTGTTTGCAGACTATTTAAGTGTACTTTTGGGAATGTCGATTAATTCCGCTGCTCTTTGTCTCAGATCGATTTTCTTTTAAAAGTTCAAGGAGTAAAACACTACTTAAATGGCTCTAAAATTCCACCAGCACTCCAAGCAAACTCAAACAGACACTACCGCTCCTTCACAAACTTGCTGCGGAAGGCCGAAGGGGAGAGTCCCTCTTTCTTGGAGAAGCAGGAGGAGTAGTGGGATACATGATGGAAGCCGACTTCCTCGGCAATACGGGCCACAGACCAGGAGGTCTGGAGCAGCAGCCGCTTGGACTGTTCAATCCGGTAATACTGCAGGTAGGCCATCGGCGTCATGCCGAAGACCTTCAGCATGCTTTTGGCCAGATAGTTCGGGTGGTAGTTCAGTTCCTTTTGCAGAACAGGATTGGTTAGCTCGTGCATGTAATTGTTCCGGATGTACAGCTCAATCTGCTCGGCCAGATGGATTGCGGTGGCATCGCTCGGTGAGGCAAGGCTCCGGTCCAGGTATTGCAAAAAGGATTGGAAGCTGGCCTGGCGCCGCCAGTTGCGCAGTGATTTCGGTTCCGATTCCTGTTCGAAAAATAACTCCAGCAGCTCCATCGCCTTGGCGGAGATCTTCAGGAGCCTCGGCAGAAAGATGGAGCAGAGGTCGGTGTGATGAACATAGGCTTTGTTCTTGTGCTCCTCAAACAGGATCTGCTGATTAAGCAGACATTCGCTCATATCGGCACATTCCTGCCAGCTGCCAAAGGTCTGGAAATGAATCCAGATGATTTCGGTCGGCACAGTGCAGGGGGCAAACCCGTAATGATGGCCGTCCGGCAGGAGGATTACGCCTTCACCTTCACCCAGCTCGCGCAAAATACCATTTTCCCCGACCGGCAGAAGGCCTTTGACAACCACAATTAAATCAAACACCCCTATGCAGTTACGGTCTATATGATAATCACCAATCTCGTACGATGCATGCCCGCAGTCCACGAAATAAGGAATTGGCGGCGAAATAAAATGCAGGATGGGCGCGTTCATCTAATAGGCTCCTCCATCTCCAAAGGTTGCAATTATGAAAATGCATTCCGCTATGCCTTGCCTGTTGCACCCAATGTATCCCAACTCCCGGTATAAGTAAAGAGCTATGATGAACAGTGAAAATATATAATCATTTATTCTTTTTTTGAACTATTTATTTACGGGCAGGCTCTTCCGGGCTCTTTCGGTTTCCGCAAAACAACCCTTCAGCGCAAAAAGATTGAAATTTTATAAATATAGGTTGTAATATCGGTTTTTCAATTGAAATGGGGGGTGCTACAATTAAGTAAGCGCTTCCGTGACGAGGGAGGGGAAGAGCAGCAGCAATCAATCAAACAGGGGAGATCTACTTGGCTTGGATTCTTTGTTAAACGATTATCTTAGAGCTTGAGCCGTTGTAAAGGGGGCGGGACTTAACCTGATATCAGGTCTGATACGGTTTGAACCGTTGAAGCATCACGTTTCTTTTGATAATTGCGTTATAAAGATCAGACTTGAAAATATACTGTAGGGGAAAAGTGCCAGGGTTTGTAAAGCTGCAGAAGGGGCTTTTGATTTCGGTTTTATTTAAACGTTTAACAAAAAGGTTTGGCTAACGATTTCTATAAGATTTGAAGGCTGGCCGGGTAAACGAAGCAAATGATGAGGGGAGATCAGAAGCATGAAAACAGCACAAAAACTGGGAGCAGGTCTTATCCTGACTGCATTGATGGTGAGCGCCGCAGGCTGTGGTAATAACGCGTCGAACACGGAAAACACAGGAAACAAGGGGAACACAGGGAACACGGCAAGCAAAAGTGCGGAGCCGGCCAAAACCTCCGAGGCCTCTGCTGAAAAGGTCAAAATCATCTACTCGATGTGGGGAAGCGCCGCAGAAGGGAATACCACCCAGAAGGTGGCTGACCGGTTCAATGCCTCGCAGGACAAAATCGAAGTCGAGGTGCAGGCGATCCCTTGGGAGAACTACATGACCAAGCTGAATACGCTCGCTACGGCAGGCCAATTGCCGGATACAGGGATGCTGAAGGAAGACGGTGTTATCCAGTGGTCCTCCGAAGGCATGCTTAATGATGTAAGCGCTATGTATGAGGGCAGTGACAGCAAGCCGCTCGACAGTCTGGCCTACAGGCACAAGGGCAATACCGTGGCCTATGCCGCTGCCAACGAAATTCTGCTGCTCTACTATAACAAAGACATGTTTGATAAAGCGGGTGTTGCGTACCCTCCGGCAGTGCTCGATCAGGCCTGGACCTGGGATCAGTTCGTAGAGACGGCCAAGAAGCTGACCCTCGACAAGAACGGCAAGCATCCCGGCGAGGATGGCTTTGATGAACAGGGTATCGTCCAGTTCGGCGCTTCCGTCGAGAATCTTCCATGGCAGCTGGAAGCCTGGGCGCTCAGCAACGGCGGCGGCTTCTACTCCGAAGATGGAGCAGAGGTCCGGATTGGGGAAGATTCCAGCATGGAAGCCATTCAGCGGGTGGCTGACCTGTACCTGAAGGATCATGTAGCCCCGCTGTCCGTAGGACAGACCGATGACGGCATCCAGCGTACAGTGATTGCCGGTACAGTCGCTATGGCGACAAACGGCCAGTGGAATGTAGGAACGAGCCTGAACTCGGCCAAGGAGGAAGGGCTTAATTATGGCGTAGCCGTCCTGCCTTATATGAAGGATAAGGTAACGATCAGCACAGGCGGTGCCAACGTCGTCTTCTCCCAGACCAAGCATCCGAAGGAAGCGATGGAATGGCTGAAATGGTACAACTCCGAGGAAAACAACTGGGAGCTGATCTCCTCGGGCATTTGGATGCCGACGCTGGATAAATGGTATAAGGATGAGACGCTCACCCGCAAATGGGTTGAAAATCCGAATTTCCCGCCATATGACGAATACAAGTCGGCGGTAGTTGATTATGCCCAGTCCCCGGCTGCAAGACCGGCCGCATGGTTCTATACGAACTATACAACAGACTTCAACACGCTGCTCGGCTCCGTTCTGGGTGATGTCTGGACCGGAAAAACGACCGCGAAGGAAGCGATCACCAAAAATCTTGAAGCGCTGAAGGCCATCCACGCCGGCGGCAACTAATAGAGAAGAAGGAGGACCGCCGGTAGGGCTGCAAAAGCACAGAAGGCGGCCCTCCTTCAATCGTGAGGGAGAGCGAGATATGGAAACCGTTACTAAGCTGCAGAAACGCCGTCCCCGTAAGCCTTCCCGTATTCATGCAAGCGAGGCGCGCACCGCATATATCTGTCTGATTCCTGCTTTTCTGGGACTGATCTTTCTGACGTACCTTCCGCTTGCGGGAGTTCTGGGGATCAGCCTGACGAACTGGACCGGGCTGAAGAGCCCGGAGTTTATCGGCCTGGATAACTATATCAAGCTGTTTACAACCGATCCTTACATCAAGGATTCGATCCTGGCGACGCTTTATTTTGCAGGCTTATCGGTGGCCGGAAGCATGGTCTATTCGCTGTTCATCGCTATGCTGCTTAACCGTAAAATTCCGGCAAGAGGCTTTTTCAGGGCTGTGTTTTATGTGCCGTATGTGTTGCCGGCTACTGCCATCTACGTAGGCTGGTCCTGGCTTTATGAGGGGAACTTCGGCTTTTTTAACTACCTGCTCTCCGAGCTGGGCCTGAATAAAATCCTCTTTATCGCCGATTCCAGCTATGTCGTGCCTTCACTTTCCCTGATTTCGGTCTGGCTCGCCGGCAATCTGATCGTTATCTTTCTGGCCGGGCTGCAGAATGTGCCGGTGGTATACCATGAAGCAGCGGAGATGGATGGAGCAAATGGCTGGAAGCGCTTCCTGCATATCACCCTGCCGTGCATGACACCGATCATTTTTTATAATCTGCTGATGAGCCTGATTGCCAATCTCCAGATCGTTACACCGGCGCTGGCCTTAACCAATGGGGGGCCGGGTAACTCGTCGCGGTTCCTGACCTATCTGATGTACGATCAGGCCTTTGTAAATTACAAGCTGGGTTACGCCTGCGCGACCACGCTGATTATTTTCGCAATTCTTGCTGTCTTTACCACGGTGCTGTTCAAAACGTCCGGACGGTGGATTTTTAACGAGGGAGGCGACGACAAATGAGCGTGGCTGCATACGGCAGACTAAAAAGCAAAAAACGCAGAAACAGGATAATGAACCTTGTAACCTTCGCCGCCGTCGTATTGCTTGCGTTGATCGCCTTTTTCCCGATCTGGTGGATTTTCCGCACCTCGCTCATGACAAATGCTGAAATCTACCGTTATCCCCCTTCGCTGTTGCCGGATAAATGGCTGTTTTCCAACTACGGGAAGACGCTGGAGGTCTTTAAATTCTGGAAGTACCTGTGGAACACGATGGTTATTATCACCCCCTCCTGTCTGGCAGGTACCTTTACAGCTACGCTGTGCGGATATGCCTTTGCGAGGCTGCGGTTTAGAGGGAAAAGCCTGCTCTGGGCGCTGTGCGTAGGCTCCATGCTGCTGCCGGCAATGGTCACGCTTATTCCGCTGTATATCGGCTGGACGCGGGGGCTGGGCTTCAATGACAGCTACTGGCCGTTGATTCTGCCTTATTTCTGCGGGGGCGGCGCCTTTAACATCTTCCTGATCCGCCAGTTTATTGTGTCGATTCCGCGCGAGCTTGATCAGGCGGGAACCATCGACGGTGCTGGCTATTTCCGGATTCTGTTCAGCATCATTATGCCGGCCATCCGTCCGGCCATGATCGTTGTTGCGCTCTTTATTTTCATCGGGCTATGGAATGATCTGCTGCAGCAGATGATCTATATTAACTCCAGCGATAAGTATACGATTGCGCTCGGTCTGACTAACTTTAGAGGCCAGCTCAAAAGTGACTGGCCGCTGACAATGGCCGCGACTTGTCTTTCCTTTGCTCCAGGCGTCATCTTCTACCTGATTGGCCAAAAATATTTTGTAGAGGGAATCACGCTTACCGGATTAAAAAATTAGTCCGAACGGGAGGTTATGATGGGAATGATTACACGAAAACTGAAGCCGCTGGCGGTTGCGCTGCTGATGCTTATCCAGGCAGTCCCTCTCTATGCAGGTGCAGAATCCGCGGCAGGTGCAGAGCTGCTGGCAGCCGCAGTAAAGAACGATATCTCTAATGCCAGCCTGTCTGCCAAGGTCGGTGATCTGGGCCAGATTGAGGAGCTGTACATTAACAATAACCCCGCCAATAAAAAAGGGGCGCCGATCAATTTTGTGCTGCCGAACACGACATCACCGCAGAATGATGTCCAGCACCAGTGGATGGGTGAGATGATTTTTGCTTACCGCACGGGTGACAGTGCACAATTCCCCGACAACAGAGACGGCTTTACAGAAGTGGATACCAATAAAACGCTGGCCGCAGGCGGATCAACCAGAGTTTCCACCATCAACCCGGATAACCCTTATATCAAAAAGACGGCCTCCGCAGACGGCAAAAAGGTAGAAGTCAGCTTCACGGGACAGAGCCTGGATTCCACAGCCCAGCGGGTGATGAAGGGCTTTGACGTCAAGTCGGTATTTGATATGGATACCGAAGACGGCTCGCTGCTGTGGGAAATCACGCTGAAGAACAAGAGCAGCAAATATATTGAGTTCGGTGATATCGGCCTGCCGATGCCCTGGAACAACAAATACCGGACCTTATCCGATACTTACGATGACCGCGTAACTGTGCATAATTTTGCCGGGGCAGACAGCGGATATTCCTATGCGATCCGTACCAGCGGGGAAGGCAACTTCATGCTGTTCAGCCCTGTGCCGGAGAGCGGCGCGCGGATCGAATATGTGGACTACTGGATGCAGGAAAGCGGAGAGCTGCGTGCCGGCAATACCTTCGCGAACTGGACCGGCGACAGCGGCGGCTGGTATCCGGGGCTGAATGTGCTGTATATCCACTCAAAGGACATCCAGAAGACCGGACGGGGCTATTACACCGATGCCTCCAGCCTGGTGCTGGGACCGGATCAGGAGAAGACATATAAGTTCAAATTCTCCGCCGTCCGGGCAGGCGACAATACGCCGCAGGCTAATGCCCAGAGCCCCAACAACAGCTCCACCTCGATGGAAGACCGTGAGGCCAATCTTCGTTCTATCCTGTACAAGTCAGGCATGATCGATGCCGTGGCGGTGCCGGGCTTCCAGACAGCGATTAATATGCCAGCCAAGCTGGATCTGCACTATGACGACAGCCTTATCGACGTACAGTCGATCGATATCCAGAATGTTGACGAGAATGATCCGTTTGACGAAGAGCATATCCCGGATATCAAGCCCGGCAAAACAAGAGCGGAGATGGTCAACAACTCCCGCACAGGCCGCGGCCTGGCTGACGGGAATCCGGGCTACGATGAAGCATACGAGTTCGTAGAGACAAAGGTAGTTGACGGTGAACAGCATCATATCTATTCGCTGAAGTTCGGTTCCATCGGCAATAACAGTGTGCGTGTGAATTACAGGCTGAAGGTTGGCGATGAATGGGTCGATAAATTCACCCAGTATGAATTCAATGTGCTGGCTGAGCTGGACCAGACCTCGGAGGCCCACTCTACGTTTATGGTGGAGCAGACGCAGGATAAGGACCCGGACAGTCCGACTTACGGCAACTATTTTGACTGGTATCTCACCGGCGGCCTCGATAAGAACACCAGCCACTGGGGGGACGACTGGAGCCACGATAATATCAATTTCATGACGATGAAAAATGTGCTTGATCCCGATCCCGCTGAAATCAGCTCCATCGAAACGTACCTGATCGACTTCATGTGGGAACGGTATATGAAAAATACACAGAAAAGCTATACGGTAGCGAACTATCTTAGAGATTCGGGGGCTTTTACGGATAAAGAGCAGCCGTATACCCGGGCGTTCTCGGAAATGATGGAAGCGACCGGCTTCTTCAACATGTACCGGATTCAGAAGGCCTACCCGAGCCTGATTGAGTACCGGGAGTCCCCGCAATATTATCTGGAAAAAGCCTACGGCATCTACTACAACCGGGTGTCCAGCGGAGCAATCGGATTCTACGGAGAGCAGCAGATCCCGGATATGATCGAGGCGCTGAAGGAAGAGGGCATGCTGGCTGAGTCAGCCAATCTGCAGCGGAAGTTCGCCCTGGATAAAGGCCGCAATATGACCAATGCCAATTATCCTTACGGCTCCGAGTTTGAGTATGATAACACCGGGGAGGAAGGGGCATATGCGGCAGCCAAGGCGCTGCGCACCTACTATCCGAACGACGGACGCGCAGCGGCAGCCGAACAAAGCATGGAAATGGCGGACTGGAAGACACGCGCCATGCGCGGCATCCAGCCTACCTGGTTCCATTATTCCGTACCGGTATTCCGCGGCGGCGAAGGCTGGTGGAATTTCCAGTACACCGCCTCACTGGCAGGCTATATTATGGATGACTGGCTGCGCTATGAGGATGACGGAAGATCGGAGGAGCAGACCGCCATCGCCCAGCAGCGCAACTATGCAGCGAAGATTTCCAACTTTAACGCCGTCAACATGGGGCAGATAGCCGCGCAGTCTGTGGGCAGCACCTCCTGGAGATATTCCATGTACAAGGGAGGAACCGGCACCAAGGACGTCTTCGACGGCGGCTCGCGGGTGATGAATAACGGCTGGAATGATTTTTCCGGCGAAGCGGAGGAAGGCCTGTACGGTTCCCTGCTCAGCATCAGTGCCGATATTGTGACCGATCCGGTATTCGGGCTGTTCGGATACGGCGCCCTGGTTACGGACGGAGGAGACAGCTATCAGATCACGCCAAAAGACGGGTTCGGCAGACGGATCAATCTGCTGGATGAGAAGCTGTATCTGGTGTCCGGGAACGATAAGGTGACAAGCGCGGATATCCGCAAAGACGGTAAAGCTTTTACCCTGCAGCTTGAGAATACGACGGAGAAGGAGCATGCTTCGCGGATTACCTTTGACGGGGCGGGCATCGGGAACGGCTACTATACAATCAAGCTGGATGGTGCAGATGCCGGACAGTTCTATGTACAGAACAATAAAGGTACGGCCATGTTCCATATGAGCAGCGCAAAGACGGCTGAGCTGGTCATCGAAAAGGCGGATACCGGCGAAAATGAAGCTCCGCAGGTGACGGCAAAGGTTGCAGTGCAAAAGCCGCAGGCGCTGATTCCGTTTATGCTTAACGGCATTGTAACCGATGACGGTGCGCCGGGCGGCAGCCTCACCTACCAGTGGGATATTGTCAGCACGCCGGAAGGCGGCAAGCTCACCTTCGATCATCCGAAGGCAAACATTACACAGGCTACGGGTTCAAAAGAAGGCACCTATACGTTACGGCTTACCGCAGGTGACGGGGCGAAGACCGGCTCCGGCGAGGTGACCTTCCAGCTGGCTGCGCCGCCTGAGAAGCAGCCTCCGGTGATCAGCCAGGTGACTGCCGTTCAGGATGTGGCGAACAACAGCATCGTCATATTGTCCGGCTCGGCCGTTCCCGATCCGGTGCACAGCGCCGTATTCGAGCCGGAGCTGACCTATGCGTGGACGGTTAAGCAGAAGCCGGAGGGTGCCGGTGAGGTTACTTTTGTCGCCGGTAATAAAGAGACAGCGTATGCCCGCGTCAGCAAGGCAGGCACTTATGTGTTTACCTTTACGGCGTCAGACGATGACAAACAAGGCAGCAAGGATGTCACAATTGAGATTAAAGAGGACACAGTGAACACCTACCGGGCACTCAGTACAGTGACCAAAAAGGATACAGCCCCAGTTCTACCGGGTAAGGTAAATGTCCTGTCGGAAGACGGCTACGGGGAGCGGGACATTCAGTGGGAGGCTATTGATCCGGCCAGCTATGGAGCTGCGGGTCAGTTTGAAGCCAAAGGCATAGTCATAGATAGCGATATTGAGGTGCGCGCTACTGTATACGTCGTGAATTCCGGGCTGTCAAATGCCGCGCTGACCGCTAAACCGTCCGCCAGCTTCTCCGGCGGTGACGGGTATCCGGAAGCGATGAACAACGGCATCGAGCCCAAAAGCTCAGGCGATTTCTCGCCGAACCGCGGGGCACCGAACAGCGCCTGGCATAACTGGGGCCGGGAAGGAGATCCGGCCTGGGTAACATACGAATGGGATCAGCCGTTTCTCGCCTCTTCCATGGATGTCTATGTATTCCAGGACGGCGGCGGAAACTTCCGTCCGAAGGAGATGCAGCTGATGCTCCGTGACGGGGACGGCAAATGGTATACCCCGAGAGCCGTGAAGGGGCTTGGCAATGAGCTTAACAAATACAACACAACCACCTTTGAGCCTGCCTATATTACAGGCGTGCGGATGGATATGAAGCCAGCCGCCAATGGAAGCGGGATTCTGGAATGGAAGGTCTACGGCTATACAGGTGCGGTCGATAAGGCAGAGCTGATCAAGCTGTATAACTATGTTAATACTTTGAACGCTGCTAACTTTGACGCACCGGGTCTTGCACCGGTTGAGGCTGCGAAGGCTGATGCTTCCGCTGTGATTAAAAATCTGGCTGCCACAGACGGCGAAGTTACCCTAGCGCTTGAAAAGCTGCTGACAGACTTGCGTCTGCTCAGCCCGCATGATAACAATATGGCCTATCTGGCCAATGTATCATCCAGCTACACTTCGCCTTGGGAAAGTCTTGCCGCAGTGAATGACGGGAAAAAGACAGGCACTAATCTGCCGCACTGGGGAACCTGGGGCAATGCAGGGGCAGCGGAATGGGTGCAGTATGACTGGCCGCAGGGCGCTGTAATCCAAAACTCCAATCTGGTGCTGTGGTCAGATGCAGGCGGAATCACGCCGCCTACCAAGTACGTGTATTCTTACATTCCACTGAACAGTGTAACGAATGAATGGGTTACAGCCGGAACAGTCACCGAGGGCATCAAGGTGGTTGAGCATAATCCCGCAGAATCCGTGAATCCGTACGGGTTCGATCCGGTGCTTGAGGTTAAGGCGCTGCGGGTTACGATGACGAAGCAGTCAGCAGCGGGCGACAATGGAGTGGGCTTATGGGAATGGGAGGTAAGCCGTCCGGAAGGGCAGAAGCAGGAACAGGTGCCGCCGTCTGCTGAAGAGGTTAAAGGTGTGGATGTCAGTGCAGCTGACGCTAAGGACGGGAAGCTCACCGGCGTGTCCTCCGGGATGGAATACCGGAAACAGGGAGCCGGTACAGAGCTCTGGACGGCCATCACAGGTACAGAGATCACAGGACTTGACGCCGGAACCTATGAGGTGAGATTTAAGGAAACGGCCACGCATAAAGCGAGTCCATTCCTTGAAGTTGTCATTGAAAGTCCGGCTGTAGAACCGACACCGACAGCGACAGCAACGCCGACAGCGACACCGGAGCCGACAGCAACAGCAACGCCGACAGCGACGCCATTGCCGACAGCGACACCGGAGCCGACAGCAACAGCAACGCCGACAGCGACGCCATTGCCGACAGCGACGGCAACGCCGACAGCGACACCAACGCCGACAGCGACGCCAACGCCGACAGCGACGCCAGCGCCGACAGCGACGCCAACGCCGACAGCGACACCAGCGCCGACAACGACAGCAACGCCGACAGCGACAGCGACGCCAACGCCGACAGCGACACCAGCGCCGACAGTGACGCCGGAGCCGACAGCGACACCAGAGCCGACAGCGACAGCAACGCCGGAGCCGACAGCAACACCAGCGCCAACCTCACCGCCGGCAACAGTGTACGTACCGGCACCGGCTCCTGAGACCAACACTGTTGAAGGAGCTGTAATCAAGGCTTCAGCACTGAAGCTCGATCCGGTGACCGGCATAGCGGCCGGGCTATCAATCAGTCAGGAGGACATCAATAAAGCATTGGCCAACGCCAAAGCTGACAGCGATGGAGTAAAGACTGTGAGAGTGGCAGTTCCGGTGATGGAAGGCGCAGGCGGATATACGGTTAAGCTTCCTGCCGCTGCACTGCGCTCGGATACAGCAAATGTGTTAATAGAGGTCGTAACAGGCTCCGGTACGATACTTGTGCCTTCCGCAATACTAAATCAGGCGGCTGCAGATGCCAAAATTGTTGAACTGACTATAGGTAGCGCCGGCAGCACTATGCTTGATCCTGTTACCCAAAGCATGGCCGGCAGCAGACCAGTAATCAGTGTAGCTGTCAAAATAGACGGAACAGCAGTAGCCGGGAATGCCTTGGATACACCAGTTGAAATACGGATTCCGTATCTTCCTTCGCTTCATGAGCTGGTTACTTCCGGATACCTGACTGTATGGCATATTGATGCAGACGGAAAGCCGGCTCAGATCAGGCACGCCAAATATGATGCTGCTAAAAAGGCGGTAGTATTTAACACTACTCAGCCTGGTACGTATGCTGTTGCTTACACCCATAAGAGCTTCAGTGATGTAGCACCGGATGCCTGGTACCGGCCAGCGGTAGAAACAATGGCCTCCAAGGGCTTCATAGACGGGAGCTCGTCTACAGACTTTAGCCCGGACAGCACGGTTACGAGAATCGAGTATTTGGCATGGCTGGTACGAACACTGGGCCTGTCAGCGGATTTTAATGCGAACTTCAGCGATATTCATGCAACTAACCAGTATTATGAGGAAATTGGTATTGCCAGAGCCCTCGGAATTACGGTAGGCTTCGGCGGCAACTTTAATCCCGGTGCGGAGATCACCAGACAGGATATAGCTGTAATGACCATGAGAGCGTTGCGTGCAGCAGATCCTCTATTTCAGGCCGGTATCTCCGGAGACCTCAAGGAATTCACAGATAGCGGCCAAGTCGCTGGATATGCAGCGGAAGATCTGTCTGCAATGGTTAAGCTCGGATTCATTAACGGGCAGGGCAATGCAGCTCTGAATCCTAAAGGCGTTACCACCAGAGCCCAAGCTGCGCAGGTGCTGTATAAGATTTATCAGCAGCTGCAATGATGGGCAGCCAGCAATAAATAAAGCGGCTTTGCTCCCGTGTTACGGGACCAAAGCCGCTTCTTTTTGACTGCTGCTACAGCTTCTTGTAATAAAGCACCGTTGTATCGAGTCCGCCCTCAGCAGAGATAGCGAAATCGGGGATTCTGCCTGCCTCTATGTATCCCCGCGAAAGATAGAGCAGGTTCGAAGGATCGCCTTCCCGCGTATCGAGGACAATCAGGGTCCGGCCGTGTGCAACCGCGGCCTGCTCAGCCGCATCGATCAGCAGGCCCGCGATGCCCTTGCGGCGGTGAGCGGGATGAACCATCAGCTTGGCCAGCTCGGCCCGGTGTGCCCCGTTCGGCTTAAGCGCCAGATGGAGCTGAACGGTACCGACAATGGCTTCGCCTTCCATAGCAACCCAGAGCAGTACACCGGGACCGTGCACTCCCTGCCAGTATTCAGCTGCCTCAGCTTCAGCGAGCGGCGGGAGGAAGCCGATTGAGGCGCCGTCCTCCACCGTGTCGGTCAGCAGCTGATTTAGCTGGAATCCGCTATCCGGCGTTAAGCCGTCCAAAGGAATAACAGAAATATTCTCACTCATGGTATAAGTCCTTTCTCATACTGGATGTGGGGCTGCATTTATTTTGAATTTAACATAAGCTTCATTATACCTGTGTCATTAAAGTTTACAAATATATTTTTTATCGATAAATATATGATACGTTCATGTCAGTTATAAAGGTGATTCTGACGGGCTTTTTCACTGCCCGGCCGGTTAGGTGAAGGGGGAATGCTAGAGATTTACAGTGATTTTTCGCATGCAGGGCCTGGATGTATCCCTTATAATAAATGAAATTTAAAAGCCTTCTGAGGGGGATGGAGAATGCGGCGGTGGAATAATCTCACTTATCAGAGCAAGCTGATGCTCGCCTTCTTCCTGTTAGGTATTATACCGTCAATGGTGATCGGCACGATGGCTTATTTTAAATCGGTCGGGACACTGGAAGCGCGGGTCAATGAGGATTTGGGTGTTATCGCCGGGCAACTGAATGAAGCGATCCAGCGGCAGGTTGAGGATGTGGACCGGTTCAGCACCTTCCCTTATTTTACACCGGAAATCTTTCAGATTCTGAATCAGCCGTACGTGCCTCGTGACCAGTGGAGCTATCAGGAGATTGAGAGCCAGCAGCAGTTTGCCAAGCTTCTTGTCACATATCCTTCGATCTTTTCCACGATTCAGGGTCTCGTCTTCTACAGCAGCACAGGCAACACTTACGGGTACAGGGTCAGCGACAGGTCATCCATTAATGAGGCGGTCAGTCCGGAGAATGAAGAGTGGTACCGGGAGACGCTGAGCCGTGACGGAGGGATCGCTATATCCGGATTGAGGCTGGAAAAGCAGTTCAACAGCGCTCCTTTTCAGACGATTACGGCTTCGAGAGTACTGCTGAATGATGATTTTACGCCTGCGGGTGTGGTGGCGGTGGATATCCGGCCGGATTTTATGGACAAGATTGTCCGTTCCTTTCAGCTGAAAAGCATGCATGTGATGGTGGCTGATGAAAAAGGGGAGCTGATCTACTCGACTAAGTCCGCTGACAATCAACGGTTTCTCAGTGCTGCTGCCGGGCGGGCGGCGCAAAACGGTGCGGTGCGCGGCATGATTACCGTACCTGCGCTGGGAGACGGATTGGATGCGGCCACCGGCGTATATGCCTACAGCGAATATCTCGGCTGGACCAGCTATTTGCTGATTGACCGCGGGGAGCTGCTGGGCGATGCCAATGTCATCCGGAACTTTACGGTTGTTCTGGTACTGATTATTACCGCGCTTGCAGGCTTGCTGTCGCTGCTGCTGGCCAGGGGGCTGGCGAAGCCGATCCGCAGCCTGATCTCCTCTATGCGTGATGTGGAACGCGGGCTGTTCGTAACTCCGGCCGCTCCGCCCATGCAGGGCGAGATCGGCCAGCTTCATCTCAGCTATGTAACCATGGTGAAACGGCTGGGCATCCTGATCGAGTCGATCGAAGAGAAGGAGCGGCAAAAAAGAGAAGCAGAGCTGTACGCACTCCGGGCACGGATTACGCCGCATTTTCTGTTTAACACGATCAACTCGATCCGCATGCTGGCTGTACTGCAGCAGTCCGAAGGGATAGCCCGCCTCCTGCAGTCACTCAACAAGCTGCTGCAGGCCAATATGAAGCTGGACAGTGAGCAGGTTCCGCTGGAGGCTGAGCTTGAGCTGCTGCGGCATTATGTGCGGCTTATGGAGCTCCGGTATACGAACCGCTTTGAGGTGGAATGGAAGGTAGACGAGGACATACTGGGAGCGAAGGTGCCGCCGATGATTCTGCAGCCGCTGGCGGAAAATGCGATTTTTCACGGGTCTCTGCACAGCGGCGACGGGCTGCTCCAGATTGAGGTCGGAGCGGAAGTGAATCCGGAGGGTACGGAGCTGCTGATCTGGATCAGTGACAACGGGCAGGGCATTGAGCCGGAAACGCTGGATATGCTGAACGGCGGGGGAGTGCCGCCATCATCGGGAAGAGCCGGTGACAGCATCGGCATCTCCAATGTGCGCGACCGTATCCGGCTCCGCTATGGTGAGCCTTATACGCTGAAGCTGGAAAGTACACCCGGAGCAGGAACGAAAGCGCTGCTGCATCTGCCGTATGGGGCGGAGAACGGTCAGGATAGTCTAAGCAGACTGGGGGAGTGACAATGATGTGGAATTTGCTTGTGGTGGAGGATGAGACCATAGTCAGGCTGGGCCTTAGATATATGCTGAACTGGGATGAGCTGGAAATCGCCTGGAAGGCAGAGGCCTCGAACGGGCTTGAAGCGCTCAAGGTGCTTGCGGAGGAGGAGATCCATATCGTAATGACGGATATCCGCATGCCGGGTATGGACGGCCTTGAGCTGGCGCGCCGGATTAAAGAGCAGTACGGCAGGGTGCAGATTATTTTTTTCAGCAGCTTTGAGGATTTCCCTTATGTCAAGGAAGCCGTACGGATTGGAGTCGTGGATTATCTGCATAAGCCGACGATGGCGGAGGAGGAAATTGCGGCTGCCCTGCGCAAAGCGGCGGCGACGCTGGAGGAGCTTCACCAGCAGGAGCAGCCGCAGGGCTATACAGATAAAGACCGTGAGAGCCTGCTGCTGGAGCTGCTTACAGCAGGTGAGCCGCCGGCTGATTGTGCGCAGAGGTGGCAGCAGCTTGGGCTGGAGCAGCGTTACGGCCGGGGCTGGCAGCTTGCAGTGCTGCGTATGGCAGAGGGGAGTGCCGCGGAAACGGCCGGCCAGGCCCGGTTTATGTCCTTCCGCTATTACCTGGAGGAGTACATTTCCCGTGAATGGGGCGGCCAGCTGCTTAACACGGAAGACAGGGAACTGGTCTGGCTGCTGCCGCTGGATGCAGCGCAGGCGGACGCCGGAGCGCTGCGGGGTGATCTGGAGCAGCTCAACCAGGGGCTGGATAAAATGCTCGGCATCCGCCTCGCCTACACCTGCAGCGGGATTCACCGGACAGCGTGTGAGCTGCCGGAAGCTTACAGGGCTGCTGCCGCGCAGGAACCGGAAACCGGCGGAAGACTTAGCGGAGTGATCCGGCTGGCGACGGCTTTTATTGATGAGCATCTGCTGGAGGATCTTACGCTTGCCCGTACGGCGGAACAGATACATGTCAGTGTCAGTCACCTGAGCCGCCTGTTTCTCAAGGAGACCGGGCAGCATTTCAATGAATATGTGACGGCCAAAAAAATGCTGCTGGCCCGCAGGCTGCTGCGTGAGAGCAACGATAAGGTGTACGAGGTGGCGGAAAAGCTGGGCTATGCGAACCCGCATTATTTCAGTAAATTGTTCAAAGATGACACCGGGTTGACACCGCTGGAATTCCGCAATCAATAGCGTTGCACGGAAATAGCAAATTTTTGCGCTAATAAGCAATTTTCATCTATTTTTCCGCCGGCTTCAGCTTTTGGAGCCTGCAGAGGCTATTAAGTAAGCAATAAATAGCTGTAAAGCAGCAAGTTAATACGGTATTTAACCTGACGCATAAACGGTAATATGGGTTTAAGAAATTTACTTTATGTCAGGGAGGCTAACATATGAGTGGGAAAAAGGGGTTCTGGCGGTCATCGTTATGGAGTCTCAGTCTATTGGCCGTTCTTGCCGGCTGCGGCAGCAATGCCGCATCGGACAGCAACAGTGCAGCGGCGGGGACAGCAACAAATGCTGCAGGCAGCGGGGCTGATAAAGAGCCGATGGTGCTGAAGCTGACAACCTGGAATCCGGTCAGCCAGACGGTGGTTGATAAATTCCAGGAAAAGTATCCTTACATCACGATCGAGCATGACAAGGTCTATGACCAGTTCCGCGAAATCATCCGTACCCGGATTGTCTCAAAGTCCGATATGGATATGCTCTGGCTGTTCCCTAACCAGGTGGCCGAGTTCTCCAAAGAAGATGTCCTGATGGATATTACCGGCAGCCCCTGGCTGGATAATTACCTGGAAGCAGCAGTGAAGCTGGGTACGGTGGACGGCAAAACCTATGGCGTTCCGTACAACAGCCAGCCAATCGTAATGTTCTATAATAAAACACTGTTCGGCGAGCTTGGCCTTGAGATTCCGCAGACATGGGATGAGCTGCTCGCTGTCAGCGAACAGATTAAAGCCGGCGGCACCGCACCTATGGTCATCGGCAGCAAGGACGGATGGGCCACCCAGTTCATCACCACTTCCCAGTTCGGCCTATACCAGCATGACAACCCGGATGTCTTCGCACAGCTGGCCAGCGGAGAGAAGAAGTGGACCGATCCGGAGTTCAGCACTTATTTTGACGGGATGAAGGAGCTGGCGGATAAAGGCTATCTGCTGGAGAACTCTGTCGGGCTGAGCTATGACCAGGTAGCGCAGGTGTTCAAGGAAGGCAAGGCTGCGATGTGGCCGATGGGCGAATGGGGCTACAGCGAGAACTTTGATGCCGATTTCTCCGCCTTTGAGCTTGGCGCGTTCCCGATTCCGGTTAACCGGGGCGACCAGCCGCTCGTAACGAATCTGGTATCTGATAACCTGCTGGTAGGCGTGTCCTGGAGCAAGCATCAGGAGGAGATCAAGCTGTTCATGGAATTCGTCGCAGACCCGGAAATCGCCAAAATCTGGTCCGATGAAACCAAGCAGGCCGTAACGGTCAAAGGCGGCACCTCCGATACCTACAGCCCGCTTGCCGCATCGCTGCAGCCGCTGGTGGAAGCCAGTGAAGCGCAGATTTTTCCGAGCATGACCTCATCCATCGAGCCGGTAATGTTCCCGGTCTTCCAGCAGATTCTGCTGAAGCAGGATGTGGATACGTCCAAGCTGCTGGAGCAGCTGCAGGCTGCACAGAATAAGGATATCTAGAGTCTCTTAGACAACTGAAACCAACACACGAATCAGAAAAGAATAGGCGAAGGCTCAGAACAAGGACAGCTCTGTCTTTCGCCGGCTTTTCTTTTTTTTACCCATTTTGGGGTAAGAAACGGAGGCGCAACATGAAATTCATGAATTTCCGCAACTATATACTGTTCATTCTACCAGCGCTTCTCATCTATCTGCTGTTTTTTGCCGGACCGATCTTCAGCGGCCTGTATTACGGATTCACGGACTGGAACGGCTTTTCGTTTAAGGCGGATTGGGTGGGGCTGGAGAACTTCCGCGAGGCTTTCCGTGATCCGCTGCTGCTCACCGCGCTGAAAAATATGCTCATTCTCTCGGTTGTCGTTATCGTGCTGCAGCACAGCTTTTCGATTCTGCTGGCCGTGCTGCTTGACCAGAAGCTTAAAGGGATTGTCTGGATGCGGGCGGTTATTTTCTTCCCGGTCATTCTGAACACCGTCGTAATCGGGTATGTGTGGAGCTACATGTATGCACCGATGGTCGGGTTTTTGCCGAAGTTTTTTGACGCGATCGGTTTACACGGACTGGCCGCCCTGGACTGGCTGGGTGACCCGAAGCTGGCGATTTATGCAATTGCGCTCGTCATGGTCTGGCAGTACACAGGCTACTCGATGATGATCTATCTGGCTGGCCTGCAATCGGTTTCGGGTGAAATCTATGAGGCTGCGAGCATTGACGGTGCCGGGCCCTGGAACAAATTCTGGCGGGTCACTCTGCCGCTGCTGATTCCGTCCATTATTGTGAACACCGTGCTGTCGGTTATCGGCTGCATGAAAATGTTCGAGCATGTATTCATCATGACCCAGGGCGGACCGGCCAACTCGACCCAGACCTTTGGCATCATGATCTACCAGTATGCCTTCAAAACCTCGCAAATGGGCTACGGCACCGCGATGGCGATGATTCTGTCCGTGATGATTCTGGCAGTGACCTATGTACAGATAAAACTGCTCAGCCGTATGGAGGTGGCGAATTGACAACAACTCTGCAGAAAACTTCAATTTACACCGTGCTCATTGTCGCCCTGATTATCGTGCTGGTGCCGATGGCTGTGCTGGTCTCCGTCTCACTTCAGACCCCGTCGACGGTTAATCCGCTGAGCCTGCCCAAAGATCCGCAGTGGAGCAATTATTCGGAGGCCTTCAAGACCGGTAATCTGCTGCCCTACTTCGGTAACAGTATTCTCGTATTGGTTATGACCACCGCCGCCGCAATCGGCGTTTCGGTACTGGCCGCTTACGGCCTGCACCACGGCAAACGCTACAAATCGGATGCGATGTCGACCTTTTTCCTGATGGGCCTCATTCTGCCGGCTTTCTCCGGTACGATTCCGGCATTTCTGGTGCTGCGCCAGGTGAATCTGCTTAATACGCATATCGGGCTGTCGCTGATCCAGATTGCTTCGGGGCTGGCCCTGCCGATCTTCCTGTATGTGAATTTCTTTAAAACCGTCCCGACAGAGATTGAAGAGGCGGCGCTGGTGGACGGCTGCGGGCCGTGGCGGACGTTTATGCAGATTATTTTTCCGCTGACCCTGCCGATTACGGCTACCTGCGTGATTGTGGTGGCGATCAATTCGTGGAATGACTTCTTCAATCCGCTGGTCTACCTGTCCTCGCCGGAAATGCGCACGCTGCCTGTCGGCCTGATGGCCTTCAAAAGCCAATACAACACCAACTGGCCGCAGATGTTCGCCGGTGCCGCGCTGGTGGCGCTGCCGATTATCATCCTGTACCTGTTCGTACAGCGGTTCATTATTAAAGGTCTGGTGGGCGGTGCTGTTAAGGGGTAGAGGATGAGCTTGGGAATGGAGCGGGGGCAGCTTGGGGTGTGCGGATCGTTCGGGATTGTGCTGGGGATGCGGGGGCTGGCGGGGTGCCCGGGGTGCGGGAAAGCCGGGAAAGCCGGGAATGCCGTGAATGCCGGGATTGGATTTAGGTGGATTTTTGTACCTTAATTCTGCTGTTTTTCGTGAATTACAGGCATTAGGTGGAAAAAAGTAATCTAATTTTGAGCTTAGTACGCGTATTGCATTAAAACTGCGGATTTAAGTGACATTTTTCCAACTAAATTCTGTTCGGGCGCATATGGAATGAATTTAGGCTGCTTTTATCCAACTAATTCCTTCATTCCTTTCCAGCCTTTCGCAAAAAGGCCCGCTACCATCGCATAACCGGCATAACCAGTCTGCGGATTTCAACCGCGAGCGGCGGCGGGAGGTCCAAGCATTCTTTGGAAATAGCCGATCGTTTCGGGCTTAATTCTATGAGTACAGCCGAATCGGAACGCTGATCCATGGTTACCGCAGATAAAAGATAAGGGTTAACGTTCAGCTTACTGGGCAGATTCAGGTTTAAATCAATGGCTAAGGAGTGAGGGCTTAATGGACGCTGGAAAAAAGGCAGCAATTCCCCTGCACGGGCTGGTCGTGTCCTGCCAGGCGCTGGAGTATGAGCCGCTTCACGGCAGCCATCACATGGCGGCTATGGCCAGGGCGGCGAAGGAGGCGGGAGCTGCAGGCATTCGCGCCGGCGGGGTGGCTGACATAAAAGCTATCAAAGAAGAAACCAGCCTGCCGGTAATCGGGCTGGTCAAACAGCAGACCGAAGGCTGTGAGGTCTACATCACGCCGACGCTGGAGGATGCGCTGGACATTCATGCCGCCGGTGCAGATATTGTAGCTATCGACGGGACAGGGAGGCCACGGCCGGACGGGCGTTCCCTGAAGGAGACGATTGCCGGACTGAAGCAGTCGGGAGTGACCGTAATGGCTGATATTGCAACGTTTGAGGAAGGGGTGCAGGCGGCGGCATGGGGGGCGGACTATGTCTCCACTACGCTGAGCGGATATACCGCCGAGACTGCAGGCACAGAGCTTCCGGACCTTTCGCTGCTGAAAAAGCTGGCCGCTGCGCTTCCGGTTCCGGTTGTAGCCGAAGGCGGAATCTGCCGGCCGGAGCAGGCGGCAGAGGCGCTGCGCCTGGGGGCGGCCTTCGTCGTGGTCGGCTCGGCCATTACCCGCCCGCAGTGGATCGCCGGGCGGTATGTGGAGGCGATGCGCGGAGCTTCGCCTCCCGGGGGCGGGTCGTGAGCCGGTATTACATCGGCGCCGACCTCGGGGGCACGGGCATCAAGGCTGCGCTGATTGATGCCCGGGGTGTCATTGCCGCCCGCAGCAAGGCGGCAACTCCGGTCACTGAAGGCGCGGCAGGCATTCTGCGCGCGCTGAAAGACGTCATCCGCGCCCTGCTGGCCGAAGGCGCGGATGTGGGGGGCATCGGCGTCGGCAGCGCCGGGCGGATCGACGCCGCGGAAGGGATTGTCCGCTATGCAACGGACAATCTGCCGGGCTGGACCGGCATGCGGCTGGCTGAGGCGCTGACAGCCGAATTTGCCCTGCCCGCCGCGGCGGAGAACGATGCCAACGCTGCGGCGGTTGGCGAGGGCTGGCTCGGCGCAGCCGCCGGGCTGGGCAGCTTCGCGATGCTGACGCTGGGCACCGGCGTCGGCGGAGCGTTCCTTCACCGCGGCGCGCCGGTGTCCGGCAGCCAAGGGGCCGCCGGGGAGTTCGGCCATGCCGTACTCTACCCCGGCGGGCTGCCCTGCAACTGCGGGCAGCGCGGCTGCGCCGAGCAGTATCTGTCCGGCACGGCGCTGGGCCGCCGGGCAGCGGAGGTCTTTGCCGGCTGGGACGGGCGCCGGCTGCTGGACGCTTTTGCGGCCGGGCATCCGCTGGCGGCGGGCGCGGTTGAGGCGTATCTGGATGATCTCAGCTATGCTGTGCATAACATCCAGTCGTATCTTGATCCTGCCGCCGTTATTATCGGCGGCGGGGTGGCTGACTCCCACTCTATCTGGTGGGAGACGTGGCTAAGCAGGCTGGCGGTGTTATCCCCGCTGTCCATTAAGGTGCTGCCGGCCCGGCTTGGCAATGAGGCCGGGATGCTTGGGGCGGCTAAGCTGATTATGGATAGGGAGCAGAGCTACCCGGTGTAGTATGGAAAGAAAAAGGTTTTGCCAAAAGCCGGATAGAACAGGTATGGAGAAAGAATAAAGCTGCCTGACAGATTTGCCGGACTGACCCTATATATAAGGAGCGAACTGAAGATGCTGTTAGAGGTTATCGCCACAACTGTAAAGGATGCGGTCACCGCCGAGCGCCACGGTGCTGACCGGATTGAGCTGATTACGGGGATGCTTGAGGGCGGCCTGACGCCCAGCCTGGGCCTGATTGAAGCGGTGCGGGAAGCTGTTTCGATTCCTGTGAGGGTGATGGTACGGCCGCATGCGCGATCCTTTTGCTATGACGCGGAGGACGTTGCCGTGATGCTGCGTGACATCCGCTACATCCGCGCTGCGGGCGGTCTTTCACTGGTTACAGGGGTGCTCCGCGCGGACCGTTCTGTCGATGAGGAGCTGCTGGAGCGCCTGCTTGAAGCGGCAGACGGAATGGATGTGACCTTTCACCGCGCGTTTGATGAGATTCCGGATCAGCTGGAAGCACTGGACGTGTTATCCCGCTACAAGCAAATTACGGATGTGCTGACTTCCGGCAGCAAGGCTACTGCTCCGGAGGGTGCGGAGCGGATAGCTGTCCTTCAGCGTCTGGCGTCCATCCGGCATCAGCCCGCGATTCTGGCCGGCAGCGGGCTGACAGCAGAGGGGCTTAAGGATTTTTTGGAGCAAACGGCAGTAGGCAGCGTGCATTTCGGCTCTGCAGTAAGAGAGGCTGGCAGTCCGCTTAGACCGGTTGATCCCGGTCGGCTTGAGGCTGTCCGGCAGATTTTGAATTTCTGGAAGAGGTGAGCTGCTTGTCAAAGTCAACGCTACATGAACTGCGCAAAGCCAAAAAGCTTGAGATCAGCGCCGCTATAGAAAACGGCCCGTTCCGGGCGGAGTGGAGCTCTCTCGGTGCCTATTCGGTTCCGCGCTGGTATGAGGATGCGAAATTCGGCATTTTCATACACTGGGGGGTGTATTCTGTGCCGGCCTTCGGGACGGAGTGGTATGCACGCAATATGTACCGTGAGGGAACTGAAGTGTATGAGCATCATGTAGCTACCTACGGTTCACCGGATACTTTTGGCTATAAGGATTTCATTCCGCAGTTTACAGCGGAGAAATTCGATGCCGAGGAATGGGCAGCCTTGTTCAAGCGGGCGGGTGCGGCGTTTGTTGTTCCCGTGGCTGAGCATCATGACGGCTTCACCATGTATGACTGCCCGTATTCCGAGTGGACCGCTGCCAAAATGGGACCGAAACGCGATATCGTCGGAGAACTTGCAGCGGCGGTACGCCGGCATTATATGACCTTCGGCGTGTCCAGCCACCGGGCGGAGAACTGGTGGTACTATAACGGCGGCCGGGATATTCCGTCCGATGTGCAGGACCCGGCATTCGCAGAGCTTTATGGCCCGGCGCAGCCTACCTACGGCGATCCGGCTTATCCGCTGCCGATTCTGCCTCCTAACGAGGAGTTTTTGGACGACTGGCTGGTGCGTACCTGTGATCTGATCGACCGTTACGGCCCGCAGCTGCTTTACTTCGACTGGTGGATTGAACAGCCTGTCTTTAAGCCGTATCTGCAAAAGCTGGCTGCCTACTATTACAACAAAGCTGCCGAGTGGGGCCAGGGAACAGTCATCAATTATAAATTTGATGCTTTTGCCGAGGGGACAGCCGTCTATGATATGGAACGCGGCCAGCTGGCTGATATTAATCCGGAGGTCTGGCAGACTTGTACCTCAGTTGGGGAAACGGCCTGGTGCCATATTGCCGACCATAAGTATAAGACTTCAGGGGCGATCCTCGGCGATCTGGTCGATATTGTCAGTAAAAACGGCGTCATGCTGCTGAACGTCGGCCCGCGTGCGGACGGTACGATTCCTGAAGAGGAGCAGGCGCTGCTGCGCGAGGTGGGCGACTGGCTGGCCGTTAACGGTGAGGCCATTTACGGCACCCGGCCGTGGAAGGTTTACGGCGAGGGGCCGACGCAAATCGTCAGCGGCACCTTCAACGATACGAAGCGCAGCCCGTTCACTGCGCAGGATGTGCGCTTCACGGCCAGAGGCGACAAGCTGCTGTATGCCTCCGTCATGGGCTGGCCTGAGGACGGAACAGCTGTCGTCGGGACGCTGGGCAGCGGCTGCAAGCTGCTGTCAGGTGAGATCGGCAAGGTCGAGCTGCTCGGCTGGAACGAGCCGCTCGAATGGAGCCGCGAAGTGAAAGGGCTGATAGTGCAGCTGCCTGACGCTGTACGTAAGCAGGGGATTGTTGTGCTGAGGATAGAGTATACCTCCGCAGAGATAGCTAGATAGTTAAACGACCATGGAGAGGCGTCTGTGCGTAGTGCGGGGGCAGGTGTTAGGTGGGAATCAGAGCAGACATGACTCTGATTTCGCCGGAAGCGGCCCCGTGGCGGGAAACTGAGGCACAAATGCCTCTGAATGCGCCGGAAACCGGCCCGTGGCGTAAATCAGAGGCACAAATGCCTCTGAAATCGTCGAAGGCGGGCCCGTAGCCGAAATCAGAGGCACAAATGCCTCTGATTTCGCCGGAAGCCGGCCCGTGGCGTAAATCAGAGGCACAAATGCCTCTGAATGCTCTGGAAGCGGGCCCGTGGCGGGAATCAGAGGCACAAATGCCTCTGAAATCGCCGAAAGCGGGCCCGAGGCGGTCAATTAGAGGCACAAATGCCTCTGAAATCGCCGAAAGCGGGCCCGAGGCGGTCAATTAGAGGCACAAATGCCTCTGAAATCGCTGAAAGCGGGCCCGTGGCGTAAATCAGAGGCACAAATGCCTCTGAAATCGCCGAAAGCGGGCTCGTGGCGGGAATCAGAGTCAAAAATGCCTCTGAATGCGCCGAAAGCGGCTCGTGGCGGAAATCAGAGTCAAAAGTGCCTCTGAATATGCCGGAAACCGGGCCCATGGCCGGAATCAGAGTCAAAAATGCCTCTGGATGCCCCGGAAGCGGGCCCGTGGCGGGAATCAGAGGCACAAATGCCTCTGAGTACGCTGAAAGCGGGCCTGTGGCGTAAATCAGAGGCACAAATGCCTCTGATTCCACCGGAAATGCCCGCCCCGACCAACGGTTAAACTCCCGTGATTCAGGGCATTCGCGCTGCGTGAGCACAGGTCAACGGGTTATTCCCGTTGATCTCACGCCCTAGCGCAGCTGCAACAAGGCCCCGCCATCCAAGTGGCGGGGCCTTACGCGTTACTGGGCGGTGCCGTGCCCGCCCAGCACCTTCGGCAGCAGCGTCAGCAGCCGCTCGCGGGTGAGCGCGTCGCTGAAGTTCCATTTGCTGCTGTCCAGCAAATAGGCCTGGCCCTGCTGCACGGCCGGCAGGCTGCGCCAGGACGGGCTTTCGAGCAGCGCATCCATCGCTGCGCGGGAGTCCTCCCGTTCCGGGATCAGCATGAAGACGCGGTCTCCCGCGTAGGCATGCAGCTGCTGCGGATCGACCTCGGCGAAGCCGAGCTCAGCGTCCAGCACCGCCTGGATCTCCGCAGTCGGCCGCAGGCCGCCCGGAGCATACAGCGCGCTGGACAGCCCGCTTAGTCCCATGGCATATAGATGCTTGCCATGGTCAAAAATCAGCGCAGAGGCAGTTTCGCCGGTCGAGAGCACGCCGCTGCTGTACAGCCGCTGCCACATGGCGGCGTTCCTGGCCGCGAAGCCGGCCAGCCAGGCCTCGGCCTCGCGCTGCTTGCCGAGCCAGCCGCCCAGTGTCCGCATGCGGTGCTCCAGCGGAGCGAACGAATCGAAGGTTAGGGCGGGGGCGATGCCCGCGACCCGCTTGTACACCTTCTCATCGGGATTGGCGATGATGATCAGGTCCGGGCGAAGCGAGGCCGTCAGCTGCGGATTCAGCGGGAATCCGACATTGGCCAGTCTTTTCAGCCTGTGCTTATAGACGCTGTTCCGGGCAAATTCCTCGTCGCCGCCGACCGGCTTCACGCCGAGTGCAAGCAGATCGCCGATCGTCTCGCCATGGTAGACGATCCGCCTTGGCCGCTCCGGAATCTCCACCGTATGGCCGGTCCAATCCTGGACGGTGAGCTTCCCGCGCTGCGCTACGGCATATTGGCCGGGGGTGACCCCGGTAATCTGGCGGAAGCGGCGGCTGAAATAATATTCATCGGAAAAGCCGGACAGCCGGGCGATCTCCCGCAGCGGCTCAGCCGATTCCAGCAGCAGCTGCTTCGAGCGGCTGATGCGCAGCCCGGTCAGATATTCGAGCGGCTTTTGGCCGGTAAGCTTTTGAAAGAGCGGAGTGTACTGCCAGAGTGAGACTCCCGCCTGTCCGGCCAGCTGCTTGACCGTGATGCTCTCCATATAATGCTCCTGCATATAGGTAAGAGTGCCTTCCACAGACTCTGCCGGGCTTGGCGCCTCATCCGAGTGATAGTTATGCTCCAGAAGCAGCAGTAACAGCTCCTGGAATTTCAGCTGCTGCCTGTACTGCTGGACTTCACTGCAGTCCTCCGGATATGCGGTTATTTCCTCCGCCAGACGGATGACCCGGGTAAACGGATGAACAAGGAGCTCCTGTCTACCGGTCAACAGCTCCTGCAGATAAGGTTTCAAGTCCCCGGCGGTCTGATAGACATGGAAGGAGAGCTGATAATAATACAGTGTCGTTTCCGGATTAGCTGCTGTATATGTAGTTCCGGGAGACAGGAGAAAGCATCTGTCTGCACTCAGATCAACGGTCCCGCCCGGGAATGTCAGCCCGCCGCTGCCGCCGGTACAGATAAGCAGCAGATGGGCTTGTGTTGTCTGCGGCTCCGTAGAGGACATGGCAGGCTGAACGGCCAGCGAGGCCTCTGCCAATTGAAACAGCAATGAATGCAGCGGGGCGGGCGGCGTAGGTGATGGCAGCATGAGCGGACCTCCCTTTTGTAGGTGAGAATGATTATCAAATAAACTTATTGTAGCCAAAACAAAGAAGCTTATCAACGGTTGTTGATAAGCTTTTTGCATTCAGAAGGCCCGGGTCCGGCCCAGTATGATTAATATATGCTTATTTTCCGCCCATCAGGCGCGGCAATTCTGTAAGCAGCCATTCTCTGGTCGTGGCGTCGGCAGAGGTTTTCATGATGTCCTGCGTGTAGACGTAGCCATTTTTGACAGCAGGGAGACTCTTCCAGATCTCACTCTGTATCATGACATCTGTGGACTGTTTGGCCTCATCAGCTACAGGAGTCAGGACAAAAATCCGGTCACCCGCATATTGACTGATTACCTCCATGGAAATTTCCTGGAAGCCGGTGCCCTCATCCAGCAGAGCTTGTATAGGAGCCGGGGCTTTAAAGCCGCCCTCCCCGTAGAGCACCTGCGACAGCCCGGTCGCAGCCATTACGAACAGCCGGTCACCCGGATAGTAAGTGAAGACAGAAGCGGTTTCGCCTTCCTTCACGCCGGCAGCCTTCAGCTGCTCCCACATTGCAGTTTTGCTTGTTTTGTACTGCTCCAGCCAGTCTTCCGCTTCCT
The DNA here is from genome assembly GCF_000758625.1 of Paenibacillus sp. FSL R7-0273. Lineage (NCBI taxonomy): Bacteria > Bacillati > Bacillota > Bacilli > Caryophanales > Paenibacillaceae > Paenibacillus > Paenibacillus sp. FSL R7-0273. Next base: position 1,193,249 of record NZ_CP009283.1, read on the forward strand.
GCTTTTTACCCAGCAGAACGCCCAGCTTGGTCATCCGTTCCTCCAGCGGTCCGAAGGTATTAAAGATAACCGTTGGTGCGATTTTGGACAATGCTTCAAAGTCTGCTTCATCCGTTCCGGCATAGATGATCAGGTCAGGCTGAAGCTCAAGGGTCTTTTCCAGATTGATCGGGAAGCCGACATCCTCAACTCCCGCCAGCTTGTCCTCGAAAACCTGCCCTTCCCCCATAGACAGCGGGTAGCCGATAGCCTGCACACCAAGGGCAACCAGATCGCCGTAGGTTTCGCCCGAATATACAATGCGCTCAGGATTCACCGGAATCTCAACCGTATGGTCCATGTAGTCTGTATACGATTGTGTCCCTGCTGCAGCCGCAGTATCAGAAGCTTCAGGAGACGGCGCTGCACTTGCAGCAGTGTTGGCTGCTGTATTTGCGGCGCTATTGCTCTCCGGCTGTCCGTTATTATTTCCGCAGGCGAGCAGAAGTGCACTCATCAGGAAAATAACGCACAGAACGGCTAAGGGTTGTCTTGCTTTTTTTAACATAAAAGTACCTCCCAATTGAATTACGATCTTATTTACTGAGAATCATTCTCGCTTGCACCATCATAAAGTAAAGCCTTCTGCGGCTCAATGGACAAACGCGGGGGATGGAATTGGTTTTGTACAAAACAGGACGGAACGGGCGGTAAACGTATCTGCATTATTTTAAAAGTACATTCGGACCATGAAGTGTCCAGGTTGCCGGCTGATCCTAATTTTGCAGCGAACGTGTTGGCGGAGGATAAATTAATTATGAAAATATTGTTATTAACATGTTGATAATATCAAGATGGTATGTTAAAGTGATGTTAATAACAAAATGTTAATAACAAAGATACAGGAGGTAATGACCATGTTCGGATTCAGATTCGTGAAATTCCAGCCGAGTGAATACGTGCTTAAGGTGAAAAACGGCAAGGTGGTGCGCGAAGGAGTGGGGCTTTCTTTTTACTATTATGTGCCTACGACCTCGGTTATTGTAGTTCCTGTTTCCTCGATTGATGTCCCGTTCATGTTCGAAGAGATTACAGCTGATTACCAGACGGTAACAGTGCAGGGCCAGCTGACCTACAGGATTGTCGATTACAGCAAAACGACGCAAATCCTTAACTATACCTACAATTTGAAAAAGAACACCTACCTGTCTGACGATCCGGGCAAGCTGGCCCAGCGGGTTATTAATGTGGCTAAGGTTTTGACCAAAAAGCAGCTGGAGCAGCTGCCTCTGCGCCAGGCGATCCAGTCAAGTGAGCGGCTGGCCAAGACAATTACCCAGGAGATTGAGCGGAATGCGGAGATTGAAAAGCTGGGTATCGAGCTGATGGGACTCTCCATACTGGCGGTTGTGCCGAACAAGGAGACGCTCCGCGCACTGGAGGCGCAGGCCCGGGAGGAAATTCTCCGCAGTGCCGATAATGCGCTTTATGAACGCCGGAATGCATCGATTGAGCAGGAACGCCGTGTGAAGGAAAACGAGCTGAATACCGAGATTGCTGTAGAGACGAAAAAGAAGCAGATCCGCCAGACTCAGCTGGATTCCGAGCGGTTCGTGAAGCAGAAGCAGAACGAGATGAAGGAGGAGCAGCTCAGCTTTGACACAGCCCTTGAGGAGAAAAAGCAGGAGCTGATCGGCCTGACCGTTGCCAACCAGAAGGCCGAGGCGGATGCCAAAGCCTACGAGCTGTCGGCGGTGATGAACTCGCTGCAGGGCGTATCGCCGAATGTACTGCAGGCGCTGACCAATGTCGGCATGAAGCCGGATAAGCTGATCGCCATTGCCTTCCAGGAGCTGGCCGAGAACGCCGGCAAAATCGGGCAGCTGAACATCACACCTGATCTGCTGCAGGGGATTATGGCCGGCTCTGCAGGCGGCACTGGCAGCGGTACAGCGAGGGGAGCGGGTGGACGATGAGCGGCGGAGCAGAGGAAGAGAGAATGGAACAGGAAGATCATGGAGCAGGAAGCTGAAGATTGCGAGCAGGTTGAGTCATAGAAGCAGGCAGACAATGAGTGACAGGCAAGTGTGGTGAAATTTGCAAATAATGAGCGTCGGTTCAGATGCGTAGAAGGGAGTTGGACGATGATGAGCAGCGGGGGACGGATATCGGAGAACAAAATCGTACTGGTCAAGCGAAAGACCCGGCTGGAGAAGCTGGTTGTCCGTTATAACACAGTTCAGCAGGCCCAGTTCTATATTGAGCGGCTGGGCGCGGATTTCAGTGATTATATCAGCGAGGACCTTACCTACCGCCAGGCGGTGGAGACTGCGGTTATCGAGCTGAGCGCCCTTGGCCGGGTGCAGGTGCTGGAGCGGCAGCATGTGCCGAACTTTATTTTTGGTGATGAGGATACGGTAATCGTGCTGGGACAGGACGGTCTTGTAGCCAATACGTTAAAATATTTGCAGGCGCAGCCGCTGATCGGCGTGAATCCCGATCCGCAGCGCTGGGACGGCGTGCTGCTGCCGTTCACCGTCAAGGATCTGCGGCTGCTGCTGCCGGAGGTATTCCGCAGCCGCCGGCAGGTGCGGGAAGTGACGCTGGCCAAGGCCGAGCTGAACGACGGCCAGAGCCTGTACGGCGTGAACGACCTGTTCATCGGCCGCAGGACGCATGTATCTGCCCGCTATCTGCTGCAGCACGGCAGTGCTGCCGAGCAGCAGTCCTCCAGCGGCATCATCGTGTCGACCGGCCTTGGCTCCACCGGCTGGCTGCGCAGCGTGCTTGCCGGGGCGGCGGGCATCACCCGCAGCGCGGCCGGGCTTGGGCTGGCGGCCCGGGAAGCTGCGGGCGGTGTTGCCGCTGGACTGCCTGGCGTCGCGGGGCAGGGGCAGGCAGCAGGTGAGGAAGCCGATGAGGGTGCCGCTACGGCGGGAGTGTCCCGTGACGGCGGCAGGTATGGGCAGGCCGCGGGTGCAGGAGCCGGCATGGACAGCCGGCTGGCTTGGGATGACCCTAACCTGTATTTTACGGTTAGGGAGCCCTTTCCGAGCCGGACCACTTCCGCCGGCGTGGTGTTTGGCCGGGTCAGCGGTAATGAGCCGCTGCGGATTACCTCGCAGATGCCGGAGGATGGCGTTATCTTCAGTGATGGCGTGGAGAGTGACTTCCTGGAGTTCAACTCCGGCGTAGAAGCGGTGATCAGCATGGCGGAGAAACGGGGCCGGCTGGTGGTCTAAGCAGCTATCGGGAGCTACTAAAGGTGCGGCACGTGACGAATGGGCACATTGCCCGATAACATTGTTATGCTCAAAGTTCAAAACGCTCAATTGCTCAAAGCTCAATACCCAACGCTCAAAGCACATTGCTAAAGCTCAACGCTTCAATGCACATTGCAAAGGCTGTTTCCGTCGCAAACAATCTGCGAGAGACAGCCTTTTTGAGTATAAACTAATTTATCCCGTAACGATGGCGTGGGGAAATTTGCCGTACTGCGCGTAACGAGAGGCAAAAGTGCCTTTGATTCCTGTCCGCGAGGTCAAATCCGCGGAATGAGAGGCAAAAGTACCTTTGATTCTGGCCCGCGAGGCCAAATCCACGGAATGAGAGGCAAAAGTGCCTTTGATTCCGCCCCAGGAGGCCAAAATCGCGTAACGAGAGGCAAAAGTGCCTTTGATTCCTGCCCGCGAGGCCAAATCCGCGAAATGAGAGGCAAAAATGCCTTTGATTCCTGCCCGCGAGGCCAAATCCGCGAAATGAGAGGCAAAAATGCCTTTGATTCCTGCCCGCGAGGCCAAAAGCCCGAAATGAGAGTCAAAAGTGCCTTTGATTTCGGCCCGCGAGGCCAAATCCACGGAATGAGAGGCAAAAGTGCCTTTGATTCCGCCCCGCGAGGCCAAATCCGCGAAATGAGAGGCAAAAGTGCCTTTGATTCCGCCCCGCCAGGCCAAATCCACGGAACGAGAGTAAAAGTGCCTTTGATTCTGGCCCGCGAGGCCAAATCCGCGAAATGAGAGGCAAAAGTGCCTTTGATTCCGCCCCGCGAGGCCAAATCCGCGAAATGAGAGGCAAAAGTGCCTTTGATTCCGGCCCAGGAGGCCAAATCCACGGAACGAGAGGCAAAAATGCCCTTGATTCCGGCCCTTGACCCCGCCCCGCAAGGCCATCAGCCCCTTTATTCCGGCACCGCCACCGAAATAGCCCTGCCAGATCACAAAAAAGAAGGCTCCCGGCGCAATGTCCGGAAGCCTTCTTTTTGAATCCTGATTACTGGAAGCTGCGGCCCTGGTTCATGGACGAGCCATAGCTCTGGCTCTGCCCGCCAATGGAGCCGATAGCTCCAAGGGCTCCGATCCGGCCGATGGAGCCGGATGGGCTCATGCTGCTGCCGGTACCAATGTGTGATTGTACGGAAGAATCAGCCGGTGTATGCAGTGGTGTATGCAAAGGCTGCTGATTGTAGGAGGAGCTGTACGACGGAGTATATCCGTTAGCACCTGTATTGGAGCTTGTATGCTCCGTATTATAACTGGCTGCTCCTGTATTAAAATGCGGGAGCCCGGTATTATAGCTTGAGTTTGTGCTATAGCTTGGAGCGGTATTATAGCTTGGGTTTGTGTTATAGCTTGGAGCTGTATTGTAGCTGACAGTCTGGGAACTCTGCTCCAGCTGTCTCAGGGTTTGAGTAACCTGCTGCAGCTGCTGCACAGCCGTACTGTGACCCTGCAGGGCTTGCTGAATCACCTGGCTTGCTTTGTGCTCGCGCTGTGCCAGTTCCTCCAGCTTGACTGCGTTTTGCTGCTCCTGCTGGAGAAGCTGCTGGTAGTTTTGGCTGGCCTGCTGAGTCTGGGCGACAAGCTGCTGAATAATGGATTCACACTGGCTGATCTGGCTGGAAAGATTTGAATTCAAGGTCGTTGCCTCCTTGGCAGTATCGGTTTGGTATTGCAGGCTTATTATCTCTGGAGGCTGGACCCAATATTCATGATCATTTATTATGCGGACAAACCGATGCAAATAGGTACAAGCCGGGCTGCAACTTCTCCGTAACAACACCGTCTATGTATAAAAGAGATTTCCAGATTAACCCATAAGGTGGAGGTGGGGCAACATGAAAGAGCAAGGAACCGCCGGACGTAACAGAACGGGCAGGCTGCTGGGCATCAAGCTGCCGCTGGTATTTTTACTGTTGTTTACGGCCTGTTTTCCCGGGATGGCATCAGCTGCTGCAGGCGCTGCGGCATCCTCGGACCTGATTGTCGTCAATAAAAAAACGAACACACTGGGCTTTTTTAGCGGCGGCAAGCTCGAAAAGGTATTTCCGGTCGCTACAGGCAAAACCAAGAATCTGACCCCGGAAGGAACTTTCCGGATGGTGCTCAAAGCCAAAAACAGGCCTTATTACAAAGAAAATATCCCCGGCGGCGATCCGTCCAATCCGCTCGGCGACCGCTGGCTGGGGCTCGAGGTGAACGGAACGTACGGAACGACCTATGCCATTCACGGCAATAACAATGAGTCCTCGATCGGCAAATATGTCAGCGCAGGCTGCATCCGTATGCACAATGACGACATCCACTGGCTGTATCCGAAGGTGGCTAAGAATACTCCTGTAATCATTACAACCTCCAGCCTCGATCTGAAAAGCATTGCTGCCAAACACGGCTATTCCGCAGGACCGGCGATGCTGGCTGGCGCTTTTATCGTAGATGGAGAGACGGTTAAGGTTAAGGATTCTTTTGTGCTGGAGAACTCACGTGTGTATATTCCGCTGCGGGAGTCGGTAGTACTCCTTGGAGGGAGCCTGAAGCAGGAGCCGGCTACCGGATCGCTGATTATTACCCTAGGCAACTACACAGCAGTCCACAAACCGCTAAGCGGGACAGCTAAGGTGAACGGCAGGGAGGTAAGCATCCTGGCTTCACAAAATATTAACGGCCGCCTGTATATTCCGCTCAGCAGCCTGACCCCGCTGTTTGGTTTAACCTTTACTTGGAACCCTAAGGATGGAACGGTGAAGCTGTAAAAGAGCTTTGCTCAAGCGCCTGCCGGAGCAGCAAGCCGCTAGGCTGCAGGCGGTGTATGATCCCGTCCGTAACCGGCAGGCCGGCTTGCTCCAGCGCATACAGTATGGCTCCTGCTGCAGGGGGGAGCTGCGGTTGTACCACTGAATATTGCTTGTTAGTGGCAATCTCCAGCTCCTCCTGCAGCCTGGCCTGGAAATAGCTGCTGCACGCTACACTTCCAATGAAAGCGACCGGTACATGGTCCTGCTTAAAGGCAGCGCCAAGCAGCTCAATGCCGGTCTTCATCTGACGGATAGCCCGGTCGCAGACCCGGATCGAGGCAGCGCTTCCGAGCGCTGCCTCTTCGGTGACTGCCGGCGCGAACCGGCCGAAGCACCGGTCGCGTGCTTTGCGGTCAGCGTCGAAGCCCCCGGAGGCTTGGCTGTATAGCTCGTCCAAAGATTGTACCTCCCAATGCGCCAGCATCCTGGCAACAAGCCGCTCATCGCTGGAACCGGTATGCCCGGCCAGTACCTCAAAAACCGCCTCATAGCCAAGCAGCCGGGCAGCACTGGCAGCATAATGATGGAAATCATAATTACGCAAATAGCGTCCCTCTTCATTAATGGCAATCAGAATGGAGCCGGTGCCTGCGATGGCGATAATGCCCGGCCGGGCCAGATGGGCCCCGTAATGGGCAATAAGGGCATCATTCACATGCCATCTGGGACAGGCTAAGCCTGGAACCGCGGTAAGCGGAGTAATCCACTCCAGATCCTCAGGTGAATCATAACCGGCAATACCGGCGGCGATTCCGGCAATCCGGTCTGCCTCAATTCCGCCGCTGCTCATTACGTCTCTGATTGCCGATTGTACATTCATCTGCACAGAGGACTCCCGGTAGATTGAAGCGCTTCCTTTTATAGCGTAGGCTAGTATATTTCCCTGAATATCTGCGGCGATGACCCGGGTATGCGTTCCTCCGCCGTCTATTCCGATTACAACATCCTTCTGCTGCACAGCGGACATCCTCTCATCTTTTTCATCAGCATACTATATTTGGCAGGAAAATAAATGTGCCGGGGTATGCAAATAATGTGCGTATCTGCCCTTGTGATGCGTCAGGTGGAGAAGCACCCGGTAGAAATGGTATAATTTTCACCAGTATGAGCGTTATGAAACTGGGAGGCCTGAAACGATGAGCGAGCAGCTTGTGGAACAGTTGGAATTATGGCATGAAGAAGACGAGTTTGAGGAAATTGTGGATGCAGTGATGGAAATCCCCGGGGAGGACCGGGATTATGTGCTGGTCAGCCATTTAGGCAGAGCGCTGCTTAACCTTGAGCGTTACGAAGATGCGCTGGAGCAGCTTATGTCTGTTGAGGAGGAAGGCGAGGATGATCCGCTCTGGCATTACCGTGTCGGGTTTTCCTACTACTATCTGAAGCAGTATGACAAAGCTGTCAGCGCATTTGAAACCGCTGACGAGCTGGAGCCTGAAGACGAGGATACACTCGAGTTTCTGGCGCTGAGCCGGCGCAAAGCAGCCAAAAAAGCAGCCAGAGCTGCAGCAGCAGAAGCCTCCTCCAAAAAGACGTCCGGATTGCGGCCTCTGCCGAAGTTCGATGGTGCTAATTTTTGGGCAGACGGCGCAGAGGGGCAGGAGAACTATGTGTCTGAGCCGCTCACGGACGAACTGATTGAATCCGTGCAGGAGCAACTGGTGTTCAAGCTGCCGGACTTCTACATTGCCGTGATGAAGCAGCAGAACGGCGGCGTTCCCCGCAACACGAAATACCCGCTGGGGAACCAGGCTGCCGAAGCCGGCAAGGATCACATTGTCATCTCCGGAATCCGCGGCATCGGCCGGGATAAGAAATACTCACTCTGCGGGGAGCAGGGAAGCTTGGCAGTCATAGACGAATGGAATTATCCTGAGTTTGGCGTGGTCATCTGCGATGCGCCATCGGCCGATCAAGGAGTTGTAATGCTCGACTACAGGCCTGCCGGCAATGACGGGGAGCCGGAAGTAGTCTATGTCGATCTGGCGAATAACCATAAGGTTACATATTTGGCCAAGAATGTGGAGAGCTTTATCCGCGGCCTGGTGAGTGCAGAGCTTGCTTAGTTTGTAAAAGTAAGAGCGGCATAAGCTAATGTGCTGCCGAAGCTGATATTTAAAAAAGACGGTTCCCGGGAAGATTGCGGGGAGCCGTCTTTTTTTACTGTTACTGTGTGCTGGCTGTTATTTTATCTAAAAACAGATCTGCATCGCTATTGAATTTCCAGTTCACCCCGAATTTATCAACCAGCATCCCGAAGCAAGAAGACCAGGGAGTGTCAGATAACGGCATGATGACCGTTCCGCCCTGAGATAAACCGTTGAAGTATTCCCCCAGTTTTTGCTTATCATCAATGACCAGGCTAATCAGTATATTATTTCCTGTCATAAGCTCACCTGTCACAGCCTTCATGGAAGGCAGAACGTCCGACAACATAATTTTCCCGCCAGTGAATGTTATCGAAGATTCCATGATCATATTCAGCTCGTTTTCCGGCATCGGGTAGCTTGGATTCTGGGGGATATCCCCATACTTCGCTTTCTTTACTTCGATTGCGTGTAGAGCCTTTGAATAAAAATCAATCACTTGTTCTGCAATTCCGTTAAAGTTCAGATACGCAATAGCTGCCATATATACTGCCTCCTTCTTGTTATAAAGGAAGTATAATGGATGATAGGTGACACCTTATTGTCACTGTTTTTTTGAAGTGTAGAAAAGAGGTGAGCCGATGGAAAAGGTTGAGAGACTAATTTCTATTATTATGATTTTGCTGAGGAAAGAGGTTGTTTCCAGCACAGAATTCGCGCAGTTATTTAATGTTTCCAAAAGGACGATTCTTCGCGATATGGAAGCCTTGAGCTTAGCTAATATTCCGGTTTATTCAGTCAATGGAGTCAACGGGGGCTACGGTATTCTGAATGAATACAAGATGGATAAACGGCTTTTAACCAGCGCTGACTTAGAGAACATCTTGACTGCGCTGAGTGGCCTTGAGCAAATTTTAATCAGCGGGGAAGTTGAGAGAACAATTAAAAAAATAGAAGCCATGGTAGGTCCGCTGGCCCCGAAAAGCGCCATCCGGCTTTCTTTTTATAACTGGGAGGGCCGCTCTGAGCTCAGTCAAACCCTGGCGGTATTTCAAGCAGCAATACTGAAGAGGAGACTTGTTTCTTTTGACTATACAGATAAAAACGGCATTGTGACGAAAAGGACTGCTGAGCCCTATCAGCTTCACTTTAGCGAATCCAGCTGGTACCTCAAAGCCTTCTGCTTGCAGCGAATGGGATACAGGACATTCAAAATATCCCGCATCAATGATCCTTGCATGCATGAGCAATCGTTTAGCGTCAGAGAGGATTCCGTGGAACAAGCACAGGCCACGGGCTATCAACCGGAACTGGTCACAGTTAAAGCGTTGATTTCGCCGGGCATAAAGGATCAGTTTATTGAAAGGTATGGACATAAGAGTATAGAGTACTGCGGTCCTGAACGGTTCATGGCAACATTCCTTGTTCCTGATAATAGTTTCGGGTTTGATTTTTTGGCTGGATTCGGAACAAGGCTGCAGATTGTTGAGCCTAAATCATATGTCGATGCCTTCCGGAATTATATACTTGAGATCGCTGAGAAATACAGATAATTCCTGCGCTCTGCCGGGCAAAAACAATTAAAACCGTTCTTACCCTTATCATCGCCGTCCAGATTGTTTATATTATAAGTATTACTGATTTCGGACAATACGGAGGACACCGGCTGATGAATAACTAACACGTTTCCTATACAATGACCTATTTACTTGTGATGTGCATAAGCACATGCCACGGGACACCTGTTTAGGGTGTACGGTCAGGGATACGTGTGTCTGCCGGGACTCATGCGATATGGAAATTGGGCTGGCAAAAGATTAATACTGCGCTTGGAGCTGCTTTCAGGTGTACAGTTATTCTGCCGCTTATTTCCTGTACGCTGCTCCCTTCATACGTTTCCTGTACCGCAGCCTGCTGGCTGCGGTTTTTTGCTGCTGTTTCTGTTACGGATGCGGCAGTCAGCCTTGGAGCTAATACGGAAGCGGAGGAATGTATATGACTACAATGACTATATTGAAAGCGAAGAATTTAAAAAAAGAATGGGACGGCATCCCCTTATTCGAAGGGGTATCCTTTGATATCGCGGAAGGTGAGCGTGTCCTGCTGTTCGGCCGGAACGGCATCGGCAAAACAACCCTGCTGCAGGGCCTGCTGGGCAGGCTTGCCTTTGAGGAAGGCACCGTCTATTGCGGCCTGGAGCGGGAGGAATGGGGCGTACTGGATCAGCAGCTGGAGACGGCTTCCGGCGTCAGCGTCCTTGAATTTGTGTTGTCAGCGTCAGAGCAGCTGGCCGCTCTTAAGCAACGGATGGAGCAGCTTGCCCGCAGGCTGGAAGAGACAGGCGGCACGGATGAGGCGGCAGTGGCAGAGTACGGAGAAGCCAGTGACAGCTATATGCAGCTGGACGGATATGGCTGGGAAGCTAAGGCGGAGAAATGTCTCCGGCAGCTGAAGCTGGACCCGTCCTTGTGGAATCATTCTTACCGGCGACTTAGCGGAGGCCAGAAGACGCGCGTACAGCTGGCTGCGCTGCTCGCCAGGCAGCCGAAGCTGCTGGTGCTGGATGAGCCGACCAATCATCTCGACGAGGAGACGATGGCATGGCTGGAGGAGTGGGTGCGGACCTATCCCGGTACGGTGCTGTATGTGTCGCATGACCGCACGTTTATCGACCGGACGGCGACGAGTGTTCTGGAGCTGAGCCCGGCAGGCTGCCGCCGCTATCCCGGCGCTTACACACAGTACAGGGAGCAGAAGGAGCTGGAGCTTAAGACGCTGGAGAGCCAGCACAAAAAGCAGGAGCTGGAAAAGGAAAAGCTGCTGGAAAGCATCCGCCGCTACGCCCTCTGGTTCCAGCAGGCGCACACTGCTGCCGGGCAGAATGATTTTCTGCGGTCCAAGTCGAAGAAGAACGTCTCACGCCTGCACGCCAAGGAAGCCAGCCTGGAGCGGCTGGAGAAAAACCGTATAGAGCTGCCGAAGGCGGCACCCCAGCTGAGCATGAAGCTGGAAGGTGAGGATTTTCAGGGAGATGCGCTGCTGGCAACGGAGGACATTAGCCTGGGCTACCCGGGCGGGCCGCAGCTGCTGGAGCATTTCTCGCTTACTTTACGCCGGGGGGACCGGCTGTCCGTGCTCGGTCCGAACGGCGCCGGCAAATCCACGCTGCTGAAGCTGATTACAGGTGCTGTCAAGCCCGCCAGCGGCAGACTGCGGCTGCATCCCCGCACGAAAATTGCCTATTTCGCCCAGGAGCTGGAGCATCTGAATCCGGAGCTGACTATACTGGACAGCCTGCTGGAGCTGCCGGGCATGACGCAGACGGAGGCGCGGACCATTCTCGGCTGCTTCCTGTTCCCGCGGGAGGATGTGTTTAAACGCATCGGCGACCTCAGCCTCGGCGAGAAATGCCGGGTGGCTTTTCTCCGGCTGTATTTCGGTAAGGCTAATCTGCTGGTGCTCGACGAACCGACCAACTATCTGGATATCGACACCCGGGAGCGGGTGGAAGAAGCGCTTGCCGCCTATCCCGGCGGTCTGGTGATCGTCTCGCATGACCGTTATCTCCATACCAGAGTCGCCAACCGCCTGCTGCTGCTGGGCCGGGGGCAGAGCCCGCAGTTCTTTTCCGGGACGTTTGAGGAATATTATGCTAAGGAGCGCAGCCGGGTGCTGACTCCGGAGGAGCAGGCCCGAGAGGGTGAGCTGCAGCTGCTGCAGCTGCGGATGGCCGGACTGATGTGCAGGGAAGCTGCAGGAACAGAGACGGAGAACCGGGAGCTGCTGCAGGAAATTATGGCGGTCCGGCAGGCCATTAGCACAAAGTTAAAGGAAATCTGACATCGGCAGAGAAGTAAATATAAGGTAAATGTATGGAATGATTGGGGGGAAGCACTCTCAAGCAGTGCTGGATTTGAAGCAGGCGGAGAGCATTAAGCTGAAGGGCTATGTGGAGGAGCAGGATAAAATTCCGGATAAAGGCGAAACGGTCAGCACCATTAAGTATCCGGGCTTAAGGTGCAGAAGCTGTAAGGGCAGCGGATTAATATCAGACAGCAGGAGGAGCGATGAATAAAATACGGCGTACAGCAGCAGTTATCGCAGTTCTGGGGATTGTGGCACTGGCCTATATGTGGCTGCGTCCGCAGCCTTTTGATCAGGAATACAGCAGTGTGATTTATACGAATGAAGCTGGTCAGGCGGGAAGTACAGTCCTCGTGCTGGCAGGAGAAAAATTCAGGGGATTACCGGGCAAAAGCAGATTTAACGGCAGCCTGGTTGCGGACGGTGATCTGCGTTATGAGCTTAAGCTTAAGGAGAGCGGCAGCTACTATCTTGGCGTTATATCAGAGGCAACAGGGAATGGCAGCACGCAGACTGCAGGAATGGTAACCGCGTCACTTGCACTGGATAAGATTTGGGTCGTGCTGACCGAAGTCAACGAGCGGTATGGCCTTAAGGGTCAGGACGGCTACATTGCCGGTCCGGCGCACACGCTGGAAGAGGCGAAACAGGTGGCACGGGATATCATCGGTCCGGAGTAACGGAACAGCGTGTCTGGCAATAGCCTATAGTAAGACATCACACAGCAAGGGGGACTTTCATGGAGCACAGTATAACGGAACGTTTGGCGGAGAGCGACTATGTAGGCTTTTGGAAAAGAGTACTGATCAGCATTCTGGATTTTCTGATTCTGGCGCTTCCTATCTATTTCATCAACGGCTTGGCGGTTTCAGCGGCTGTTCAATACCAGTCTGGGATTCCGCTGTGGATAGAGTGGCTCCTAATTTCGCTGTTTCATATTGTGCTGGTTGCCAAATACGGCGGAACGCCGGGTAGGCTGATCATGCGGACGCGGGTTGTGAATGAGCAGGGAGGACGCCCGAGCTTGAAACAGGCCGTGATCCGTTACAGCTTTCTGCTGGTCAACACACTGCTGGCCGTCATTGTTACTGCAGGGGATGGTACCCTTTCCAAGCTGCCTGAAGCCTATGCCAATTGGGCCCCGCTGGCCAGCGACCTGACAGGATTCCTGGCGCTGATCATCATCATAGACTGCCTGTTTATTGTATTCAGCATGCGCAACCGGGCGCTCCATGATATGATGGCCGGAACCTACGTGGTGAATCAGAGTGCGCTGCTGGATGAGGGGTACGGGACGGGAAAAGAGGCTCCGGCGGCCAAATGGGGCGAATGAAGGGTAAAAGTGCCTTTGAATTTGGCCTCGGCGGCCCGATGAGCCGAATGAAGGGCATAAGTGCCTTTGAATTCGGCCCGGGCGGCCAGATGGGCCAAATGAGAGGCAAAAATGCCCTTGAATTCGGCCCCGGCGGCCAGATGGGCCGAATGAAGGGCATAAATGCCTTTGAAATCGCCCTCGGCGGCCAGATGGGCCGAATGAAGGGCAAAAATGCCTTTGAATTCGGCCCGGGCGGCCCGATGAGCCGAATGAAGGGCATAAGTGCCTTTGAATTCGGCCCGGGCGGCCAGATGGGCCAAATGAGAGGCAAAAATGCCCTTGAATTCGGCCCCGGCGGCCAGATGGGCCGAATGAAGGGCATAAATGCCTTTGAAATCGCCCTCGGCGGCCAGATGGGCCGAATGAAGGGCAAAAATGCCTTTGAATTGGGCCTCGGCGGCCAAATGGGCCAAATGAGAGGCAAAAATGCCCTTGAATTTAGCCAGCTACAGTTATATCTAAAAAAGACGGTCAACAGACAGCATACTGCTGTGTTGACCGTCTTTTTATGCCATGCTATGTTGCCATGCTATGTTGCTGTGCGCCCCTGTGCAGCCGTCTAGCCCACCTCGAGAACGGCCTTAATAAATTTTTTCAGTGCCGTCGGTGTGCCAGCGCCGGCCCACTGCTCAAGGGCTTTATCCTGCCGGCTCATATAGGCATCCAGTTTTTCGGCCAGCAGCTTGTCAAAAGCAGCAGGTGCCTTGGCACGCTCCGCCTGAAGCTCCATAATCAGCAGGGTCCAGCTGTAGCCGCCCCGGCCGTAGCTGTGCTGGGGATAACGTTTCGCCAGCTCCAGCACGGACTCCAGCGGCTGGCCAGCAGCCAGCTCGGCTGCCAGATAGCTGCCGATAAACCGGTGAGTCGGGTCTGTCTCCATCGCCAGAGCCAGCTGCTGCCGGGCTTCGTCCAGCCGGCCCTGGTACATTAGGGCGAGGGCATCGAGAGAGCGGTCGAAGCTGTCTTGCTCCTGCCCGTTCAGCTTGAGATACAACGCATGGTATTTGTTGTAGCTGCTCCAGTCGGAGCGATCCAGATAGTAATCTGCCAGATTGTAGGCAAAGTTGGCATCCGGACGCAGCTCCACCAGCTTCACTAATAAGGCCATCGCCTCATCCATAATTCCGGCATCCCGGGAATAGGAATGCTTGGCGAACAGGAGATGAATCAGCATTTTGAGCGCGTGGTCATCCTGCGGATTTTCGGCATAGTCCTTACGGTAAGCTTCCAGTGCTTCCACCAGCTTTTGATCAGCAACGAGCTTATCCGCAGCGGTCATAGTCCGAGACTTCAGATAGAAGAACGGCAGATTGCCGACGGTCTCTTCATTGAGCCGGTAGCCATTGCTACGGGTGATAACATGACCTTGCGCATCGTAAGCGTCGATGCTCCAGGAGAACCGGCTGTCCGGATTGGCAAAGCCGAGCAGGGAGGCGGGTGAAACCGACTGCCAGCCTTCCCCGCCTTCTACGGTAGAGAAGCCGCCGGTAGAGAAGCCTCCGCTGTTGTATAGCTCAGTGACCGGAATTTCAACCTGATTATCCGTAATGCGCTGACGGGTGATATGGCTGAAGAAGCTGCCTTTGTCATCAACTGTTGTTGACAGATTGTAATAGGCAGCTCCATCAACAGCCTCCCATTTGAACTGTACAGCCTCACCGGTCAGCACCTGTGAGTTAACAGGTGACTGCAGCTCCAGCAGCGGCTGCAGAGTAATGTCATGTGTGACCGAGCCGCCAGACTGCAGTTCAATCCAGTCGTCAGACTGCACCGGCCAGGTCCAGCCGTCGATCTGCTCAAAGCTGAAGCCGAGCTGGATCTGATAGAACCCGGGAATTACGCCGGAGAACTGGAAGCGTCCCTCAGCATCCGTAATCATCTGATACGGCTCACTGTCAGACTGCACACTGTGATACAGCTCGCTTTCCGCGCGCAGGAAGATGCCGGCCCGGGCTAACGGAGTACCGTCGCTTTTGGTGAGTGTGCCTGATAAGGTAGCGGGAGCATCGAAGCCCAGCTTCACAGCTTCCCGCAGCGCTGTCTGAAGTGCAACAAGCTGCTCCTCTGTGGGGGAGGATGTGCGATATACCTCCTCAGCTTCGTTGCTGCCGGTTTCTGAGCTGCCGCCGACCGCACCGCCATCCGTACCACCGCTATCTACGTCGCTGCCATCCGTGCTGCCCTCAGCGGAGGCGTTCTGCTGCGAACCACTGCCAGCGGGATTAAAATCGGCATCTATTTCAGCCCATTCCTTACGGTACTTTTCCAGTGCGCTGTTCACCAGTGTAAGCGCCTCACTGCCTTTGCCTTGTGTGAACAGCAGCCGCCCCTGCAGCCAGGCCGTCCTGGCATCCAGCTCGGACTCGTTGAACTGGACCGTAAACGCCGACTGCTCAAGGTACTCCCCGGCCATTGTATAGTCCCCGGCGTTCAGCGCCCGCTCGGCCCGGAGCAGGGTCAGCTCGCGTGCGGCAGAGGATTTGCTGCTGAACCTGTTTACAGCAGCAGCAATCGCCTGGTCTGCCTGATCCCCGGCATTCCCTGCCGCATCATACTCATAGACCAGCTGCTTAACCGCATGCTGCAGGGTATAATCAGCCGGGCCCTCCTGAATATACTCTTCCAGCAGCTTTATCCGGTCACTGGGCAGAAGCGGGGATGCCTCCTGATCGTCGCTCATCTGGTTGACCTGGCTCATGGACCCGCCTGCGTATACGTTGAACCAGTAAGCCGGGTAATAATTGGCCGGCTCTATGACCGTCTCGCGGATAAGCTGCATCCGCGCACTGCCGCTGCTGGAGTCAAGCTTCTGCAGCAGCACAGTCCGGGCGTCTGCGGAAGCCTGCTGTGCCGGACTTAAATCAGTCCCGGCCGAAGGCCGGATAAACACAAAGACCGCCAGCAGCGTGAGAGGGAGCAGCAGGAAAAGCACCAGATGCTTGACTTTAATTCTAATTTTCATGCTGCTTCACCGCCTGCTCGTAGAGGTCTTTCCAGTAGGTGTTACCCCCGGTTTCTATTAATTCCCGCCGTTCCTGCGGCTGGATGGATTGCTGCTGCTTTGTTGTCAGTTGAGGTGCATAGAACAGCAGAACCCCTGTCGTGAGCACTGCTGCTGCAGCACCGAGAGCCCCTATCGGGATTTCCAGCTCCTTATTCCACAGCGCCGCGAGGCGTGCCCGGAGGGTGGGCGGATGGGTCTGTCCCAGCACCCGGTCATGGCCGGAGAAGGTGACAGGAGCAAGCTCATCTTCCAGCCGTTGCCTGATCTTTTCGCGTCCGTTATCCATTATCTATGTCCTCCTTCTCCAAAATCAGCCTGAGCAGCTGCCGCCCGCGTGCGAGCCGTGATTTTACCGTGTTCTCCCTGGTCTTCAGCTGGGAAGCAATTTCCCGTATACTCATCTCGTGAAAATAGTACAGGGTCAGGCATTCACGATACATATAGTCAAGGTCTCCGATTGCATCCGAAATCTTCCCGCTGTACCATTCAGCCATAAAAAGCTCTTCCGCTCCTGCAGCCGCTTCCCCGGCAGCCTCTGCCCACCGGCCGCTCTCCGCCGCCGGAAAAATGCTCCGCCAGCTCCAGGTCCGCTGCTTCATCCGGCAGCGGTTGACCGTGATCGCAATCAGCCAGGAACGGAGCCGGGCGGGCTCGTGGAGCTGGCCGATTTTGGCATAAGCCTGGATAAAGGTATCCTGCACAGCTTCTTCGGCAGACTGCCGGTCCCTGAGCAGCAGACAGGCCGTTCTCAGCAGCATATCCCCGTATTCATCCATCAGCTGGCGGAGAGCGGACTCATCCCTGGCCTTGATTCTCTCTATAATATCCAGATGAAGCTCCCCTCCCTTTACTAATAAGATGCGGGCTGCAGCGGTATGGTTGCATGAGTGAACAGAAAATTAATGTGCAGGCTGCTCTATGATTCAATGCCGGAGAGTTTGTCTACAATAAAATAAACTTTCCAGACCATCCGTTTCTGGGCAAGCGCGGTACAGCCGGGCAGAAGTCTTGTCTTTTGCCAACTGTACTCAGCCAACTGTACTCAGCCAACCGTACTTTGCAACCTTTATTACGCCCCTCGCGTCAAAAGCATTACTTAATACCAGAGACAGCTCAGCTAACCAAGGAGATGACAGCATGACAACAACATTCAAAACAATAGCAGGAATCATGATACTGGCCAGCGCAATCGGGCTTACGGGCTGCAATTCATCCGCCGACAACAGCGCGGAGGCGACAAATGCCCCTTCGGCAGAGGCGTCCGCTTCTGCGCAGCCGGCTGTCACTGCCAGCCCTTCGCCAGCGGCAGCTGAGCAATCTGTTCCGCCGGCAGCGACGGCAGCACCGGATACAGCAGCAGGCAACGACGCTGCGGCAGAAGACAGTGCAGCCCGGCTGAAGGAGCTGCTGGAGCTGGCCCGGCAGGGCAAGGTTCCCGGTGTGGAATATGCCGCACACAGCGGAATGATTGACGAAGTCGAGGCAGCATGGGGCGAGCCGGACACTAAGGAGCCGGCAGGCAAAGGGATCTATTCCACCTACAGCGCCAAGCATGTTGTTTTCGGCTGGAACAAGGGCAGCCGGATTTTTGATGTCCGGTCCAGTGCCGCTACTCTGCAGCAGCTAACATTGAAAGAGATTGAGCAGACGCTCGGCAAGCCGGATGATACGGCTGTGAACGGCAGTGACAGGATTTATATTTACCAGGCCGGCAAGGAATACGAGTTGAAGTTTATTATTCCGGAAGCAACGGGCACGGTCGATCATATCTCGGTCTTTTCCGAACAGGACTCCTTTAACAATATGGCGGGCTAATACAATTAACAAAAGAGTAAAGCTGCAGACGGTTTGCAGATTTGCTCTTTTTTTAACGGATCATTTGATGAATCGGCAGGCCCCCTGCTTATGGTATGACGTTAGTGCTGGAGCGGACGGAAGAAGGACTGCTATAATACACCCATGGACTCATCCGTGGAAAAGAGGAACTTGCGATGCAGCTCGAATTAGATGAAAGTAACTTTACCGTGGCATCCGGCGGAACGGCTATACAGCTGCTGCCCAAGGAATTTGCGCTGCTGGACTTTATGTACCGCAACAAAGGGCAAACCTTCACCCGCAGTCAACTGCTGGACAAGGTCTGGCCGCTGGAGTATCCGGTGGAGCGGACCGTGGATGATCATATATACCGTCTGCGCAAAAAGCTCCGCCCCTTCAGCGGACTCGCGCTCCAAACCGTACGGGGCTCAGGCTACAGCCTCTCCATACCGGAAACAGCAGCTGTCCCGATGTTTAATCCGACAACCCATGACCCGGAGCTGCGCGAGGCGATGCGCGAGGTTTTCAGTAAATTCCATGTCTACGGACAGGGCAAATCCATGCTCAGCCTGGCCGGTCAAAAGGATACACTCGGCTATGCGCTGGACCCGGAGGTTGCGGTGACGATCCATTTTGTCCAGGGGGATCTGGAATGGCTTATGCATACAGAGGAGGTTCCGCTCAAGGACCGGCTGTTTCATTTGTTTTTATTTTACATGTTTACCGGAGACCCCAAGAAGAAGCTTGAAGTATGTGAGCGGGTAATCCAGGCACAGGTGATGCATCCCGAGGATCAGCTGGAGCTGGACATTCTGACGATCCTTGATTTGTTCATCCTATCGGGTGAACCGGAGCGGGCCTTGGCGCGCCTTCCCCGGTCCTATCAGGCCATCACAGAGCCGGGCTATGAAAATTTTGTGCCGGTAACCATGATAACTGAGCTGTTTGCGCAGCTGGCGGCAGGGGCGGGAAATGATGTGCTTATGCGGCTGGATGAGGCTGTGGTGCAGATTTTGCAGGAGAAGCCCTTTTTAAGAGAAACCGGCGGCTACAAAATTATAAAGGGACTCTGGCAGCTGCGGGAAAATCAGCCGGTTGAAGCGGTGCGTCTGCTGGATGAGGGGATCGGGGTGCTGGAGCGGTCGGGGTTTGTTCCGCTTCAGCTGTACGGCTTTTACCGGATCTATCATTACTGCCGCCTGTATTTGCCGCCGCATCCGCTGCACCGCAAATATGAGCGCAGGTTCCTTGAGGCGATGGAGGAGAGCGGGCTTAGCCGTTATGAACAGTCTCTGGAAAACCTGCTGATGCGGGCGCTGAATATCTGATCCACATTCCCTGATATCCCTCTGATAATGCTCTGACAATTCCCCGTTACATTAAGGTCATAAGATGACTTGATTCATCTGGACTAAATATGTTGCTGGAGGAATGACGGATGGAAGCTTCAACGAAGCAGGGAAACAGCCTGCTGCATAACAAGGTCTATGTGCGCGTATATAGCGCTTTTGCCACCGCCAGCTTTGGCGACTGGTTCGACTCCCTGGCCATTCAGGTGCTGGTCGGATACCGCTGGCAGGTCAGCCCGCTGATGCTTGCCATGATTCCGGTAGCCATTGCGCTGCCGAGCATTCTGCTCGGCTCTGTGGCCGGAGTTGCCGCCGACCGGCTGAACAAGCTGAAGCTGATGCGGGTCTGCGATCTGCTTACCGCTGTGCTGACACTGGTGCTGTTACTGGCCCCGAATATGTTCTGGCTGCTGCCGCTGCTGTCTCTGCGCTCAGCCATCTCAACGGTCAATGTGCCTGCCCAGCAGTCCCTGACCCGCAGTATTGTCAGAGAAGATCAGCTGCTCCAGGCCTCCTCACTGAACGGGCTGGTGAATCAGGGCTCCAAAATCGCCGGCCCGCTACTAGGCGGACTCGCGCTCACCTTCCTTACACCGCACTGGTGTATCGTGCTGAATGCCGCGCTGCGCGGCTTCTCTTATCTGCTGCTGCTGTCTGTGCGCAAGATTGATGCAAAGGCAGAGCCTGCGCAGAAGACAACCGAAGAGCAGGTTCCGCTGCGGACGATGTGGAAGGAAGGCTGGAGCTTCATGCTGAGCAGCCGGATTCTGCTAAATATGATGGTCTACGGGCTGGCCGGGGCTTTGGCGATCCAGGTCATTGATTTTCAGTTCACCAGCCTGTTCCGGGTGTATTCCCCGACCGGAGAAGCGGTGCTGGGCTGGATGGTTGCCGCCTCGGGTGTGGGCGCGGTGCTGACTATTCTCCTGCTGGGCAGACTTCGCGGCGCTATCAGCTATACCTGGCGGCTGGGCATGGGCTACATGCTGATCGGCGTGTCGGTTGCGGGCCTCGGGCTGCTGCAGCCGGGCGCCCCGGTCATCTGGGTGCTGCTGCTTGGCTTCGTCCTTGGAGCCGGGAACGGGGCCTTTGCAGTAGCCTTCAACTATATGCTGCAAAAAGAAACCCCGCCGCACATGACCGGCCGCATCTTCGGCATCCAGAATACCGTGCTCAGCGCGGTGCTGATCATCGCCCCGCTGCTGGGCGGGCTGCTGGTTGAGTTCGCCGGCCCGGGCCGGATCTTCCTGATCTTCGGCCTCATCCAGACGGCGCTGGGACTGGCCGGCCTGCTCTTCGGCCGGATACTCTGGCAGGAGAAGCGGGAGGCTAAGGCCGACCGGATGGAGCAGGCAGGATAGAGGGAGACGGATTGAAGTAGAAGCCTCAGCCCATTCGCGGCGCTGCTCCCGGCCGGTACAGCCATGCTGCTTTAACTGCACTCTGTACATCTAAAAGCGGCTTTTTGAGCGGATTCAGACATATAAGTGTATTCCGTGCAGCTATTTTCTCCATTTCCCGCCGTTTTGCGGGGATGGAGCCTTTTTAGTTGTATGAACTACACTTAAAGGCCTGCAATAGGGCAAAACCGGCTGTTTTAGCTGCACGAAGTGCAACTATCTTTATCCAGCTTATCACTACATAAGGAGGCTTAAAGTAATGAGTGAATTTACATCAGGTCATATATTGCGGGCCGCAGACCGGGATATCGTCAGGAAGCATGCTGTTAGAGGTTCAGTAATGATTCAGCTGAATGAACAATACATAGCTTATCTGATAGAACATACGTATAACAGCGGGCTGGCTCAGGAGCATATTCAGCTTCTGTCAGAGGAGGCGCCGGTGCTATATTTCTATAACTTTGCAGACCATGAGTGGGGCTATCAGCTGATCCACCAAGGAAAAGAGATAGCGGCGCTGCATATTGCCTATGAGTATGAGGAAGAAATGGTTCTTCATACTGCAGAGGAAAGGTACCCGGAGTCAGACCTCACGGAGCTGCTGCTCAGCGGTACTCTGGAAAAGATCCGTGAGGAGCTTGAGTCGGCCTCTGTATTTGAGCAAAAGCTCGGGAATTTGTTCAACGACAGCCGCCCGGAGCAATTCCAGCTGCTGGGGGCATCCGGTGAACAGGTTGTACAGCTCTGTGAAATTCTGAGCCATTCCTTCATTCACCGCAACATTAACCAAGCTATGGAGCTATCCGGTAAATTCATAGAGATTCTCGGCATAGAAGAAATGTCCTGCATCCGGCATGAACGGGTTGTAGAATCCGAAGAATATGACGAACTATTCTAAGCTTCCCGTGCTCTCATACAGCCGGAAAAACCGCGCTGTGTTCGCGCTCAGCAGCGCTTCTGCCTGCGCAGGCGAATAGCCGTGCAGCGCGCCCCAGGCTGCAGCAGCATCGCGGATCATAGCCGGGTGGGTGAGCCGTCCGGCAAAAGGCCCCTCAAACGGCCAAGGGCCGTCCGTCTCCGCCATAACCAGCTCAGGCGGATAACGCCTGGCCAGGGCCTGAATCTCCGGCTCGTAGACGATATCCGGAGTGAAGGAGATATAATAGCCGCGCTCAATCATCCGGGCGACGGCTTCCTCCGGCCCTTTGAACCAGTGGAAATGGGCATCACGGATGCCGTGCTTGTCCAGCAGGTCGCAGGCGGTCAATGCATCCTCATAGACGGCATGCAGCACCACCGGCTTGCCGAGCTGGGCGGCAGCGCCAAGCAGGGTATCCAGCAGCCGGATATATGGCTCCATCTCAAACGGCAAGCCGCGCTCCAGCGCTTCGGCCCGGCTGTAATAAGGCAGGCCGATTTCACCTACGGCTGCCATGTGTGCGGCGTGCTCTTCAATGAAGCGGAGCAGCGCTGCCAGCTCTGCTTCCTCAGGCACCGGCTGCTCGGGGTGATAGCCGTAGGCCGGCTTAATCAGTCCGGGAGCTCTGCGGGCTAACTCTAATGTACGGACACTGGATTCCAAATTCATCGAGACGGCAATCAAGCCGTCAATGCCTTGCCCGGGAAGCCCGGACAGCATGTCCTCCAGCACGGCCTGATCATACTGCTCCAGATGAATATGAGCATCAATCATTGGCGGTCTGCTTCTTCACCGTTGCCGGATATTCATCGAATGCAATGAAGGTGACCGATTCCGGCTCCAGGGCTTTCCCGGAAGCAGCCGGTTTGTACACCAGCTTCAGACTTCCGATGCTCTCCAGGAATCCGGTCGTCACATTCACTTCAGCCGTCAGCCGGTTATTCTCCACCATGTAGTAAGTAACGGAGCCGATGCCTGCTTTTCCGCCGATATTCGGGTCGTCGCTGCGGTCGGGCAGGCGCAGGGTCACCTGTGAAGGGGAGGCACCGGCAAGCTTCAGCGATACGAGCATATCCTTGCCGTCAGCAGTAATGCTGGAGGATACAAGCTGAGTTGCAGCCTTCCAGGCTTCAGGTACAGAGAGCTCCTGCCAGGTCTTCGGATTAATCACATGGATCTCCTGCTCCACAATTCCTGTTCCTGTACCTAATGTGAGAATAACGATGGCTTCGGGTTGTCCGTCCTTATTGATATCATTGTAGTAAAGCTCCGGCGGGTGGCTTAAATCCCGGTAGGTCTGCCAGTTGTATTTGTGCTTTTGTCCGTTTACCTCAAGTATATAGCCTTTATAGGCTGTCTTGTCTTTAAGGGCGGCATAGATTTTGACTTCCGGATGGTCTTCTGCGGCAGCAAGCGCTTCGGTCGGGACCCGCACGGTTGTGCTTACGCTGCCTGATATAATAGATACCGAGTTCTGCTTCTGTTCCAGCCGGAAGTCAGCTCCGGATATAAGATTCAGGGCAGATGCCGGAATATACATGCGTCCGTTCCGCAGTATAGCCTTGCCTTCAAGCGCAGTCGAGCTGCCATAATAGAGCACCAGCTGGCTGCCCGGTTTAACCATCGTACTGGTGCTTTCAGTGGTGATTGTTAACAGCTTTTGCTTGTTGTCCCACTGGAGTGCTGCAGGGTAGAACTCGGTGAGCACCCGGACCGGCACATACACGATGTCCTGGTCGAGAAACGGATGCAGAGGGGTAAGCGCAGCTTCCCCGTCAACAATCAATTTAAGCGGTGAAGCGGCAAACGTCTTATCTATATCAAGAGCCGACGGGCATACGGCAATCAGCATTGCTGCAGCTACGCTGGCGATCCATCTTTTCATGAGTAAATCCTCCATTTATATAGGCTTTGCATTAATCTAGCAGAAGTTGCTTCTATTAGTATAAAGCAAATTGAACGTGTGAAGGTCACTTTCTGTTAACATTGATAAGACAAGCTTGTTACGCTTTGGCGGCGGCAGCACAGAATGGAACGTATGATCGGGTATTTAACAAAAACAATGCCCCGCAGATGGACGTCAGAGCGTTGTCCATGTCTGCGGGGCATTGCAGCTTGCAGAAAAATATATTTATACGGAGCGCTTCATTCCGGGAGCAGCGGCTGCAGGCCGGAAGGCGGCGGATTTGTCTTTTTTGTGGAAAAGGCTGCGCAGGTAGCCCAGTACCCAGCGGTCGAGACCGATTGCACCGGCATTCGCGGCGGATACGATGATGATAACCTCCAGCAGCAGCAGCTGAACATTTGTGCTTACAGTGCCCGAGAGCAGATAGGCGGCATTCATAACAAGTCCCATCAGGGCAGCGAAGGTGGTGAAGGTACCAAGGATCAGTCCAAGACCGACCAGGAATTCACCGGCAGGAACCAGCAGATTGAAAAAATTCACATTCGGCAGAGCGGCATGCTGGAGGAAGCTTCCCCACCAGGCTTGTACGGTAGCATCTTCCCCGACGCTTTTGGCAATGGCACCCTTCAGGAAGCCGGAAGCATCGAAGCCCCCGGTCAGCTTATGCCAGCCGGCCTCGAGCCATTGATAACCTACATATATACGAACGACAGTCAGCAGCAGCATAGCGATTTTATTAGTACGGAACCAGGTGTTAAACAATGATATCCACTCCTTGATAGTATAGTATGGTTGTTTTCTCTTTGTAGTATCGGATGATCATCCTCGATGGCTTTATGATAAGTGATTTTTTTCACATAAGGTGTGATATAAATCACAATTATCGAATTAATTTTTATATCAAACTAAAATTTGAATATTTTTAAAACAAAACATAAAAAGACTTGCGCAAGCTTCCCCAAATAATGTATTGAGGAGGGGCTTGACACAGCATTTGGTTAAAATTAACATGGGAGCATGGACGAGAACAAAATATTGGCGGTCATTGGCCGTATTCACCGCAGCGGTAACCGGTTCATTGAACGGGAGCTCAAAAAGCATCATATTCACGGCATTGCCCCGTCTCACGGAGATATTCTGTATCAGCTGTTCATCCGTGAAGATATCACGATGAATCAGTTATCCAGCTCCATTGATAAGGATAAATCCACTATTACAGCACTGGTGGACAAGCTGGTACGGCTGGACTATGTGAAGCGGGAGCAGGACCGGACGGACGGAAGAATTTATCGCCTTTCTCTTACAGCCAAGGGCAGGGAGCTGCAGCCGATATTTGAGGAAGTGTCGGCAGCACTGCTGGCCGCGGTCTATGAAGGGTTTGACCCGGAGGAGAAGCAGCAGCTGATCGGTTTATTGGAACGGATCAGGCTGTAACCCGGCACTGCAGCAGAACAGGTCTACAAGAGGGCTTCTCTTGTGGGCCTGTTTTTTTATGGCTGCTGCCTGCTCTACCAAATAAACCGAACGAAATCGGTCCAGCCCGCCAATACATAGTGTAAGCCTGAAGGGGGATGACGGATGAAGCATCCAATGGAATATGCGCAGCTCATTGAACAGACGCTGGCCGGCAGCGTCGAAGCCTATGGTGAGCTGTATGAAGCAACGATACGGGATGTGTACAGAACCGTGCGTTTCCTTGTTTCCGAGCCGGTGAATGCTGAGGATATTGTGCAGGAGGTATATGTGGAGCTGTACCGCTCACTGGGCCGGTATGACCATTCCCGTGAATTCAGACCATGGCTGACGGGGCTGGTTATGCGGCAGATCCAGGCTTACCGCCGCAGGGGCTGGAGGCATTTCCGCCTGCTCCGGCGTGCGGAGCAGACTGCCGAGCGGATGGAGCATGATTTTGCAGGAGAGGTAGTGGACAGGATATCAAACCGTGCGCTGCTTATGGCGGTAAACCATTTGCCGTTCAAGCTGAAGCAGGTTGTCATCCTTCATTATCTGCAGGAGTATTCCCAGGAGGAGATCGCTGCGATTCTGGAGATCCCGCTGGGCACTGTTAAGTCGCGTATCCATGCTGCACTGCAGAAGCTGCGCCGGAAGCATCAGGCTGACACAATCCAGTACAGAAGGGTGGAGGATGTGCATGAGTCTTGAACAGCAGCTGCGGCAGGCCCTCCGGGAGAAGGCCGGGGACTGGAGCGCTCCACCTGAGCTGAAGGACAGAATCCTTAGCAGGATTACTCCGGTACAAGGGGGAAGACGCATGAAAAAATGGCTTATAGCCACAGTGGTGGCAGCCGTTTTACTGGTTCCAACCGGAGCCTATGCCGGATATACGTATTTGGCGGATTCCGTGTACGGCTCGCAGGATCATTTCATGGAGAACGGCGGAACGCTTGAAGGCTACGAGCGGCTTGAAGCCAAGCTGCAGCAGGCCAAAAACAGTCTGAGCCAAGATGATTTTACAGCCCTTACGGCACTCTTGCATGAGATCGGGAGCTACAATCTGAGGATTGCCGATGATAAAGGGAACCTTAATCCCGGGCTGCTGAGCACCGCTGAGCAGGATATGTATCAGGAATTGACCGTGAAGCTTGAGCCCTACTTCGAGAAAATAGAGAAGGAGGCACAGCCGTCTGGTTCCGGCAAATTACCTCCTCTCGACAGCGGTACCTTCTGGGAGGAGCAGCTAGCCCGGGGAGAGCAGGTCTTCAGCGGCACGGAGCTGACAGCGTTCAGACAGCTGATAAGCGAGCTGCAGGCTTATAATGCGGCCATTACTGATTCTGACGGCAGTATACATCCGGAGCGGCTGAGCGAAGAGGAGACAGCCCGGTTTAGCCGGCTGTATGAGGAGCTTGGCCCATACCTGAAGGAGCTTGGAATTATGATTAAGCCAAGGCTCTAAATATGTGAAAAGGCCTCCGGCGTAGAGCCGGCAGGCCTTTTCTTTTTGCAGCACTTAAGGACAGGAGCAGCAATATACGAAACTCTGAATATCTATACATTATGCATTGAGCCTGATATCCTATAATTTGACATATACCTCTAAAATATGTACGGGAGGTAGTTCAGATGGACAAGCTCAAGATCCTGAGCAAGCAAATAGAGTACGAAAGAACCAGATTAAATGAGATGGAACAGACCTACGGGCTGCTTCATCCGCGTGTAATCAGGCAGTCAATGAAGCTGGACGAATTGATCAATACATATACAAGAATGGATTCCGGGGGAAAATAGGCCTGTGCGTCTCTAACTGTGCCCGCTGCAGCTATTGTCTGATCCCCTCAAAGGCTGCGGCCGTTATCGTTGTAATATAAGCCTCGTCCAGCACATCCCCTGTAATCAGCAGCCTGTAAAAAATCGGGCCATACAGCAAATCAATACTGCAGCCGATATCCAGCTCAGCCTTTAGCTCCCCCCGCTTAACTCCTCGTTCCAGCAGCAGGTGCGCCTCCTGCCGGCGCGGGGCGAAGAAACGGGCCCGGTAAGCCTCGGCAAGCCCGGCATCGAATTGCCCTTCTCCGATCAGCTCGGTGATAACCTTGCCCTCCCGGCTGCGCAGGAAGACAGCCAGGTTGGTCGCATGAATCATGATATCCTCTTTAACAGAGCCGGTATCCGGCACCGGTAGCCGCGCCGAAGCGGCAGAGAGATAACCGTCCATAACAACAGCCGCTTTATTAGGCCACCATTTATAAATGGTGGCTTTGCTGACTTTGGCCCGTTCAGCGATTTTATCGACCGTTACCGCACCAAACCCTGTTTCCAGCAGCAGCTCATAGGAAGCGGCCAGAATCGCAGCCTCTGCTTCATTGTTGCGCGGGCGTCCTCTTTTTTTATCCATATCCTCATCCCTCCGGGTTCATAATCCGCTCAAACAGTATTCATTATAAATCTAAACTATACGTCCATTATACAAAATATCCGTTGAATATAGCCAATCTGGAGCAAAACACAGCAGGCTTGGGGACAGCTTGCAAAAATCATTTAAACTGCCTATTTACAAAACTGTACGTTCAGTATATTATAAATCCATAATTAATAAACTAAACGTTCAGTATTTAAAAGTGAAAGGTGGAGTTAATATGAATCAGGTAACTCAAATGAACGGAGTGAGCGGGGCGGGAAAGGCTGCGGAAAGCGCAGCAATGCCCGGCTGGATCACTTTTTTGCTGGCAGCCTCCTGCGGGCTTATTGTCGCCAATCTGTATTATGCCCAGACGCTGATCGGACCGATTGCCGCAGCAACGCATCTGTCATCCGGGGCGGCGGGACTTATAGTAACTCTGACTCAGCTCGGTTATGTTCTCGGTCTTTTGTTCGTAGTTCCGCTCAGTGATATTATCGAAAACCGCCGGCTGACCGTAATTTCACTTATCGTTGTTGTTGCGGCGCTGGTTGCGGCTACCCTGGCTCGAAGTGTGGTGCTGTTCCTGAGCGCTTCCTTGTTCATCGGGCTCGGCTCAGTGGCTGCCCAGATTCTTGTGCCGTATGCTTCCTTCCTTGCTGCTGAAGAGCACCGCGGACGGGTGGTAGGCAATGTAATGAGCGGGCTGCTGCTCGGCATCATGTTCGCCCGTCCGCTGGCCAGCTTCGTCTCCGGGCTCTGGGGCTGGCACGCGATCTATGCCATTTCAGCTGTTATCATTGCTCTGCTTACCCTTCTGCTGTCCAGAGTGCTGCCGCAGCGCCAGCCGGTTCCGGCCATGAACTACGGCGGGCTGATCCGCTCTCTGGGAACGCTGCTGAAGAATACGCCTGTGCTGCGCCGCCGGGCCATCTATCAGGCCAGCCTGTTCGGAACGTTCAGCCTGTTCTGGACGACGATTTCCTTGCGGCTGGCTGACACGTACCACCTGTCCCAGCAGGGGATTGCGCTGTTTGCCCTTGCCGGTGTGGCGGGAGCCGTGGCATCTCCGGTTGCCGGGAGACTGGCTGACAAGGGCTGGACCCGTCCGCTGACCGGACTCGCTTTTCTGCTTGCCGGGGGTGCCTTTCTGATTGCGTACCTGTTCCGCAGTGATTCCGCAGTAACGCTCGGCCTGCTTGTTGCCGCTGCTATCCTGCTGGATATGGGCGTGTCGGGCAATCTGGTGCTGGGCCAGCGGGCGATTTACTCGCTTGGCAATGAAGCAAGGGGGCGGCTTAACGGATTGTTTATGGCCATCTTTTTCATTGGCGGAGCGATTGGCTCGTCGCTGGGCGGCTGGGCCTATGCTTACGGGGGCTGGGAATTAACCTCGCTGATCGGGATAGCGGTGCCTGCACTCGCTTTTGTATATTACCTGACCGAGAAGAAGCAGGCGTAAGCCGGTTATTTTACAGGCATTGAATAAGAAATGGAGAGCTGCCCAGCAGGCCGGATTTTGCCGGACCGGCGGGCGGCTTTTTGCTGTCCCGGGATTAATGCAACATAATCCGCATACAAAAGCTCCGGCAGTAAGGGATACTGGAGATGAAGGGTTCATCCGGACAGAATTTTTTGCAGGGCTTGTAATGAAATCCCGTTGTCCGCGTATTAGCTGGGGTAAATCACTTGGCCCGGTGAATTTGCATAAGAAAGGAGAGCCTGAGAGAGATGCAAGAGCGCGCATTGCTGCAATCGTTTTGGCACAGTAGAGTGAAGGAAGCAGAGCCTGCTGCAGACATCAGTACGGACAGAATCTTCACTTCCATATTTGAAGACTATTATTCTAGGATATTTAACTATACCGCTTACCGCGTCAGCTGCCGTTATACAGCGGAGGATCTGACCAGCCAGGTTTTTGAAAAAACGTGGTCCAGGCTGCACAGCTACTCCCCGGACAAAGCACCCTTTGAGGTGTGGCTGTTCGCCATCGCCAGAAATGTCGTGAGCGATCATTACCGCAGCCGGAAGAGAAATCTGTTTTTTCCGCTGGAGGCGGTCCGGGAGCTGGTATCGGGCAAAAAAACACCGGACGAGCAGCTGCTGGAAGGGGAGCGCAACAACCGGCTGGGCATGGCACTGGATGCTTTATCAGCCAAAGAGCGGAATATTGTAGCGCTGAAATTCGGTGCAGATCTGAAAAATACAGAGATCGCCAGCCTCACCGGCATGTCCGAGAGCAACGTCGGCGTGATCCTGTACCGGAGCATGAAAAAGCTGAAAGCTGAAATAGGGAGCGTGGAGCAGCTGTGAAAAAAGACTATATGCAGGAGTTTGCAAAAGCTGTTGATGACGGTGTGCATTTGAACAATGCTGCAGACTGGAGCGGAACGCAGGAATCACTTGAGCTGCTTGAGCTGGGCCGGGCATTGGCCGGACAGGATTACAGCAAGGCTCATAAGGCGGCAGTGCTTGCCAAAGTACAGAGCCGTACCCAACATAAACAGGAGGCACAACAAATGAAAATAAAAACACAGTGGAAACGCCCGGCCATGGTAATGGCATCCCTGCTGGTGGCTGGTGCGCTGAGCGTCAGCCTCGTCAAGCCGTCATATGCCCAGGAGCTTCTCGGCAGAGTGCTGCAGAGCATCAATCTCGGCAACATTATTGTCCATGAGATGGATACGGCCGAGATGCCGGATTTTCCAAAGGAATTGGAGGGCAAGCTGTTCGATAAGGACGGTAACGTAATCACTGCTGATTCAAAAAAAGTTGATGAGATCTATAACGCTGCCGGAGAGCAGATCGTTAATTTTGAAGGGGACCAGCTGATTACCAAAAGCGAACAGGAGCAGCGTGATAAGGAAGCGGCAGAGCGTATAGTGGCCGTGAAGAGCCGGGCGGAACTGGACCAATACGCGATGTTCAAGGTTAAGCTGCCGGAGTATCTGCCGGAGGGATTTGCATTTGACCGGGGGGAATTCTATAAGTCGGAGGATGGCGTTAACGGCAAGTATCTCGATCTGTTCTTTAGCAGTGAGCATAAGGGGCAGGATCTCAAAATGCATTTCCGTTATTCCGACAAGGAAACAGCCTACGAAATGTCTTTCGACGGTAAAGTGGAACCGGTAAAGCTTAATGGTGTTGATGCCGTAATGATGGATGACCGGAATCTGGACTGGGAAGCCGACGGCGTGTTGTACAATATTGTATCTCATGGTCTGGACCGGGCTGAGGTGCTGAAGATCGCCGAATCCCTCCGTTAACCGAGTCTGTCAGGTATCGGCTGGAAATATAAGAGAGAAGCCCGCCCTGGTGCGGGCTTTTTCTGCTGCCTTGGGGCAGGCCAGATATCAGGATTTAATATAGTGCAGGCAGCGCCGGAGGAAACGTCTGGTATATACAAAGGAAGCATACAGCAGCAGAGCCAGTAAGAGCCCTAACGGAAAACTGAGGATACGCGGCAGATCATGCCCGGGATAAAGGGTGAGCGAGACGCCCTTCCAGCCGAATAATCCTAGAAAAGCTGCTATTACGGATAGGATTGAACAGACTGCGCTGCCGGCTGTCCACACACCCAGAATTGGAAGTATAAACAGGCTGACAAAGATTTTGCCGGCAAGGGATACAGCGTTTTTGCGGAAAAGAGTAGCGTTATTCATTCCGTTATTCATTCTGGTGTTCCTCCTGGACCGTTGAGTTTTATGATCTTCGTTACCGTGGAAGCTTTGTCGATATGCAGGCTTTCTGTATAACGCACCTCCTGAATGTGGCAGCCCGGTCCGATGCTGATCCTGCTGCCGCAGACCTTTTCAGCTGACGTATGCTCAAGGTTAAGCGATACGCCTTCCAGCAGGCGGCAGTCTAATCTGTGAAAAGGTCTCCTGAGCAGAGGAAAAGCAAGCAAGGAGCCGCTCACGGTCAGGGAGCCCTGTGTTATCAGCTGATTTATTCTGCTGCGGGCGCTCAGGCGGATGATTACCGATTCGGCAACGGTCAGCCGGCCCAGCTGTACGGCTCCTTTTGCCAGAAAGGTTATTGCGGTAATGTCTTCCGCCGCCGACAGGTATCCGCTGGACCGGACGTGCGCTGCCTCCAGACTGTGTACCCTCAGGCTTCCGAAGCTGTCGACCTGTTCCGCCAGACAATGCCTGGCAATCCGGCATTCTCCCGAAACCTTAAGCCGGCCTGCAGTCACTGTACCTGACGCTTTGAACTGGCCAAACACATCAACTGTGGACGCAGTCAAATCTTCACGCCGGGTATGGGCACCTCTTACCTTAAAAGGAGGCATATCTGCTGTCACCGGTTTGGCCGATGGACTAAGCATATAGTGATCACCTTCATCTACATTTATTTTAATAATTAAAATATATATGTATTATAATATATAGTCAATGAAATAAATCCCGCTCCGGCATATAAAAAAACACCGCCTCATTAACAGAGGCAGTGCTGGACGGAGCTTATTGGCTGGTAATTTCATTCATCAGGCTGTTGATCTGGTGCAGAGTATCTGTAAACTTGTGCAGCTCGGCGGCCTCAAACCTGTCGAACAGCTGCAGAATCCGCCGGGTGCCTTCACCGGTAATTTCGATGTTGACCACCCTGCGGTCCTCATTCGTGCGGACCCGCTGAATCAGGCCAGCCTCTTCCAGCTTGTCACACATGGAGGAGGCTGCACCCGGTGTGACAACAAATCTTTCGGCGATTTCCGTTATTTTCAGGCTGCCGGCCAGCTGTAGCTGAAACAGGAGCATGAGCTGATTCTGGCTCAGCGTTTCTTTCTGAGTGATGCGTTCAATGAATACCTGTGATTTCTGCTGAACGGCAGCCATTGTATCCATAAGGCCAAGGATAGCCTGTGATTTTTGTTGATCCGTGCTCATCGGCAGACACGCTCCATAACTATTTTAGTTATTAAAATATATAGAGATTATAACTTTATTGCCCGGAAGCAGCAAGAAATGTCCTGCGGTGAGAAGGATATCTTATTTATAATTGGTTTAACCGTTGCAATAAGAGAGGAAGTGGAGCCTATTGAACTATATAGAATGTCTGCAGAAAACAATTGATTATATTGAGGAGAGGCTTAAGGAGCCGCTTTCTATTGAAGAATGCGCTCAATATGCCGGATTCTCTAAGTTTCATTTTCACCGGCTGTTTGGCATTCATCTCGATGTCACTCTGATGGAGTATGTCCGCAGAAGGCGGCTGGGGTATGCGATGCTGGAGGTTATGCAGGGAAAAAGAATACTGGATATTGCACTCGATTACGGCTACGGCTCAGAGCGGGCGTTCAGCAGAGCCTTTCTGCAGGAGTTTGGCCAATTGCCCAGCAGCTGCAGGAATGCAGGCTATATTTTGCCGCCAAAGCCGGTATTGAGTGAGCAGGTTAATCCATTACGCGGAGGTGTAACAATGGATTATTTAAGTGAGGTATCTATTGGCAGCCTGGAGTCTATGGATGTTGTGAGCGGAATAAAAATCAGCGGAAATCCAGAGGAGGAAGTCATTGCAATGGTCACGGAGTGGGCCCGTCAAAACGGGGTGGCCGGAGCAAGACAATTCGGGTTCGATGTGCCTGTTACGGACGGAGAGCAGGAAAAGGGGCTGCGCGGCTATGAATACTGGATAGCGGTCGATCAGCAGCCCAGTTCACTGAACTCCAAGCTAAGTTATAAGCATGTGGAAGGCTGTAAATATGCTGTGCTGCGGATTACCGATCCGTTCGCTGATCCATTTGAGCGGATTCCGCTGGGCTGGAAGAAGCTGGCGGCCTGGGTAAACAGCAAGGGGTACCAGACTTCTTGTATCCAAGAGCGTTTTTGGCTTGAAGAAAAGCTTGAGCACGGCAATTCAGTCTCATTGGATCTCTACTTTCCAATCGAATAGCAGCTATCAGCGCAGCCCGACGTCGTGGAAGCGGTTGGCAATCGGCTCATGCAGCAGCGTCCGGATCGACCGGATAGCTGCTGTTTCCGCTGCCCGGGCAGCGTGAAATAAGTCTATGAAGGAGCTGTCGGGTTCAGACAGAGCGCCGGATGTGCTGTTCATCTCCGTAGAGTCCAGCATTTTTCCATATAAAATAGCCAATTTGTCATAGTGCCCGGCGACCTCTTGTGAAGCAGGCCAGTAGCCTGCAGCAAACCGTGTATATTGTGCGGCATCACGTTTGGCTGCGGCGTACACAGAGATGGTTTCTTAGGCACCTGCAGCAGCATAATTGCCGGAATGCAGCGCGTTAAGGATAGCGTCGTAAGCGGCAAGCCCACAGGCATAGTCTGCTTCGGGAAGCATAATATCGGGCGATTCTGCTCTGAATACTGCCTGCATGTAGGATTCCTTGATGATCTGCAGCACATCGGTTTCAAGGAGATTTTCATAGACCTGATAATAACAATAGGGCGATTGATTCAGGCCCAGTTCGGCAAAAGACAGCTCCTGTGCCCCGGCCGACCGGCCGTCCAGGTAGTAGAACAGCTGCTTTGTTTCGTGGTAACCGTTCACAATAACAAATCCGTCCTTCCACAGGACGGCGGCGGTGCCGCGGTCGATGGAGCTTTTGATGTCCCGGACAGCCTGACGCTGATAGAGGGGGAAGGTCGGTGTGAAATGGAATCCGCCCCACTGTGAAGCAGTAACACCGATCAGGTCGCAGGCCACCAGATGCTCTGCCATCCAGTTGTAGGCGGTAGCTGAATCGGCATGAAGCTGCCGGTGGACAGAGAAGCGGAAGCACGCCCCGGTCATTCCGGCGAGCATCGGCTTGGGCAGGTTAAACCAGCCCTTGGCGGCAAGAACACCGTATAAAGCATCTGTAAAAGAAAGGGACTCCGCTCTGAACTGAACGGAGGGAAGCGTAATCGTGCTCATAGATCATCCTGCTTTCTGGAGGGGAGTTGTTAGCTACCTGGCGGTATGGGCGCCCCACCGGGGAACAAGCGACCGTTTGCGGTCAGGATAGCGTGCGGAGATCAGGCGGACGAGCACCATGGCCCTCTCTTCGAGAGCTTCAGCCTGCCTGAATACATTGCATAAAGAAGCCTTCAGGCCTTCCGGCAGCTTCTGTCCTTTAGAAAGAGCAGGCAGTACAGCGGTTATCTCCGGACCAGTGATCAGTGTCAGCTCCCGGTAGAGACGGAAAACCTCGTCAAGGCCTTGAATCCGCCACTGGACCTCCTGCAGATAATCCCTGATTTCTGTGCGTGAATAAAGGTAGGACGCTAATAGATAGCCTGCTCCACCGGCATCGTAATCGTCTTGCTCCAGTGCGTTCATTACATATTGATAGGCCAGCCGGCCGGAGGCAATCTCCTGGCCGGGAAGTGTTTTGTATGGAGTTTCCCAGTCATACAGTGCCAGCCGCAGCGATTCCATTACAGCATCTGTCAGCGGAATGCTCACCTGATCTCCAAAAATCCGGCAATACCAGAAGGAGGTGAAGTTGATCCCGAAATTGTCGTATAGCAGGACTTGCGTGCCGGCAGAGGTGCCGTCCTGCAGATAGAATATTTCAGCTTCATCGTCATAGCCGTGAATAACGCCGAACTCTGGTATCCAATATACGGCACCGATGCCGGAATCAATGCTTTGCCTGACCCAGTTGACGGCATCCTGCTGATAGCTCCCGAAGGAGCTGTGCCTTGTGCGTCCGGCATCATAGACGGTATAAAGCCCCAGGTTATCGATGCCAGGGCTATGCTCGGTTCCCCATTGTCCATAGGCGGTGACGGAGTGGGAGAACAGCCTGCGGTGGGCAGCGAACTTGAAAGCCATGCCGCTGAGTCCGGACAGCATAAACTTGGGCCCGTCAAAGCGGCCGGCTGCGGTCAGAATAGCGTAGGCTGCATCTGTAAAGGATTTCGACTCCCGGTGCATCTGAATATGATCCAGCATCATGATTGTTGTTCCTCCGGGTTCAGTAAATGGAGTACGGTCCGGCATCTGGCGGCAACCTTATCCTGCAGCCATTTGGGGCCGGTAAGCTCCAGCCAGTCTGTCATCAGCAGGTGACGGATAAACAGCTCTGTGTCCAGAAAATCCACCTCGTAGAGATCTCCGCTGTGAAGCCGCGCCGGGAAGCCGTACCAGTGCCCGTCCGGCGGGTCAGCTGTCAGCCGGAGCCGGGCAGTGAACGGCTTCAGCCTGCGTCCGGTCTCCGGCCGGGAGCCCGGGTCAGGCCCGTCTGCAAAATGCTGCCCGGTCAGCTGCAGCTGAAGAATCGAGGACAGCAGATAGTATCTGGGCTGTCCCGCCTGCTGGTCCGCCGGTCTGGCGATAAGATGGTCGGCATCGTAGTGATTCTCAAGCCTGAGCGGACAGAGCTCAAGCTCGCCGTCTGTACCATCGTAGATCAGCTTCACGGTGATCCGGCTCCGGATGGCATGATCCAGCAGCTCGAACATCTGCAGGCTGCGGGGATTCACTGCAAAAAGTGGCAGCCGTGCCTCTGGCTCCAGCTCCTGCTGTCCGGTCAGGCGGCCCAGCAGATGGCCGATCCGCCGTATCTCCGGCCCGTTCTCGTAATTATACTGGCTGTAGCGGTATGCCAGATATTTAAGGATTTGCTTCTCCTGATCAGTCATATACAGATAAGGCAGCATAAAGCTGTCATCCTCATAGCAATAGCCGCGTTCCCTGGCTATATACTGCAGCGGTGCACACAAGGAGGAAGCCATATATTCAATATCCCGCTGAGCCTGGCGCTTGGAGATTTCAAATTGCTCTGCGAGCGATCTGCTGTTCGGATAGCGGCCGGTTCTCACCTGCTGGTCAAACCATTGGATGCGGTGCGTATGGCTCAAGGAAAAGTCTCCTTTTTATAGTAAATATATAGTTGATAAAAGATAATGTCGCAGTTTCGTATATGCTTCAGTATAGGCAGCCTCCGGTTATGTGACAATCCGGACATGAGATAAGGCTGGCTGCCCCTGGCTTGTGTCAGGAAACAGCCGGCCGTTACGCAGCAGCTTCAGATAGCGTCCACTTTAATCTGCGGCGCTTTGCTGCACCGTTTGCATACCTTGACTCCAGTACCGTCGCTTTTGACTTTCGGATAGAGCAGCTTGATGCGGGTGCTTGTACAGATCGGGCATGTCCCGCGGCCCCGTGTGGGAAGGGACCAGAGTACACGTCCGCGTTTTGTTTTGGGCATAGGTCTGTATACCTCATTTCGGTAGATTAATCGTTACATCCGGAGTATATAACAGGTGGTACGACATAAAATGTCGTCTCAGTTAAGGGGGAGAAAAAGATAAAAGATATTTGCTGCAGGCCAATATCGTGGAAACGTAGAAGAAACCTTGTAAAAAATCTGAATTCTTTGCATGCATATGTAACATAGAGATTTTTTGTTCTATGTTATAATGGGAAAAAATTCTATTGCAGGAAGGAGAAGTTTTGAATAACAAATGAAAAAAATATTAAGTCTTTTAATTGTGCTGATGGTAGTCGTTGTTCCGCTCAGCTATATTCCTGCCGCTGCTGCGGAGGCAGTAAATCCGGCTGACGGGACAGAGCGGCAGCTGGAGCGGCAAACCCCGATTAACTTCCCTGTTGCTACTTATGGCTATAAGTACTTGGGAACGGCCAACGGACTTTTGTACTTTAAGGAGCCGCTACTCAGCAAGAATCCGCGTAATGCGAAGGGGCAAATGCTTCAGGAGTATGTCGTTACAATCAACTCCAAGACGAATAAGGTGGAGTGGGAGCTTCCGATTTATGGTGGCTTCAAGTTCGGTGATCGTGCTTTTTTTGACAAGGCAGGTAATTTATATAGTCTGGTTGGCGCGGGGCTGAAGCAATTCTCTGATGAAACCTTTCTTTATTGCATTAGTCCCAAGGGCACATTGAAATGGGAAGTAATCTTTCCCCGATCGCTTGAGATTGACGGTCTGATCAACAATCAATTATTTGTGCATGACAACTCCTCGGTCTACGCAGTGAATCTGAACGGTACCGTAGCCTGGAGTAAAAGCTTCGAACGGCCAAAAATGCAGCCTTCCCATTTTCTTAGCGGGGTTGCCTTGAATGAAATATTGACGCTCAAATATAACTCGCAGCATATAGAATCCTCTTTTGATGTTCTGGACTGGAATCTCAAGAAGAAACTAAGCTATCCGCTAAGCGCGAGCAGTAGAGTAGAGCAAGCACTCAAGCTGAACAATGATACCTATATTCTCAAAATAAAGAAATCAAAGAGTACCACGCTGCTGGTCGCTATAGGTACGGACGGCAAAGCGAAATGGACAAAGGGTATTGATCCGACAACTAACATACTCTATATCGTGGACGGCAAGCTTTTATACGCCAATAATAAAGGCTTCTATGTACTAAATGGCAGCGGTGAGCAGCTGAATCATACCCCGCTGTCTCCTATAGGAGTTACTGGGATTTTCTACAGGTTACGGCTGGACGATAAATATATCTCTATTACAGTCGATGGCAGAATTGAGACCCAAACAGCACTGACCGTGCTGGACCGGAAAAGCTACAAAACGCTATATTCGTTACCCTACCCGCTCAAGGTTGGAGAAGAGTCTAAGATCTATTTTGATGATATATTATTCACCCAGAACAGCTTTTACACCGTCTATGATGATCAGCTTATCCCGATTAAATGATAATAGAAGGTAAAGTTTACACGACCTATAGTTTTGCTTACCAGCTCATTCCGCTAAACTAGAATCAGACCCAAAAGCCCGTGTACCTGCACGGGCTTTTGTGCGCGGCCGGCGGCCGTCCACGATTATCCTTCCGGCTTGTCATGCCCGTCTGCATATTGCGGCCAAGTCCCTCATAGACATGTACTAATCAATGCTTTTCAAAACAGGTTAAGGGGATGATGTCATGCGCCGGATAACATGGGTACTCGCGATCATTATGAGCGTGGCCCTGGTGCTCGCGGGTTGCGGGAAGAAGGATGCCGCTTCCGTGGTGAAGGATTTGAATGCTGTGTCTGACAAGCTGGAGAGCAAGCAGGGGGCCTATCAGGGGGCGGGCACGATGACTCTCTATACCGGTGAGCAGCCGCAGGAGTATAAGGTGGAGGTATGGTACAAGAACCCTTCGTATTACCGGATCAGCCTCTCCAATGTGCAAAAGGATGTAACGCAGATTGTGCTGCGTAACGATGAGGGAGTATTTGTACTCACCCCAAGCCTCGGCAAAAGCTTCCGCTTCCAGAGCGACTGGCCGGACAATCAGGGTCAGGTGTATCTGTATCAGACACTGCTGCGGGGCATTACGGCCGACAACAACCGCCAGCTGACTGAAGAGGGTGACAATTACATCTTCGAAGTCGCAGCTAACTACCAGAGCAGCGCACTCGTGCGGCAGAAGATCTGGCTGGCCAAAAACACCTATGAGCCCAAGCAGGTTCAGGTCTCCGATTCCGAAGCCAAGGTTGTAGTGGATGTGAAATTCGACAGCTTCAAGTTCGACCCGGAATTCACCAAGGATTCCTTTGATATGCAAAAGAATATGGCAACCGGCACCCCTTCCCAAAGTACAGTGGCCGAGGTTGACGAAAACGGCGATCCGGTAGCGGCGCCGGCCGGGGAAGAAAATGCGGAGCAGGTAACAGCAGAGCTGGGTGATTTCGGGGTCATTGAGCCGGAATACATACCGGCAGGCGTAACCTTCAAGGACTACCACAAGATCGAGGGCAATAAGGATCATGCGGTGCTCATCCGTTATGAAGGGGATTACCAGTATACGATCATGGAAGCCCGTCCGCTGGACCGTGCGGTATCGCTGGCTCCGGCAACGCTGATCGATCTCGGCTTCACTGCAGGAGCACTTACCGGCGATGAGCAGCAGACGCTGACGTGGATGAATGACGGTGTGGAATTCCGGATTACGAGCGCAAATCTGCCGCTTGACGAAATGATGCAGATTGCCGCTTCTATGCAGGCACAATCGGGTAAGTAATATTCAGTAGGCGGATACAGTGCATTGTGGGAGCCAATCCTCTACAAGCCGTATCCGCTTTTTGTACTATAAAGATGACGATGACGGGACCTCCGAACGATTAGCAAAAAGATAGCCTTGCTCCACATTGACAGCATCCTTCGCTAAGATTACCATTGGCAGTAAGACTACAAACGCTGCGGTTATCCGTGACGGTGTTTTACTACAATTAAGAAGGTGACCCTGAAGTGCAAGCAAGCTATCGACCTACAGTTGCCGAGATAAATCTGGATGATCTGCGTACCAATTATGAAGCGTTCCGGGCGGCTTTGCCGGCGGAAACGAAATTCATGGGATGCGTCAAAGGAAATGCGTATGGCCACGGGGCAGTGGAAGTGACACGGGAGCTTGAACGGCTAGGCGCGGACTATGTAAGTGTAGCTTTTTTGGATGAGGCATTGGAGCTGCGTCAGGCGGGAATACTACTTCCTATCCTGGTGCTGGGCTATACCTCACCGGAAGGCATAGCCGTTGCCTGGGAGAACAAGATAACCGTAACGCTATTCACGCCGGAGGTGCTGGAGGCGGTAAGACAGCTTCCTGCCGATCCGGAGCACCGGCTGAAGGTACACATCAAGATTGACAGCGGGATGGGAAGGCTGGGACTGCTGCCGGCCGATGCTTCCGCTTTCATCGAAGAGGTGCACCGGACAGCGCAGGCGGAGCTGGAGGGCATGTTTACCCATTTTGCCAAGGCAGACGAAGAAGACAAAAGCTATACACTGATGCAGCACCGACGGTTCATGAGCGTGGCGGAAACGCTTCGGGACAAGGATATACATATCCCGATCATACATACGGGCAATAGCGCTACGGCCATTGATACACCTTTCCTATCCAGTAACATGGTGCGTGTAGGCATAAGCTTGTACGGATTTTATCCCTCAACAGAGGTAGACCACGAGCGCGTGGCTTTACACCCGGTAATGACGCTGAAGACACAGGCGGTATATATCAAGACACTGCCCCCTGGGTTTGGCATCAGCTACGGCACCCGCTATTTCACGGACAGCGAAGAGGTAATTGCGACGCTGCCCGTCGGATACGCAGACGGATATTCCCGCATGCTGACTGGCAAGGCGGAGGTGCTAATACGCGGACGCCGCGCTCCGGTCGTCGGAACAATCTGCATGGACCAGTGTATGGTAACGCTCAAATCTTTCGCTGGAGAAGCGGAACAAATCCAAGCTGGCGAAGAGGTTGTACTCATCGGGCGCCAGGGCAACGCCTGCATTACGGCGGATGAACTGGCACTCCATTTAGGCACGATTCACTACGAAGTAATCTGTATGCTGGCTCACCGTGTACCCCGCGTATATGTACGTGAGGGTGCTGATCCCAACCTGGTGAACCCTCTGCTGCAGTCTTGATCCGGTGACACAATATTGTATACAGGAAAAGAATACAAAGGATAATCGTATGGGCTAGTGTGACATATAGTCTATACGTACCGCCATTTCTAGTTTATAATGGGATGCAGCATACTTGATATACTATCTGCATATATTCCTTGTATAAAATTCCTTGTATATTGTAACACTGGAACACAAGGGCAGAAGGCTTGTGGGGGTGGAAGAGAAGTTGGCCAATTTGCAGAACACCAAAAGAATTATGATCAGTTTGCCCGATCATCTTTTGCAGGAAGTGGATGGGATCGCCCAATTGGAGAACTCTAACCGGAGTGAATTGATCAGGCAGGCCATGAAGCTGTATCTGACGGAACGCAGAAAGCGTACAATCCGGGAATCGATGCAGCGGGGATACATGGAGATGGCCAAGATCAATTTGACGATGGCAAGCGAGGCATTTCTCGCGGAGGAAGATGCAGACAGTACTCTTGGCCGCTTAGTAAGCGGGGTGTAGATATTGATCGTTAAACGCGGCGACGTTTTTTTTGCCGACCTTTCGCCGGTTGTAGGCTCTGAACAAGGCGGAGTAAGGCCGGTACTGGTCATACAGAACGATATTGGCAACCGGTTCAGCCCGACGGTTATTGTGGCAGCTATTACTGCCCAGATCCAGAAGGCCAAGCTGCCGACGCATGTAGAGATTGATGCGGCTGCTCACGGCTTTGACCGGGATTCCGTCATTTTGCTGGAGCAGGTTCGGACGATTGACAAACAACGCTTAACCGATAAGATCACCCATCTGGACGATGATACAATGAAAAAGGTGGATGATTCGCTGCAAATCAGTCTGGGCCTGATCGATTTTTAGATCGGGACAGGAACTAATAATCGCGGATAATGAGGAGGGCGTGCTGCTTAGGCAGTGCGTCTTTTTGATATGCCGGGTAGTCAGCAGCAGATATACTTTGAAAAAAAGATCAGCTATGTGCTACAATTAGACCGGTTGGTCGGTTTAAAAGGGGGTTACCGGTATAAAAGGACGCTCAGACGGAGAAGAAACGAAGAAACGGATTGTGCAGCAGGCCGCCCAGCTGTTCGTGCAGAAGGGCTATGCGGCTGTGACGATGAATGAGGTCTGCACTGCAGCTCAAGTGAGCAAGGGCAGCTTATATCATCATTTTCCAAGTAAGGATGAGCTGTTTCTGTCCATCGTGGAAGAGGATACGGGGCAGTGGCTCGCAGAGTGGGATGTTATACGGGGCCGGATTACAGGAATTGAGGAACGCTTTTATGCGCTTGGAGAGCATTATGCCAATGATTTTCAGAATCCGCTGATTTGCGGACTTGAGGAATATGCAAGATCCCGGACCCACTCGGAGGCAATCTATCTGCGGCTCTCGCAGCTGTATGATTGCGGGGCAACGGCATGCCGTACTCTGCTCCAGGAGGGCATGGACTCAGGGTATCTGGCCAAGGACGATTTGAACCATTATGTCGTGATCGTCTGCGGTATGCTGGAGGGAATCGGCAGAGTCAGAGAAATTACGGCACCCTCGGAGGGGCCGGCGGATGTACAGAAATATTACCGGGACGGCATACGGCTGTTGCTGCAGGGGATGCGGGCCTGAATGCAGGGCGGAAAAGCCTGAAGCGAAACCCGGCAGAATTGCGGGCAGTGTGCAGAGGAGCTTTTTCATGCTATTAATTAGACCGGATGGTCGGTCTTATAGCAGTTATGATTTTTTTATATATACCGAATGGGATGCGCAGGATAAGCAGAAATTAAACAGAAGCTGCCTGCATGGCGATTCAATCCAACTTAAAGTGTAATAACGGAGGGAAACACAATGTCTTTGCTGTTAAGAAACCGCGGTGCCATGCTGATGCTGATGATCAGTATCTTTTTAACGTTTACGGGGATCGGGCTTGTAGTGCCGATTTTGCCGACATATATGAATGAGCTGAATATCGGCGGCAGTGTTGTCGGAATGCTGGTGGCTGCCTTTTCGCTGACCCAGCTGATCGTCTCACCGCTTGCCGGCAGATTGTCTGACCGGATGGGCCGCAAAAGAATTATCGTGCTGGGGCTGGTCGTCTTTTCCCTGTCCGAGGTAGTGTTCGGTGTGGCTGAGCTGCCTTGGATGCTATTCGTGGCCCGGATGCTGGGCGGTGTCGGAGCGGCGATGATTATGCCTGCGGTTATGGCGTATGTGGCTGATACCACCTCGATGGATGAACGGGCCAAAGGGATGGGGATGATTAATGCGGCGATCACAACCGGGTTCATTATCGGACCGGGGATCGGCGGCTATCTGGCCGAGTTCGGGATCCGTGTTCCATTCTTTGCGGCGGCGATTGCGGCGGCTTTTGTAGCTATCATCACGTTTATTTTATTGCCTGAATCGCGTGTTGTAGCGGCTGTCCAGGATCAGGCTGCAGCCCAGCAAAACAAAGAAAGTCTCGTCTCCCAGCTGGTGCGCTCCTACCGCGAGCCTTATTTTGTCGGACTGGTTATTGTGTTCGTCATGTCGTTCGGGCTTGCCAATTATGAGACGGTGTTCGGGCTGTTTGTGGATCATAAATTTGCCTTCACCCCTAAAGATATCGCTTTTGTGCTGACCTTCGGCTCGATTGCCGGGGCAGTGGTGCAGCTGACTGCTTTTAGCTGGATTTTGAACCGGTTTGGCGAAAATAGAGTGATTTCCGTCAGTCTGCTCGCCTCGGGCGTCTTCATCCTGCTCACGCTGTTCGTTCATGGCTATTTCATGATTATGGCTGTGACGTTCGTCGTCTTCCTGGCGATGGATATTCTGCGTCCGGCTGTCGGCACCCAATTGTCCAAAATGGCCGGAGAGACCCAGCAGGGCTTCGTCATGGGGATGAACTCGGCGTACACCAGTCTTGGTAATGTTGCCGGACCGATTGTTGCCGGTGTCCTGTTCGATCTGGACATTAATTTCCCGTATGCAGCAGCTGCGTTTGTGCTGGTTCTCTGCTTCCTGCTGTCCCT
The DNA here is from genome assembly GCF_000758625.1 of Paenibacillus sp. FSL R7-0273. NCBI lineage: Bacteria > Bacillati > Bacillota > Bacilli > Caryophanales > Paenibacillaceae > Paenibacillus > Paenibacillus sp. FSL R7-0273. The sequence goes on from NZ_CP009283.1 coordinate 1,237,208, forward strand.
GAGCTCGGCTAAACGGATGGCGCGGCGGAGTGTGCAGGCTAAGTAAGCTTTTGGCGTGCAATGTGGTGATGCAGTATCCCGTTAACTTTGGCGCAGCGTCAATCTGTGATACTATTTTAGATAGGAAAAGATGATCTCAGCACGTGTGCGGAAAGAGGGATACTATTGGCAGCAGAGAATACGAATGCCGGCAATCTGCAGGATGATGCAGCACTCCGGCAGGAACAGGAACTGATCCTCGCGGCAATCGCGAAGGAGCTTAGCATCAGCCTGAAGCAGGTACGGACTACTGTAGGACTTCTGGATGAAGGGAACACCATTCCGTTTATCGCGCGCTACCGTAAGGAAATGACGGGCGAGCTGGATGAAAATGTGCTGCGCGATGTTGAAGAACGGCTGGGCTATCTGCGTAATCTGGGTGACCGCAAGAAGGATGTCATCCGCAGCATCGAGGAGCAGGGCAAGCTGACTCCTGAGCTGCAGGCGCAGATTATGAAGGCGGTCAAGCTGCAGGAAGTTGAAGATTTGTACCGTCCTTATAAGCAGAAGCGCAAGACAAGAGCAAGCGTAGCCAAGGAAAGAGGGCTGGAGCCGCTGGCGGACTGGGTTATGGAGCAGCGCCGCCAGGGCCAGCCGCTTGATGAGGCTGCCAAGTATATAGATGCGGACAAGGGTGTAGACAGTGCAGAATCCGCGCTGCAGGGCGCCATGGATATTATCGCCGAGAACATTGCCGATGATCCGGTGATCCGGGCCTGGGTCCGCCAGTATACAGCAAGCCAGGGTATTCTGGTCTCGGAAGCGAAGGATGCGGAGCAGGAAAGTGTCTACGAGAACTACTACAGCTACCGTGAGCCGGTACATAAAATGCCGCCGCACCGCATTCTCGCTATTAACCGCGGAGAGCGGGAGAGTGTGCTGAAGGTCGGGATCGAGATCGTTCCCGACAAGATTCATGCCTTTATTACGCGCAAGCTGATCAAGGGGCCGTCCCCGGTCAAGGAGCTGCTGGAGACTGTGACCGAGGATGCCTACAAGCGGCTGATCGCTCCTTCCGTGGAGCGTGAGGTGCGCGGGGAAATGACGGAGAAGGGCGAGACGCAGGCGATCTCGATTTTCTCGGGCAACCTGCGCAGCCTGCTGCTGCAGCCGCCGGTCCGGGGCTTGAGCGTGCTCGGCGTTGACCCGGCGTACCGCACCGGCTGCAAGCTTGCCGTTGTCGATGACACCGGTAAGCTGCTGGAGGTGGCGGTGACCTATCCGACGCCGCCGAACAACAAAAAGAAGGAGGCGGCGGCGAAGTTCAAGGAGCTGATTGCCAAATACGGCATCAAGCTGATTGTGATCGGCAACGGCACCGGCTCGCGGGAGACGGAGCAGTTCACGGCCGAGGTGATTGCCGAGGTCGGTGATCCGGAGCTGGCGTACCTGATCGTGAACGAGGCAGGAGCCAGCGTCTATTCCGCCTCCAAGCTGGCGGCGGAGGAGTTCCCTGATCTGGATGTGGCCGAGCGCAGCGCCGCATCGATTGCCCGCCGCGTGCAGGACCCGCTCGCGGAGCTCGTCAAGATCGACCCGAAGGCGATCGGGGTCGGGCAGTACCAGCACGATGTCTCGCAGAAGCATCTGGAGGAGAGCCTTAAGGCCGTCGTGGAATCGGCCGTTAACCATGTCGGCGTTGATGTGAACACGGCCTCGCCGTCGCTGCTCTCTTATGTGGCGGGCGTCAACTCGACCATCGCCAAGAATATCGTGAAGTTCCGCGAGGAGAACGGCAAGTTCACCACGCGCAAGCAGCTGCAGAAGGTGCCGCGCCTTGGCGCGAAGTCCTTCGAGCAGTGCATCGGATTCCTGCGTATTCCCGAAGGGGACAATACGCTGGACCGTACGCCGATCCACCCGGAATCGTATCCGGTGGTGGGCCGCCTGTTCCGCGAGCTCGGGCTGGACGTAGCGAAGCTCGGCAGCCGCGAGGTCGCGGCTGAGCTCGAAGCGCAGGATGCCGCCGAGCTCGCCGTGAAGCTGGATGTCGGCGTGCCCACGCTGCGCGACATCCTGGAGAGCCTGCAGCGTCCGGGCCGCGACCCGCGCGAGGAGCTGCCGCTGCCGATCTTCCGCACGGATGTGCTGAAGATCGAGGACCTGGTTCCCGGCATGGAAATGCAGGGAACGGTCCGCAACGTCATCGACTTCGGCGCCTTCGTCGATATCGGCATCAAAAACGACGGGCTGGTCCACATCTCCCAGCTCAGCGGCAGCTTCGTCAAGCACCCGATGGACGTCGTGTCCGTTGGCGACAACGTGACCGTCTGGGTGCTCGGCGTCGACCTGAAGAAGGGCCGCGTCAGCCTGACTATGCGCCAGCCGCGTGAAACTGCGGGCAGTGTGAAGTAGAGGCTGCGGGCGGCTTAAGTGGAAGGCTACAGTAGGAAGTGTGATACGTGCTCATAATGTGCGCTTTGAAAACTAACTGAGAAGATGTCCCCGCGCCGGTAACGGCAGCGGGGACATCTTTTTGTTACAACTGGATTTCTGCTGCCACTACATACTATCGCCTATAAAACACTGCCGACGCACATTCCTCTAACGGACCGAGGCGACGTTATTTTCACGCTTCAAAGCTGTCACCTGGGTTTGCGGACTCCAGTGACGTTATCCGTGACCAAAACGTGAAAAAGATGGCACAATCGCTTGAATAAGAGCAACTGAGTCCGCTAGCGGGAATAACTGAAGTAAAACAGGCAAATAACGCTTCCTGGGTCCGTTAGCGTTATGCAGCTGATATACCGGACTGAAATCCATGTCTAAATTTCTTCTGGCTGCGGCCGGAGGGATAACCGGCAGTTTTCTGGTAAGCCCGGTAAATTACAGTTGGTCAACTGCACAATGCATTTCGTCCGTTCATCAATATTTTTTCTCTCTGTGAGCCATTATACTGAAAGCGTGTTCAACATGAGTGCTAGGGGGAATAACGATGGAAGGATTAACAATTGGCTGGTATGGGGCATTGGCGGGACTGGCGTTAGCCATTATTCTGATACTGAGAAAGCTCAATCCCGTTTATGCTTTGTTTCTGGGGGCGATTGCCGGAGCGTTGATTGGCGGCGCGAACCTGGAGCAGACTGTAAGCGTTCTTGTAAGCGGTACACAAAGTGTGATGGGGACGGTGCTGCGCGTGCTTGCGGCCGGTGTGCTGGCTGGAGTAATGATGGAGTCGGGGGCGGCTGAGACAATTGCCCAGGCCATCGTGCGCAAGTTCGGCGGCAGCAAAGCCATTCTGGCACTGGCGCTGGCGACGATGATCATTACCGCAGTAGGTGTCTTTATTCCGGTAGCGGTGCTGATTGTAGCGCCAATCGCGCTGTCGGTAGGCAACAAAATGGGCATTTCCAAAACGGCGCTGCTGCTTGCGCTGTCCGGCGGGGGCAAGGCGGGAAACATTATTTCCCCCAATCCGAATACAATTGCCGCAGCCCGCGGCTTTGACCTCGATCTCAGCCATGTGATGCTGGCCGGCCTGATTCCGGCGGTATGCGGTCTGATTGTAACGGTAGTCGTCGCTTCCCTGCTGAAGAAAAAAGGAAATATGGTTACAGAGGACGAAGCGCAGAACGGAAGCGTAGACACTTCCAAGTATCCGCCGCTCGGCAAAGCGATTGTTGCACCGCTCGTTGCGGTTATCCTGCTGATGATTAATCCGATCGGCTCGCTGTCCGGCATTGACGCATTGGCTAACTTTAAAGTGGATGCCTTGTACATCCTGCCGATTGCCGGGATTGTCGGTATGCTGGCTATGGGCCAGAGCAAGAAAATTCTGCAATACACTTCCTCCGGACTTAATAAAATGACGGCAACGGTACTGATCCTGATCGGCGCCGGCGGTATTGCCGGTCTGATCTCGGCATCCGATCTGTCCACCCAGGTGGTACAGCTGATTCAGACGGCCGGCATTTCCGGTACCTTCCTGGCACCGATCTCCGGTATTCTGATGGCGGCAGCTACGGCTTCTACCTCAACAGGTGTTATTCTGGCAACCGGCTCCTTCGGGCAGGCCATTCTGGATATGGGTACTGCACCGCTGGCAGCAGCTGTCATGGTGCACACAGGTGCAACGGTTATTGACTCGCTTCCACAGGGGAACTACTTCCACGTAACGGCGGACAGTATGAAAATGAGCATCAAGCAGCGTATGGGCGTTGTGCCTTACGAGGCAATTGTCGGCGGAACGATGGCGGTTGTGGCTACGGTTATCTACGGATTTTTGTTATAAACTAAACATGGGGTGAGGAAATGAGAGAGAAAACCTTTGTACTGGCACCGGATTCGTTTAAGGAGAGCATGAGCGCAAAAGAGGTCTGTGTCGCAATGGAAAAAGGGCTGCGGAAGGTGTATCCCGGAGCTGAATATATACATGTCCCAATGGCCGACGGCGGGGAGGGCACCGTTCAGTCCCTGGTAGATGCCTCGGGCGGACAGATGTATACAAAAGAAGTTACAGGTCCGCTGGGCCAGCCGGTGACGGCGCAGTTCGGCATCATGGGCGACGGCCATACGGCAGCCATCGAAATGGCTTCGGCCAGCGGCATCCAGCTGGTGAATAAGGCAGACCGCAATCCGCTGATTACCACAACGTATGGCACCGGCGAGCTGATCCGGGAATGTCTGGACCGCGGCATCCGCAGCATTATCATCGGCATCGGTGGCAGTGCAACGAATGACGGGGGCACCGGAATGGCTGAGGCGCTTGGCGCCAAATTTCTGGATGCGGATGGCTTGATGCTGCCGCGCGGCGGCGGCAGTCTGGACCGTCTGGCCAGCATCGATGTGTCGGGCCTGGATGAACGGCTGCAGCAGGTGCAGCTGATCGTGGCCTGCGATGTGACCAACCCGCTATGCGGCGAACGGGGCGCCTCTGTTGTATTCGGGCCGCAAAAGGGGGCAACGCCTGAGCTGGTTCAGCAGCTCGATGCCAATCTGGCCCATTATGCAGAGGTGGTCAAGCAGCAGCTTGGCAAGGACGTCCGCGACCTGCCTGGGGCCGGAGCCGCCGGAGGGCTTGGCGCGGGGCTGATGATTTTCACCCGGGCAACGCTGCAGCGGGGCATCGAGATTGTGATTGAATATACCGGCCTGAAGGAGAAAATGGCAGGTGCCGATCTGGTATTCACCGGCGAAGGCGGCATCGACTTCCAGACCAAATTCGGCAAAACCCCTTATGGCGTAGCCGCCACCGCTAAAGCCGGCGGTAAAAAAGTCATCGCCCTGGCCGGCTACATCGGCGAAGGCATTGATACGCTGTACGCCGAGGGCATCGACGCGATCTTCGGCATCGTTCCCGGCGCTTCGGAGCTGGATAAGCTGCTGAAGGACGGTCCGGCCAATGTCGAGCGTACCTGTGAGAATATCGCCAGAGTGCTGAAGTTGGCCGAATAAAACGGGGCAGAGCATATCAGAGTATAGAAACAAACCAAACAGAGGCCATCTCCTGAGCATGCAATTGTGCTGGAGAGGCCTTTTTTTGGCTTGTGCTACGGAATCATTTACAGACTGGAGGAGCAGCTTCGCCGAGGGTTGGTTAAATATTATTAGCTGGAGTATTACTTATACAAGGCGAGCAAGCCATAAGTAAGCTCAAGCAGCTGGAGCAGGTTGCGCGGGTCTTTGCCGGTCAGGCTCTCGATCCGCTTCAGCCGGTATTGCAGAGTGTTGCGATGGATGTTTAGCGCCTCGGAGGTCTGGGAGACACTGCAGTTATGGTTAATGAAGCTGCGCAGCGTCTCCAGCAGATCGGCGGTATCCTCCAGCTTTGCCACGGTGCCGGCACTTGCGGTGAGATTGGCATGGCTCAGCTTTACCAGAAATTCATGCTCGGCATAATGAATGATCTGCAGGTCAGGCTTAAGGGCCAGCAGGATGCCCATAGCCGATTTGGCCTGGCGGTAGCTCTCAGCGATATTGGCTGCCTGTTTACCCGCTGCGGCTAAGGCCCGGGGCTGTCCTTCCAGCAGCTGGCGGATGAGCGGAGCGCAGTCCTCCTGATTCTGCACCAGGATCAGCCAGCTATCCTCCTCGATTAGAAAGGAGGGGTAGCCGAGCAGAAGCTTGGATTGTAGCTCTTCCGGGACGAAGCCCCTGAGCAGTACAACCGTTGTTCTCAGCAGCAGATCCAGCTGATAGGCTGCAGCCTCCTTACGCAGCTTCTGGGTGTAGGCTCCCTGGTGGGACAGCAGCAGCTCCAGAAAGGCTTTTTTACGGCTGGCCTCATTGGCGAGATCCTCAAGTGAGTTTCTTTGCTCGATCAGGAGGGAGACGGTGGTCCGGACGATGTTGCAAAACGGACGGACCTCATCCGGATTGCCGGATATGCCGATTACACCGACACGGCTGCCGGCGATGACAATCGGCTCGTTGGTCCCTTTTTTCTCAAAACGGCCATCCTGCCAGACCTCGACCATTGTTCCCGTGGCAAGCGCTTTGACTGCTCCCTGATGAACGGTTCCGACCCGTTCCGGCGTTCCGCTGCCGATAATAATTCCCTCATGGTCCATGATGTTGATGTTATAGGGGATATCCATCATCATTTTGTCTACAATTTCCTGCGCCTGCTTCTCTGAGAGCTGCAACAACCGGTTTATCCTCCTCTGCCAGGCCGGACAAGAAGCCCTTGCGCGGCATACTGGTATACTTTATGCACTTGAACAAAATTATAACGGTTTCATCACTTTGAATAAAGCTGATCCAGCAACAAAAGCTGCTGCCGGACCGTCTAATCTATATCGCAATCCAATCAGGAGGGATTATATGCATACTGTAAAAAAGACGGGTAAGCTTGCCCTGGCTACGGCCGCGTTCGTACTTCTTGCTGCCTGCAGCAATACACCTGCAGCGGAGCCGGAGGCCACAGCAACGCCGGTACAGACAGAACAGCCCGCTGCGGAGACGCCGGCACCAAGCCAGTCACCGGAGCCATCTGCTTCTGTATCTCCATCCGAAGGACCGGAGGAAGGGACACCGCCGACTGCACTCGAAGCTGCCTCTACAGTAATGAGAGCTTTGGAGAACGGCAATATGGACACCCTGTCCGCCTGGGTATCGAGAGATCAGGGGGTACGCTTTTCACCGTATGGCTATGTGGACACTGAGCACGACCTTGTATTCACCCATGAAGAGATCAGCGGTTTGATGAAGGACTCCGAACAACGCACATGGGGAAGCTTCCAGGGAAGCGGAGAGCCGATAAAGCTGACTTTTGCCGAATATTTCAAACGGTTTGTGTATGATGCAGATTTCGTTAATGACGCCAGGATTTCGCTTAACCAGGCGGAGAATAAGGGGACAATGATCAATAACATCAACGAGGTATACCCCGCCGGCAAATATGACTATGTAGATTACCACATCAGCAGCATTGATCCGCAGTATCAGGGGATGGACTGGCGCAGTCTGCGGCTGGTGTTTGAAAAGATTGGTGAGGACCGGATTCTGGCAGGGATTGTGCATGATGAGTGGACGCCTTAACCGATTTTTCGAAACGTTTAATGCTGTCAAATCGTAGTGAATAAAAAAGTGAGGTGTTTACCATGAATAATAAATCGCTTACGACTGGCGTCTCGTTAGGCCTTTGCTTCGGAGTTATATTTTGGGTAGCCCTTGATAGCGTATTGTTTGGCCTTATTTTCGGAATCCTTTTTGGAGTCATCTTCTCCCGGGTTAACATTAATGAGTAAGCTTCATACTTACCGCACCAGCATAGATATGAGGAGTTACAACATATAAACAGGCCGTACCTACCTTGAAGGTAAGCACGGCCTGTTTTTTTAGTACTGCTTATTATTGCAGCTTAATCGCTGAGCTCGAACCCGCGGCACTGCCATCCGAAGCCTGCACTGTTGCAGTGTAGCCTTCCGGCAGATAGGTCACAGCGGATGCGCTGGAGATGACCTGCGGATACATGCTGTTAGGGTCAGGATTGGTTACGCTAAAGTAGATTACAGCGGTTTTGTTCTTGCCGAATTCAATCCGGTCGATAGCCAGGCCATAGCCCGGGTTCGGCAGGTTGTTAACGGTAACGGTGGCTTTGCTGATGCCGTCGGCCGCCTTTTCCAGCTTCACTTCTGCATCGTACTCATAGGCTGGAGCCTCAGCGCTGCCCTCGTCCGGAGTGATTACTTCCTTGGCGAATTTGGCTGCATCATGGATCCAGACCGCTGCTTCGCTGCGGGTTACCGCTTCAGTCGGACGGAAGACACCGTTGGCCCCAAGGCTGACAATACGGGTGTTAACCAGAATCTGCAGGCTGTTCATCTGCTCGTTAGACATTTTGTCGCCGTCAGATACCATAGCGTACATCAGGGTAACCGGGAAATTCCCCTTACTCTGCAGCGCCTGGGTCAGCAGATGAGCGAACTGGGCACGGGTAATCGTTCCGTTCGGGTCAACAGTCTTGTCCAGAGCCAATCCGTTCTGCTTGGCTGCCACGAATGCGGATGCATACCATGCATTGTCTTTTACCTTGTCAAAATAGTCGCTTGCCTTACCGGACTCGGTAGGGGACAGCTTCAGGCCGCTTACGATAAACTGCACGCCCTGGGCAAAGGTTACTTTCGCTTTGGGTGCGAACAAATCACTGGTTACTCCGTTAACAATGCCTTCACTGTGCAGTGCGTTAATCTTTGCTTCGTTGGCATCGCCCTTCATATCGGAAAAGGCAAACGCCGATGTTCCCATGGATACTGTTGCTGCCAGAATACCGCACGCTATTGTCAGTTTTTTAGCGCCAGTCTGGAATGATAATTTCTTCATGTGCCTCACCTCTCATACTCATAGATGGGGGAAAGCGGCAAAAGGTTGCAGGTCTGCACAAATTAAATGAAATTTGAATGGTTAGCCTCTCTTATATGTATTATCTCCAATCTTCGTATCTATAGCACCAGGACAGACGGCCCGCATTGATCCAGGCTGCAGTTTCGCAGTACACTTAAGGGATGAGAGCGCTATTATAACTTTTAACTACAGAACTGGAGACAATAGATGAATCAGCAGCAACGTGCAGAGCGGATGAATGTCGGGATTTTTGCCCATGTCGATGCCGGGAAGACGACGACTACGGAGCATATTTTATATGAGAGCGGGCGTATCCGCGCACTGGGCAGTGTGGACAGCGGCACGGCGGTGACCGATTCGATGGAGGTGGAGCGGCAGCGCGGGATTTCGGTGCGGGCGGCACTGGCTTCTTTTAGCTGGCGGGGCGTTCAGGTGAATCTGGTCGATACGCCGGGCCATGTCGATTTCCTGTCTGAGGTGGAGCGGAGCCTGCGGGTAATGGACTGCGCGGTGCTGATCCTCTCGGCGGTTGAGGGTGTACAGGCCCAGAGTGAGATGATCTGGAATGCGCTGCGTAAGCTGGGGATTCCTACACTGATTTTTGTCAATAAAATGGACCGGACCGGCGCGGACCCGGAAGCCGTACTGGCACAGGCGCGGACCTATCTGTCCGGTGACATCATCCCGGTGCAGCAGCCGCTTGGCAGGGAGCAGGAATACAGCGGGGCGGCGGATTTGTGGACTGTTGAGTCGGATGCGGCAGCGAGGACGGAGCTGCTGGAGACGCTGGCGGAACGGGATGAGTCGCTGCTGGAGCTGTATATGGCAGGCGGGGAGCCGGAGCTTCTTTACTGGAAAAAATATATGCAGACCGCTGCTACCGCCGGGCGCCTGTTCCCGCTCGTCTACGGAGTTGCGGCTAAAGGGACCGGGATTACGGATCTGCTGGATGCGATGACGGATTATTTTCCGCGGGCGGGCGGAGCGGCGGACCAGCCGGTATCAGGCATCGTCTACAATATCCAGCGGGACAAAAGCATGGGACGGATGGCCTTCGTCCGCCTGTATGAGGGCACGATCCGCAACCGTGATACGGTAACGAACTACTCCCAGGCCACAGAGGCCAAAGTGACGCAGATCCGTAAGGTGGAAGGCGGCCGTACCGAAGATGCCGGCGCGCTTGAGGCCGGTGACATCGCGGTAGTCTACGGCCTGTCCGGCGTGCGGATCGGCGATGTGCTGGGCCGTCCGGATGCGGTTCCCCAGGAGGCGAAGCTGGCTGTGCCGCTGTTGACGGTGCGGGTGTTCTGGGATGCAGACATGGACGACCACAAGGTAATCGGCGCACTGCAGGAGCTGGCGGACGAGGATCCGCAGCTTGGCGCGGAGTGGCTGCCGGAGGAGCGCGAGCTGCACATCAAGGTGATGGGGCCGATCCAGCTGGAGGTGCTGGACAGCGTGCTGCAGAGCCGTTACGGCCTGAAGGTCACCTTCGGCCAGCCGTCGGTGATCTATAAGGAAACGCCGCGTGCTGCGGGCGAAGGCTATATTGCCTACCTGATGCCGAAGCCGTGCTGGGCGATTCTGCGGTTTAAGATTGAGCCGGGACCGCCGGGCAGCGGCCTCGTGTATGAATCAGTGGTGCGCAGCTCCGACCTGCTGCCGCAATACCAGAACGAGACGGCGCGCCGCGTACCGGAGGCGCTGCAGCAGGGACTCTACGGCTGGGAGGTTACCGACCTGAAGGTAACGCTGGTGGAGGGGAACCATCATGTGTGGCATACCCATCCGCTGGATTTTGCGGTGGCTACGCCGATGGGCCTCATGGACGGGCTGAGCCGGACAGGCATCCGGCTGCTGGAGCCAATCCTGGCGGTGCGCATCGTCGTGCCGGAGGAGAACGCGGGCCGCGTGATGAACGACCTCGTGCAAATGCGCGGCAGCTTCGAGCCGCCGGTGTTGCAGGGCGAGCGGATGATCATTGAGGGCCGGCTGCCGCTGGCCACGTCACTGGATTATCCGGTGACGCTCAGCTCCTACACGAAGGGGCGGAGCACCTTCGCTTCCGCCTTTGCCGGCTACGAGCCGTGCCCGCCGGATGTTACTGCCGAGCGCACGCGCCGCGGCGTGAACCCGCTGGACCAGGCGAAGTATATTCTGAGTGTGCGGAAGGCGCTGCAGGGATGAGATTGCTGAAGGGGGCCGATGGTGGAGCAGGCTGTTTGATTAGCCGGCGCTGGAGCACACTCGCTGTGTGCTCCAAAAGTCGGTTGGCAATCCTGGGGTGCAAAAGCGGCTGATGAAGCAGGCTGCCATGCAAAGCAGGTGTGTAAAAGGTAGCTTATAAAGGTAGCGCATAAAGGTAAAGTGTAAAGCTGTTATGCAAAGGTATTGTGCAATTAGGTATGTAAGGGCCGTGGGTTAAAGCTGGTGTGTAAAACTGTAGCGTAAAACGGTGCGTAAAGCGGTGCGTAAAGCTGGTGCGTAAAACTCGCCCTAAAACTGGCTAACCAGCGCTGTGAACGTAGTCTGACGGCCCCCCGGCTACCGGATAAGTGTATTCTGTGCAACTAAAATCCCCGAAAGCAGCGCGTTTCTGAAGTTAACTGCACTTCGTACAACTAAAACCAGCCAAAAGTCAGATTTTCCCCGAAAATCGTTATTTTAATTGTACGGAATGCAGCTATTCTGAAAATCGGCTCAAATATCGCAACTATAGCTGTACAAAATGCAGTTATCCGCAATCTATAAAAGAAGCGGGTAAAGTTCACCTCTTTCAGGCACCCTATAATAAAAAGCTGGAAATAGCAAGCTGAGAAGCGGGACGTCCGCCTTCCATATAATCACTTCCATATATATAGTAGAAACAGTTGTGTAAGGGTCATTTGGGCGCCATTTTGACCGGGATTACCCAGCCGATCTTGTCGACTTTATTCGCCAACATTCGTCAACGCTTTGCCCGTTTACCTTGACACAGTTTACATGCCGTGACATAATGTTTCCAGACTAAATGACTATGATAAGTTGGACATCATCAGACAGAATGATTGTTCCGTTATTAGACGAGGGGGAAGTTATTATGATGAAAAAGAAATTGTTGCCGGGTGTTCTCACCCTGCTGCTGGGTGCTGTAATCGCGGGCTGCGGAAACAATAATGCGGCAAACTCCGGAGCGCAGAACAATGCGGGAGCAGACGTAAAGACAATCACCGCTGCTACAAGCGGAGTCAGCAATCCGTTCAGCTATGAAAAGGACGGTCAAATGACAGGTTACGATGTCGAAGTGATGAAGGCTGTTTTTGAAGGTCTTCCGGAATATAAATTGGATGTTCAGGCTATTGAATTCGAAGGCATTCTGACTGGCCTTGATAACGGGCGTTTCCAGCTTGGGGCGAATAACTTCAGCTCTAATGAAGAAAGACGCAGCAAATACGATTTTTCTCTGCCGATTATTGAGAATGCCAATGTGTTCGTAGTACGCAAGGATGACGAGACGCTTAAGTCCGTTGAAGATCTGAAAGGCTATAAGGCTGTAACAGAAGTAGGGAACTCCGGCGCAACACTGCTTGAGAATTATAATGAAGCACACCCGGATGCCAAAGCAGAAATTATGTACACTGACGAGAACTTCGTGAAGCAGTTTGAAGGAATCGAAGCAGGTAAGTACGATGTGCGCATCATTTCCCGCGTATCCGCTGAAAAGGCGATCAAAGAGCACGGTTTTACCAACCTGAAGGTTGTTTCCTTCTCCACTGAGAATAGTGATCCAGGCTCTTACATCCTGTTCTCTAAGTCCGCAGACAGTACACTGCTCGATGCAGTCAACAATAGAATCAAAGAAATGTACAACGACGGTACATTGCTGAAAATCAGCGAAGAACAGCTGGGCGGCGACTACCTGCCTAAAAAAGAGCTAATGGAGTAACAGCAGAAAGGGGATCGTATGAAATTTCTAGTCTCGGGAGATGCGTTATTTTCCAGCAGCAATTTGTATAAGACGATGGACCCGGAGCTGCTTGCTCTTTTGCAGGGGGCCGATGAGGCTTTTACCAATGCAGAGTTTGTAACGCCAAGACGGAATACAGCTCCGGCTGCAGGCCGCGGCTATCAGACAAGCGTGCGTCCGAAGGCGCTGGATGAATTCAAGCATTTGAATATCCGTTATGTCAGCTTTGCGAATAATCACACGGGTGATTATGGGGTTGAAGGCATGGTGGATACCATTGAAGAAGCGGAAGCGCGCGGACTATTCCCTTTGGGGGTTGGCATGAGCCTGCATGAAGCCCGTAAGCCGGTCTTTATCGATACACCAGACGGGCGCATCGCCATTATTACCATTGATGTGACGAGAAGTGAGGTTTTTGCAGCCTCTAATCCGGGTAACGGCGTTCCGGCCCGTCCGGGCGTTAACCCGCTCCGCTGGTCGCGTACGTATGTCGTGAACGATCAGGATTTTGCTGCTTTAAAAGAAATCAGTGAACGGATCGGCATTGCTCCAAGTATGGAGGAAGGCAAGCGGATCGAGACCTATAAGAGTAAATCGGAGAATCACTATGAGTTCGGCTCCCTGTTTGAAGGCTACTTAACCTTTGAAAAGGGAGAGCATTCCCGTGTCAAAACGGCAGCGCATGAGCAGGATCAGCAGGAAATCTTCCGTACGATTCAGGACGCGCGGGAACGTGCTGATTACGTGTTTGTCAGTCTGCACACGCATGAAGGGGAGAATGAGAACTGGTACTCCGATTATCCGGCAGAGTTCATAGAAACCTTCGCACGGGGGGCAGTGGATGCAGGAGCGAGCTGTGTATTCGGACATGGTTCACACTTTACTAGAGGCGTGGAGCTGTACAAGGGTCAGCCTATTTTCTACAACCTGGGCAGTCTGTTTATGGAGTTTGAGGCCGGAGAGTCGATTGTATCTCCAGAGATGTTCACCGCCTACGGTTATGCGGAGAATGAAGCTCCGTCTACCCTGCACAAGAATAGAACCAAGGACAATGAGGGGAACTGGCAGGGCTTTTACAGCGACCGTAAATTCTCGGAAAACTTCCTGGTTATGTTCGATCTCAGTGTCGAGGAGAACCGGTTTGATTACCACCTGATTCCGATTGATCTTAGACTGACTCATCCGACAGTGACTAAGCGTGGTCTGCCTGTATTAGCTTCCGAGGAAGCGGCGGCCTCTCTGGTTAAACGGCTGAATGCTGTAAGCCAGGAACGGTATCAGACAGAAATCACCTACGAAGGCGAGCGTTTGACCGTCAAAAAACGTTAATAACTGCATCATGTTAATTCATCGTGGAAGGAAGTAAATCTGCATGGGAGAGATTTTTGATATAAACGCGGTGTTCACATCCATTCCTCTTCTGTTAGAGGTCCTTCCTGTGAGTCTGCAAATCACTGTCATTTCAATGATAGTCGGCCTTGTGTTTGCTTTGCTGTTTGCGATTATCCGGATGAAAAAAATCCCTGTGCTTAGCCAGCTGGTTACTGTTTTTATCTCATTTATACGGGGAACGCCTATCATCGTACAGCTGTACCTCACCTATAACGGGATACCGCTGCTGCTAAAATTCATTAATCAGGAGTACGGGACAGATTACAATATCAATGCCGTACCGGCGATGCTGTTTGTCCTGGTTACCTTCGCCTTTAATGAAGCGGCCTACAATTCGGAGACCATCCGCGCTGCGCTGCAATCGGTGAATAAAGGCCAGATTGAGGCTGCAGAATCGCTGGGGATGACCTATCTTCAGGTGCTGAAAAGAGTCATCATGCCTCAAGCGCTTGTTGTAGCTATTCCGCCGCTCGGCAATGCCTTAATTGGACTGCTCAAGGGAACTTCCCTGGCCTTTGTTGCCGGTGTAATCGAAATGACCGCTAAGGGTAAAATTATCTCAGGCAGCAACTTCCGCTTCTTCGAGGTATATCTCGCACTCGCCATTATTTATTGGGTCCTGACTATTATCATTGAACAGATTCTCAGATATATGGAGAGAAAATTCTCTATTCCGGATTCCGCACAGGCCGTGAACCGCGGCGGCTGGTTTTCCTGGGGAAGGAGAGGAATCTGATGATCAAGGTAAGTAACTTATCTAAATCCTTTCACGGCAATCTGATTCTGGATGATCTGTCGGTTGAGATTGAAAAAGGGGACGTAGTCGCCCTGATCGGCTCCTCCGGTGCAGGTAAATCCACCTTTCTGCGTGCCTTGAACTGTCTGGAGCAGGCGGATAAGGGTGTGCTGGATCTCGAAGGCTTCAAAATCGATTTTAGCACAATCACGAATAAGCAGCGGCTGGAGCTCCGGAAGCAGACGGCCATGGTCTTTCAGCATTTTAACCTGTTCCAGCACCGGACAGCACTGGACAATGTCAAGGAAGGCCTGAAGATTGTCAAAAAAATGAATGACCGCGAAGCCGCGCAGATTGCCCTGGAGCAACTGGAGCAGGTGGGGCTCTCGGACCGGTCCCATTATTATCCGAAGCATCTGTCCGGCGGCCAGCAGCAGCGTGTGGGCATTGCCCGCGCACTGGCGATGAAGCCGAAGCTGCTGCTCCTGGACGAGCCTACCTCAGCGCTTGACCCTGAGCTCGTTGGCGAGGTGCTTCAGACCATCAAAAAGACGGCGGCCACCGGCCAGACGATGATTCTCGTTTCGCATGAAATGAGCTTCGTATATGAAGTAGCGAGTAAGGTGCTCTTTTTGGACAAAGGCAAAATAGTGGAGGAAGGCACGCCGGATCAGGTGTTCAATCATCCCAAATCCGAGCGGGCCAAAGAGTTCCTGCACAACTATTTCCGTAACAAAACCGGCAATCAGTAAGATCAGCCGGAGTAAAAGAACCCCGGAGAATGCGTGAGCTCACGCATTCCCCGGGGTTTTTAATGTAATATAAATGAAACGAATAATAATTAAATTGGTAAATATTATAAATGTAGATTCAACTGCTGAAGAAACTTGTACGAAATGAAATGATCCTGTTTGTGCGGGGGCAAAAAGGATTATAAAGTAAGAAGGGACATACCCGTTTTTGTCGGTCGGAATTTCCTTAAGTTGCGTTGAACAAAGTACATCCTTTAGAGATGAGGAGATTGCACATGATTATTCTTGGAACCATCGTTGCAATTGTAACCGCTATCATTATATCCTCCTTCCTTGGCCCCTACGGGCTGCTTACGATGCTTGCCGTAGGTTTTGGTTTTCTGTTCAGCATTCACGCCCGGCTCCGGGAGGTGCAGAGCGACCTAAAGCAGATTAAGCAGCATCTGGGGATTACGGAGGTAAAAGAAGCAAAGGTGAGTAATGAAGAGATTGAGGCGGAGCTGGAGCGGGAGATGGTGGTGGCTAGGGAGTGATGGTTTAATATGGGATGAAATAGGTGCGTGCTCTCCGTGGGAAAGAAATAGGAGGGGGCGCATTTTTTTGTGGATCAAGGGAGAGATGCGAGCGGGAAGCCTCCATGGATTATCTTGTCCATTTCATTGTATTCCCAATAATAAAGTAATTCCTATACGTCAATCATATGTGCTGGCAGGTTGTTATGCTTACCTTTAGGTAAGTACATGAACTAAAAGTGCGTACTTCCGCCATGGCATGATGCGAGGTATACTCAAGTCCTAAAACTGATTCAACATGGAGGATATGCCCTTGAAAACACTTGTTGTCGTCACCCACCCAAATATCGAAAAATCCGTTGTTAATAAACGCTGGATCGAAGAACTCCGTAAATATCCAGACAAATATACTGTACACGAACTGCACAAAGCCTATCCCGATGAAAAAATCAACGTGGAAAAAGAACAACAACTGATTGAAGCGCATGATAAGCTGGTCTTGCAATTCCCTGTATACTGGTTTAATAGTCCACCTCTGCTAAAAAAGTGGCTGGACGAAGTATTTACTTACGGATGGGCATACGGCTCTAAGAGTGATAAATTAAGAAATCGGAAAACTGCATTAGCTGTAACCGCCGGAGGAAGAGAAAAAGATTATAGTGAAGATGGTAAATTCCACTATGGGCTTGACCGGATTTTGTCTCCCTTTGAGCTAACTTTTTTGTACTGCAATGCTGATTATCGTTCCTTCTATGCCTTCTATGGCACGGAATTAGAGACGGTAGGAAGTACGGATTATTTTAAAAAATTGGACGTTAGTTCACAAGGCTATATTGAATTTATTGAAAATATGTAAATTGGAACAAAAAGAAGCATTTCCATTAATGGTAATGCTTCTTTTGTTAAATCGGAAGCTCTCTCATTGTCCCTTGTACGACTGGAACGAAGTTTTTCTCTCCCCAAGTGCACATCATATCCATCACCGGAATAAGCGATTGTCCTCTCTCGGTCAATGAATACTCAACTTTAGGAGGGATTTGGGGGAATTCCTCGCGCCTGACGAGGTTGTCTGCTTCCAGTTCTTTCAACATTACGCTTAACGTTTTAAAGGGTATTGTCCCGATACCCCGCTGCAGCTCATTGAACCGCACGATCTTGTTTTCAGATAGATAGTAGAGAATAGTCATTTTATATTTACCGCTAATGATAGACAAAGTGTAGCCGAAGTTAGTGTCCTTCTGTTGAAAGCCAGGCAGTATACAGCTTTCATCGCTCATGGCCTATTACCCTCCTTCAGAAGATATTTAACGAAAGGGCTAACGTCTGTTGCCGCTCCGTACTCAGGTCCCGACTGGATTTATATTTTAAAACTTCCAATAAATCATCTTGCGAGCAACGAACTAACTATACCATTTTGAAACATTTAGTTCAAAGTACGCGTTACTAACTATCAATCGGCCGATTTTCTCTGTCAAAACTCTAATTCGCCATGCCAAGCTGACAATGCTATCAGCCAAATTACCATCATCTATATTCTATGATGTACAAATGACTATATCAAATATACCGGAGAACGCGAATGAAACTTTTTATGATTTATGAGACAGGGATCAAAACACCTTGCAAGTTTAGTAGCCAGTCGCGAAAATTTACCGGCGGCTGGCTATTTAGTTTCACTTGAATACGAATGGACTTATAGATGTAGTCTTGATCTGTCTCTATATTTCAGTTGAAGATTATGATTAAGGATATAACCCTTGCAATACAAATGATGTGTATGATGTGAGAGTACTTCTCTACTCCCCAGCCTTCCTCCGCGCCCGGAACCGCCGCACCTTCATGAGATTTCCGCACATTTTATCGTCACAATACCGCTTTGAGCGGTTGCGTGTATCATCATAATAAACCCAGAGACAGTCGGGGTTATCACAGATACGGATGCGGGATAGTTCTTTCTCCAGCACGCCCTCGGCAAAAGATGCTGCAATCTCAGCCATGACCTGTCTCCAATCGCTGCGCTGCGGCAGGAGGGCAAGCTCTGGAGGCTGGTCGGGTTTACGGACGATTTGCCGGATAACCGGACCGGCCGTCATATAGCTGTTCAACTGGTCAAGCAGTGCCTGATCCGGTGCCATTCCCTGTACAAGCTGCTGGACTTCTTCCCACAGCAAACTGCGCAGCTCCTTAAGCTGCTGTAATTCCTCCGGCTTTGCCTGTGCAGCTGCCGGCAGCCCGTGCCGTTCCAGCCAATCTGCCAGCCACTGCGGATCGTCCAGACGGTCGCGGTCACCACTGCGGTCGCCAGTCCGCCAGTCCCGCCAATAGCTGTTAATATAATCATCCCAAAGCATTGTTACCCTCCTTCCACAACTATATCGGTACTTATTGTTCCTTTGATTGTAACAGTTAAAAGTGACTATTGCTAGTTACTTGATTCGTTCTTAGAGTTGTGCTATATTTTCGTTGTAACGGTTATATAGGGATTTGAGTAGTTACAATATAAGAAGCAGCTAAGATAGAGCTGAATCATGAATTCCAGACAATGAGTGTATCATGTGTTTTACGCTAACTATTATTAAACCCACAGGAGGTATATCATGCAAAACAAAATAAGCGAAGTACTGCTCGAAAACTGGGACTACGCCATGGACACTGAGGATTGGGCTCCGCCGCTGAGTGATGCCTTGGAAGGTGTCAATGCGGAGCAGGCGGCCTGGAAGCCGGGCGAAGCGGGGAACACGATCTGGGAGACGGTGAATCATCTTACCTTTTACAAGGAGCGCCTGCTGCGCAAGCTTAAGGGGCTGGAACAACTTCCAGACCTGGAAAGCAACGATGCCACCTTTACTGTTACGGAGAGTGGAGAAGAAGCCTGGACACAGGCTGTTTCCAAGCTGAAATCCGTCCATGCATCCCTTCGGGAGATCATCGAAGCTCTTGAAGAAGGCGCGTACGACTGGGGCGGCTCCGGACATGCTCCAGGCGAAGAGGTGATGAGCCTGATTCTGCATGACTGCTACCATACCGGACAGATTGTACTGATCCGCAAACTGCAGGGCTCCTGGCCGTCGAACCGCAGTTTTAATTAAGGCTGGCTTGTTTAAAATAACGAATTCATTGCACGTTAATCCAATAGCCGCATCTCCTGCCGTCTGTGTACAATCCGGACGCAGGAAGATGCGGCTATTTGTTTCAATCTGAAAAATCCGGGGTTAATGGATGTCATAACAGTTCAAATTTGAAGGGAGAGATTGATGATGGATCCGAATTACAAGGACAGAAGTGTTGAGGTTGAACGCACGGAGGTACGCAAGCACTCGGACTCCAGCGCTGTCGCATCCACCTTTATTAAATACGCAGCCTACATTATTATTATCTTCGGAATATTGTTCTTCCTGGTGCGGTACGTCTTCCCGATGTTTTAATTAGAGGGTGAGCGGACATTCGCTAGAGTAACACTTAAGCCCAAAAAGCCGCGCCTACCCGATGGTAGACACGGCTTTTGCTTTTGCGCATCGTTTCATTCCACTTATACATCCCGCTGGACAAATTCCCGGGAATCACCGGAGTTTCGATAAAAGAACCAGCATTCATTCAGCATTTTGATCTGGCGCCGGTCTTTTTTGAAATAAGCCTTCATCAGCTGCTGGCAGAGCCACTGCGGCAAGTGTACCCCTCCTCTAAGCATGCATCCTATGTACAGATAGCATATGGGGAAAGGCGCCCAAAGGTGCGGCGGCGGGTAACAATTTACCTGAACAGCTTTTACAAAAACAGCTTAATGTACGCCTTCTTCTTCCTCTTCGTACCACTGCTCCAGCTGCGCCTGCAGCGCACGGATTTCGGTCAGCAGCGAGATAAGCGGATATTCCTTCTCCTGAATGGAAGCAAAAGCGCTCTCCAGCCGGTTGATATACCCCAGCCCAGACTCCAGCGCATACCCTTCACGCAAAAGCTCAAGCGCATCGCATTCCGCAACCGCCAGCGGCAGATCCGGCACATTGTCGGCGGTCAGCTTGTCGATTTCCTTATTCAGGCGCAGATTAAGCGCACTCAGTTGGTACGCATATTCCTCTGGCATTTCTACAAATTGAAGTTCCTGGTGCTGCTGCAAAATTACATACCGCATTTTCGGCATAACGTATTCTCCCTCCGGACTTGTCTTCCTTCTTGACAGTGTAGCCTATGGGCAAGTTACAATTCAAGAGGTGATGTTATTTTTGCAACTTTTAAAAGGGGGCGGACGCTATGACCAGTACCGGCATCAGTATGAGCAATGAGGAACTGCAGCAGTGGATTGAGCGGGTATCGCTCAGCAGCTTCGGCGTGCCGTTCCGGCACAAGGCCAGCTTTAACAGCAGATTGACGACGACGGGCGGACGGTATTTTACCAAAAGCCATAATATAGAGATTAATCCGCAACAGCTTGCTATTTATGGGCAGGAGGAGACGGAAAAAATCATCAAGCATGAGCTCTGCCACTATCACCTGCATCTGGCGAAGCGGGGATATATGCACCGGGATGCCGATTTTAAAAGCCTGCTGGCCAAAGTCGGCGGAAGCCGCTACTGTCAGACGCTCCCCGGGGCCAAAGCGCGTAAGCCGCAGCCTTACCGGTACAAGCTGGTGTGCACGGCCTGTGATATGGAGTATCCGCGCAAACGGCGGGCTGATCCGGCACGCTACCGCTGCGGCAAATGCTCCGGCAAGCTGAAGCTAATGACGCTCGAAGCCGGGAAATAATCAGCTACTTAATAACAAGGCCGAGCAGCCCGGCAAAAGAAGCCGCCTGATCTGCTGAAATAATGCAGCCCGGCAAGTCCTCAAGGTCCACCTGCAGTCCGGTGAATTCGCAGCTGCTCAAGTCGGTGTCCTTCAGCTTGACTCCGGCCATGACGGCCTGATCCATTGTGCAGTCCTCAAAGGTAACCTTTTGAAAGTCAGCCTGATAATAATCAGCGCTGTTCAGCGAGCATTGCCCGAAGGCGGTCAGCTTGAGCTTGCCGAACCGGAAGCTGGCAAAATCGCAGAGCGAATCAGTCACAGAGACATTCTGAAAGCGGGCGCGGGTAAAGTCGGTACCGATCATTTTGCATTGTCTGAACTCGGTCCGGTGGACGAACGCTTCACTGAAATCTACATTAGAGAGGTCGCAGTTCTCAAAGATCACATCCGTCAGCTCAATGGCACGGAGTGTGGACTCGCTGATAGTGACGTTTTTGAATAATACCTTGTCAAAGGAGACCTTCTCCGCCTCCTGATACTCCAGTTGGATATCGCTGATCTGGCAGCGGCTGTATTCCTCCTTGGTCTGCAGTGAATCTAGATGCTGCGGCGGCAGGAGGGCAGGGTCCGGGAGTTTTGGGGTTTCGATTTTATCGTTTTTTTCAGCTTTATCACTTTTGTTCTTCATGTGAGCCTCCAGGTAGCAAACGTTTATAAATGAAGATTACCTTCATCTGGTAATTATTATGCGGTAAACTCTCTCCTGAATGCAAACAAACATTCTGTGCTGGAGGGTTTATTTTCTCATGAAAAATGAATCAATTGTGCTGAGAAACGGGACGTTGATCGATGGAACCGGAGGTCCGCCTATACCTGACGTAACGATTGAAATCGTAAACGGCCGCTTCAGAGCCATTACACAGCAAGAGATAAGCAGCCGGATAAAGAATGAGAATGTACAAGAGATTGATTTAAGCGGGCTTACAATCCTGCCGGGATTTATTCATGCCCATGCGCACACCGGCTTTAAATGGCTTCAGGGTCAGCCGCTGCACGGATACCACAAGGAATATCTGTCTGCCTGTCTCAGGGAGGGAATTACTACGGTCCGTGACGAAGGCATGACAACGGACGCAACGATTGACGACGTGATCTTGCATACCAATCAGCTGGACAGCTTGGTTTATCCCAGAGTCCTCACCTCAGGAAAAGTGTTCACGGCTCCCGGAGGCTACGGCGGACAGGCGCCTATAGGGGTTGCAAGTGTGGAGGAAGCCGGAATCAAGGTCCGGGAGGTGCTGTCGCAAGGCGTTCATTTTATCAAAACAGCACTGGAAGACGGCTATGATCCCAGCACCTTCGGACTGCCCAAGCTTAATCAGGAACTGCTGCAGGCCATTTGTCAGGAAGCTGCAAAAAACGGAGCTCATGTGTCTGCCCATGTAACCAGCTCCCGTAATCTGCAGATAGTAGTGGATGCCGGGATTAACGATGCTGCGCATATGGTCTATGACCGCCTGGACGACGGTCTGATCCGGCAGATGGTAGAGCAGAACATCCGGATCGTTCCCACACTTACTGTGCTGCAGATGTTCCAGGATAAATTCGGTGCACCGCTGCTGCAGCAAGGTCTGGATAATGTCCGCAGGTTTGTCCTGGCAGGGGGAGAAATTGGTTTTGGGGATGATTTTGTAGAAGAGGAAAGTCCGTGGTACAGGCTGGGAATGCCGTGGGAAGAGATCCGTCTGCTAGGGGAGGCCGGTCTTACGCCGATGCAAATTATTGTAGCGGCAACCTCAACCGGTGCAAAGATAGGTAACGTATCTCATGAGCTGGGAACAATCGAAACCGGCAAGAGGGCGGATTTGTTTATTATTGAAGGAGATCCGCTGTCTGACATAGGGAACCTCCAAAACGTCAGATTAGTGATGAAGGCCGGTCATATTGTTTTTTCCCGGATATAAATTACTTCTATAATATAGCGGCAGTCCGGAACGAGCTGAACGTTGCTTTTTCCGCGGCGGCTGCTTCTTTCTGTCTAATAGCAGGTATACCCGCCCGGCCAGCCGGATGTCCGTACAAATACACCTGCGGCGAGTACAATCACACCTCGTTTTGTAAGCGCTATCAACCTAAGATGGAGGGGAAGTCCATTTTTGCTTAGAGGGGGCGCATTTATGAAACGCTTCAGGTCACTGGTAGCTGGGCTGCTGGTGCTGCTGCTTATGCTGCCGGAGCTGTCTGTTTTTGGTGCGGGCGGGAGTCCGGCGGAAGCGGCAGGGGTCGGTGGAACAGGGGCAGGGCAGATTCCAACAGGCACAGTCCTGATCAGGAACAAGTGGAAAAGCAACTATCTGTATGAGACAAGCGAAGGAGTTGTAAGTTACGGGATGACCAATCCGGCAGATACGTCTGCGCACTGGAAGGTGGAAACATCGGAAGGTGTATCAAGGATCAAAAATGTCAAAACAGGCCACTACATCACGCTCGCCGGTAACGCCGGCAAAGAGGATTCCTTAAAAGCAGCAGCTAGTGCGGGTGAAGGGAGCGCATCCGAGCAGTGGCTGATTGATCTGTCGAACCGAAGCGGGTATATGGTCATCCGCAGTGCAACTGTGCCCGAAGGCAGGCTGGTCATCCATCAGGAAAATCAGCTCGGCTATGCCCAGGTCAGCTCGGACATTAATGTGACCTTTGAAAGCCCGCAGTGGGCTTTTATCGATCTGGGCGCAGCGCCTGCGGTGCGGCTGGAGAGCCGGATGCGTCCCGGTCAGGTGATGTATGAAGCAGAAGGCAAGGTACTCTATGGCAGAGCAGCGCTGGGCAATGAGGCCGCGCAGTGGTTTCTGGAGCCGGGGGAGGCTGCGGGGACAATAACGATCCGCAACCGTGCGACCGGACATTATATCAAGCAGAATACGGAGCACTGGTCCGGTGTTGCAGCGGAGGCTATTGATCCGGCTGACAAAGGGCTGAGCGAATGGTTCCAGGAAGCAGCCCTGGGCGATGACGGGGCAGGCTACATCACTCTGCGCAATCACGGACTGACCGACGGAGGCAAAGAGCTGTGGCTGAATCCGCAGTACGGCGATGATAACAATGTGCGCTCTAACAACTGGCCGGGCTGGGCAGGCAATCACAGTGCGCAGTGGATGATCGTGCCGGTTACAGAGCTGCAGCCTGTGCGGATAGCGGCGTATACCGATGCGCAGACGGCGGCGGATTACCTCTATGAAGCTTCCGGCGGAGCGTTAGCGCATGGGGCGGTTGCACCGGAGGCGGCAAATGAGAACAGCTATTTATGGTATGTCGAGGATTATGACGGCCATAAACGGCTGCGCAACGCGTCGAGCGGTCATTACCTGTCTTACACCGGGGATACGGTAAAAGCACTGGCGCTCAGCGGCAGCCAGCCGTCCGACCGGTGGATATTCAATGAATCGGATGATTATGACGATTATCAGACGGTTGAAAATGTGCAGAGCCCAGGCGTCTATCTGGCGATGCTGGCAGGCGGCGGAGCCGGTGCCGGAACGGATGCGGGTACACTTGCGGCGCAGTGGCAGCTGCTTGACCCGGGCACTCCGACCGATAACACTGAGCATTATTACAGGATTCAGAACGGCTGGCAGTCCTTTTACTGGTACGAGAGCAAGGAAGGGCTGCTGAAATACGGCAATATGCAGGAGGATGGCTCTGACCAGTGGCTGGTGGAGAAATATAACGGGCGCAAGCTGTTCAAGAACCGCAAAACCGGCCACTACATCAATATAGCGCAGATGCCGGACGGGCATATTCAGGTGAGCCCGCTGGCGGACAAAGTCCATGTGGATCAGGCTTACATCTGGACCGGAAAAAATACAGGTGACAGCACCTACGTTATATCCAATGTCATCGATAAGGAGCCGGGCAAACGTCCTGAAAAATATATTTCCCTGCAAAACCTGACTAAATATGCCGAGTATGGCGTTATTAATCCGGATTGGGGCAGCCCGAAGTGGAGATTCGTTCCGGTAACGGAGAAGAAGCAGGAGCTGTTCCGCTTCCGGCTTAACAGTGTGAACGGGGAGGAGCAGTATTTGCAGGATGGTCCTGTACCGGCTGCACAGGAGAATGGACGGAAGCTGGCGGAAGGCGGGGTTTCGGTTACGGAGGAGGTGTATGGTCAGCATTCCGGACTAGAGGTGCAGATTGCAGATTCTTGTGAAAAGAGTGCACCGGCCGCTGGGATAGGAAATGAATCCGTAGGGTGGACAACACAGCTGGAACCTGCTGAGGAGCAGGCGGGTTTGCACTCGGGAGCGGCCGTTACCCCTGCTGCTGTCACTGACATGACGGTCGGCCAGGCGACATACGGTACGCTTGACCCGGAGGATGACAGCTTTGTATGGCAGCTGCAGGAAATCCCGGGTACCAACGGGGCCGTGAAGATTAAGAACAGGGGGACGGGCAGATATCTCTCGCTGCAAAATTTCGGTGAGGCGATTGAGCAGGAGTCACCGGACCTGGCTGTTCCTACTGAGCAGACGGTCTATGATGTCTGGGCCAGCATCCGGTGGGTGGTAGATATGCAGCTATCAGGTGTTTCTACTATTAAAAGCGCCTGGGCCGGCCATTATCTGTACGGTGCAGCCGGTGCAGACGGAGAACCGGTCATCCGCATCAGTAAAGCGGCAGATGCCTCCGCTATGGACAGCTCACAGTTCACCGCCGAAGCGGTAACAGAAGCTCCACCTGCGGTTCCGGCATATCCGCTCAGATTCAAGAACGCGCAGACCGGCGACTACCTCTATGAAAATGAGCATGGTGTAGTCCTCTACGGCCAGCCTGCAGCGGATAACGGCTACTCGCACTGGACGATTTCAGGGGGAACGGACGGTCAATTGATTGTTAACCGGGCTACCGGCCATTACCTGACGCTGACCGGGGATTATTCATTCCTGGAGGGCGGCGCTGAGCCGGATACGCACGGTGCTTCAGTCTGGAAAGTAAGCCTCGCTGCAGATTACCGCAATTACCTGATCCGCAGTTTATACGGGGAATATGACGATGAACTGATTAATCTGAGTCATAAAACCGGCTATGCCGAGCGCGGCCTGCTGCTGGATAGCGAGGCATCCGCGCACTGGGCGCTGGAAGCAGCACCGGCCGAATTCAACAGACCGGCTGGTGAGGCGAGGAACAGTGATACCTCTACACCGGCGCAAAATGATACCAACATTGTGATAATCGCGCCGCAATCACCGGCTGGGAAAGTACTGGCTGAGAGGGATGGCCAGCCGGTTTATGCAGACAGCAAGGACTTGACTGCTAAGGCTGAGTGGCTGGTGCAGGATGTTAACGGCCGCAAAAGGATTAAAAATGTGCAGACCGGACACTATCTCTCACTTGATGAAAAAGGAGCGCCTGAGCTGACTTCCGGCGGAGGGGAGGCCTCGCAGTGGGTTGTGGAGGAGAAGCTTGGCCTTATGCAGATCAGCAGCGCAGACCGTAGCGCAGTGTTCGCTGTGGACGGCAATAAGCAATGGGGCTTTGTGCCGGTGCCTAAGAATATTGTGTATCCAGGCAAGGATGCCTTCCATGGCACCGGACTGCTGCGTTTTGCTGTAAATGCGGAGCAGGCCGGAGAGTACAGTGCGGTACTCCACTATAAAAATGCAGCTTCTGCAGGAGCTGCACTGGATGTAACGGTGAACGGGCTCCCGCAGGGTACAGCTGCGTTGACATCTGGCAGCGGTAACTGGCACGAGATACCTGTGAAGCTGGCGCTGAGAGCGGGTATGAATACCGTTACGATCAGCAGCGGCGATGGTGACTGGAGTAAGGTAACCGTTGACAGTCTCACCGTCAAGGACAGTGTGGCCAAAGCCTATCGCGGGGCTACAGTTCCTTATATAAGCTATGAGGCAGAGGATGCAGCTACGAACGGTGAGCTTATAGGTCCATCCCGCAAGTACCGCAGTGTAGCCTCGGAAGCCTCCGGGCGGCAGGCGGTAGTGCTTAAGGATACCGGAGATTATGTCGAGTTCGCCCTTGCTGAGGCAGCGAATTCCATCGTGCTCCGTTATTCCATCCCGGACAGTCCGGACGGTGCAGGGGCTGAGGAGACGCTGACGCTGGTGGTGAACGGCAAACGGCAGCAGCTGAGCCTGACCTCCAAATATGCCTGGGAATACGGCAGCTATCCGTGGTCGAATGATCCAAGGCAGGGCAGCGGGCACCGCTTTTTTGACGAAATTCATGCCCTGATCGGTGATGCTCCGGCGGGGGCTGTGATCCGTCTGGAGAAAAGTGCGCAGGATCAGGCAGCCTCTTATGTGATCGATCTGGCAGAGCTGGAGCAGGTTGCCCCTGCACTGGAGATGCCGGCAGGGTATCTGCCAGTGACGGATTACGGCGCTGTGCCTGATGATGAAGGTGATGACACTGCCGCCTTCAAGGCCGCGCTGGCTGCGGCACAAGCAGCCGGAGGCGGTGTCTGGTTCCCGGCAGGCAGCTTCGATGTCGGCGACGGTCTGCTTGACCTGTATAATGCAGACATCCGCGGAGCAGGGATATGGTACACGAGGCTGAACGGGGCCAAGTTCTACGGCCACGGAGGCAAAATCAGAGTACTTGATCTGCTGATCGAGGGCGGTATTAATGTGCGTGATGATGAGGCGGTTACGAACGCTTTTCACGGGGCGTTCGGACAGGGCTCGCTCATCCAGAATGTCTGGATCGAGCATACCAAAGCCGGGCTGTGGCTGACCCAGCCGGGAGGCGGGAAGGCGCGGACAGACGGCCTGCACATGGTCGGCCTGCGTATCCGCAATCTGATGGCGGACGGCATTAACTTTGCCGTGGGCACAGGCAACAGCATGATGGAGCAGAGCGATATCCGCTATCCGGGGGATGACGGGATCGCGATGTGGTCTTTTACCGATGACAAGCTGAGTGACGTTAACGGCAGTGAGCGGACGCCAAGCTTCAATAATACAGCCCGCTTCAATACCGTTGCGCTGCCTTGGCTGGCCGATAATATCGTCGTCTTTGGCGGACGGGACAACAAAATTCAGGATAATATCGTTAAAGACACCGTAACGAACGGTGCGGGTATTGCGGTATCGACCCGTTTCTCGGCTGAACCGTTCCGGGGGACTACGGTGGTAGAACGCAATACACTGCTTCGCACAGGCAGCTATGATTCCGGCTATGGAGTCAATCTGGGAGCCATCTGGCTGTACGCAGGCGAAAGCGATCTGAATGCCGATGTGCAGATCCGCGGCAATACGATACTGGACAGTACTTTCTCCGGACTGGTTGCACACGGCAATATGAAGCTGGACGGTGTTGTGCTCACGGACAACGTGATTGACGGGGCAGGCACAAGCGGTGTGGAAGTGACGCCTGAGCTGACCGGCAGCCTGCTCATCGACAACCTGATTATCCGCGGGGAGCGGATGAACCTGCTGGCAAATCCTGCAGCCGGGTTCACTGTCCGCGAGAAGAACCAGGGCATCGCAACTGCCGTTAAGCCGTTCACAGTGAAGCTGGCTGACGGGCAGAAGGGGCCTTTTATCCTGAAGCAGGGCACGGCTGCTGAGTTGCAGGTGCTGGATCAGGCTGGCGCGGATCTTACCGCACAGGCTGAATGGAGCTTTGCGGAAGCAGATGTTGCCGGCATTAAGGACGGCAGGCTGCAGGCTGTTGCAGCAGGGAATACCCTGCTGAGCGTGAGCGTGAACGGCAGCTCACGGGTGTATGACCTGGCTGTGCTGAAGCCGGACGATACGGAGTCCGGCAGCCCCGGCGGCACCGGAGGCTCCGGCGGCAGCGCAGGAACTGGCGCTGCTGCGGCGGACGGTGACGCCCGCCTGAGCGCTGCTGCTGCCGCAGGCCAGCGCGAGATCACGGTCGCTGCCGGTGCCGGCGGCACGGCGCGCTTCAGCGCAGCCGCCCTGCGGAGCGCGGCTGCGGCAGTGCCCGGCGCCGTGCTCGTGGTCACGAGCGGCGGCGCGGCCTACCGTTTTCCGCTGCACCGCGCGGAAAGCGTGCTTGAGGCGGCCGGCCTTGCAGACGGCACGCTGGAATTTGCGCTGGCTCCGCTAAGCGGCGCAGCGCTTGAGAAGCTGCTTGCCGACGCAGGCAAGCAGGACCTTGCGGTGAAGGGTGTGCCGGCAGGCTTCACCCTGAGCGTACTCGGCGGCAGCGGCGCAGCCGCCGTGCCGGTCAGCGGCTTCGGCGCTGCTTACGCAGAGCGGACGCTGACCGTAGACGAGGCGGTCAGTGCAGGCCGCGCGGCAGCGCTGCTGTACGACGCACAGAGCGGTACCTTCCGGTATGTGCCGGCCCTGTTTGAGGCAGCCGGCGGCGTAACGAAGGTTACCGTGAAGAGCAGCGTAGCCGGAGGCGTTATAGCCGTTGCGCTGCACCCGGTCAGCTTCAGTGATCTCTCCGGCCACTGGGCCAAGACCGAGATTGAGCTGCTGGCCGGCAAGCTCATCTTGAACGGCCGCGGCGCCGGCAGCTTTGCGCCGCAGCAGACCGTCAGCCGGGCCGAATTCGCGGCCATGCTGGTGCGCTCGCTCGGCCTGCTGCCGGAGGCTGCGGCTGACGCCGCCGCTTTCAGCGACGTGCCGGCCGGCGCATGGTTCGCAGCCGATGCGTCGGCGGCTGCCCGTCTGGGCCTGGTGCAGGGCTACGCGGACGGTACCTTCCGTCCGGAGGCTCCGGTCACCAGGGAGCAGCTGGCGGTGATGGCCGCCAGAGCACTGAAGCTGGTGCAATCCGCTTCAGCTCTGCCTGAAGCCGTACCTGCCGTAGGCGCTGGCGGAATGCCAGCCGCCACCGCCGCCGGAAGTGTTATCACCACCGCCGCCGGAAGTGTTATCGCCACTTCCGCCGCAAATGCTGCTGTGACTGGTGCACCTGTAGCCGTGACTGATATTGCTGCAACCAGCGCAGATCTGGTTGCAGCAAGCCAAATCCTTGACGCTTATGCTGCCGCGATCGGCGAAGGGGCACCAGCCCCCGACGGCAGCTTCACCGACGCTGCCGACATCGCTTCCTGGGCACAGGAAGCGGTGAACACCCTGACCGCCGGCGGGATCATGCAGGGACGGCCTTCCGGCAGCTTCGCGCCGCAGGCCGCCGCCAGCCGAGCTGAAGCGGCGGTCATACTGGCCAGGCTGCTGCGGGCCGGCAGATTACTGAACGATTAATCCTGTTCCTTTTGCCTTCATGCAGCACTAAATAAGCCGCCGTCTCAGGAATTCCCTTCCCTTGGCGGCGGCCTTTTTAATGCTGCTCCAACTCCTGTTTAAACTCCACTAATTAAATCCGCCCACATCATCTCAAAACGCTAAGTGGAAAAAAGTCACCTATTTCTCCGGAAACGATGGCGGGAAGGAGTTTAGTTGGAAAAAGGTAACCTAAACTTACTGTTTTCGCGGCTACGGGTGGTTTGAGCCAGGATTAACTGTCGATTTTACAACTAATCATTAAAAATCAGCTGAAATTGCAAAATTAGGTGACCAAAATCGAACTAAAAGTAAATAAAATCCGCCTACACCATTCCATTGACGCTAAGTGGAAAAAAGTCACCTATTTCTCCGGAAACGATGGCAGGAAGGAGATTAGTTGGAAAAAGGTAACCTAAACTTACTGTTTTCGCGGCTACGGGTGGTTTCGGCCAGGATTAACTGTCGATTTTACAACTAATCATTAAAAATCAGCTGAAACTGCAAAATTAGGTTACCTAAATCAACCTAAATCGAACTAAAGAGCCCGGTTCATAATGAGCTCAGCCAGCGAAGGAATGAAAGCCCACACAGACTCCCTCTACTTAAGCTGCCCCATCCCCAGGTTCACCCGGTAATTGCCGAACTCCAGCAGCTCATCCAAAAAAGCGTTCAGCTCCTCCTGCCCCCTCAGCCGCACGCGCATCCAGTAGCAGCCTTCGCCGCTGACGCGGTGCAGCTCAATTACACTAGAATGAGCTTTTGCAAACTGCTGGAAAGGGGGATGGGCCGCGTTTGAGCTCAAAAATACAGTGACAAAAGCAAGGAGGCTTTCTCCGATTTTGGCCGGATTCCAGCGTACCGTATACCCTTCGATAATCTCCAGCTCCCGCATTCTGCGGATGCGCGCGCCTACGGCCTGTCCGGTCATATGCACCAGTGCTCCGATGTCCTTGTGGCTGAGCGTGGAGTCCTCAATAAGATACTGCAGGATGCGGTAATCGGTATCGTCAATCAGGTTGGAAGTCATATCGGGTTAATCCTTTCCGGATGAAAATAGAAACGGCTGATCTGTTTCACCCCGCAATGTATTGCAGAGCAGAGACCTTCTATAATGAATTGTAGCAGATAGACAGACTGAAGAAAGAGGTGTTCCTGCATGAAAATTCAACTGATCCGCAATGCCGCACTATGGCTGGAGTATGGCGGGCTTTCCTTCCTGATCGATCCTATGCTGAGCGAAAAGGGGGCCAATCCGCCAATCGTCAATACGGCCAATGACCGCAGAAACCCGCTGGTTCCGCTGCCCGGGCCCGCTGAGCAATGGCTGAAGCCGGATGTGGTGCTTGTTACACACCTGCATCAGGATCACTGGGATGCGGCTGCTGTCTCGCTTTTGGCGCATAATCTGCCTGTACTATGCCAGGAGGGAGATCAGGAAAAGATCGGCGGGCAAGG
Source organism: Paenibacillus sp. FSL R7-0273 (assembly GCF_000758625.1). NCBI lineage: Bacteria > Bacillati > Bacillota > Bacilli > Caryophanales > Paenibacillaceae > Paenibacillus > Paenibacillus sp. FSL R7-0273. Next base: position 1,268,773 of record NZ_CP009283.1, read on the forward strand.
CTTCCTTAATGTTACTGCTGTGCCTGATGACAAGCCTCTGCATTTTCAAAATGTCACTTTGACGCGTGCAGGCGGACAGCACGGAACCGGGGAGACCGGGGAGCTGATGGGCAAGGTGTCCGGTTTTATTTTTAAGGCGGAGGGTGAGCCTGTACTGTATCTTGCCGGAGATACGATCTGGTGCGGGGAAGTTAAAGAAGCGTTGGATGAGCATCTTCCTGAAGTGGTAGTTGTTAATGCCGGGGGTGCACAGTTTGTAACTGGCGGGCTGATTACGATGGGTGAGCAGGATGTGGTCGATGTATGCCGCTATGCGCCGGACGCTGCGGTTATTGCGGTGCATATGGAGGCGATCAACCATTGTCTTGTAACCCGGGAGATGCTTAGAGACCGTTTGGCTGAAGAAGGACTGCTGGAGCGTGTGAGAATTCCTATAGACGGGGAATATTGCAATCCGCTTAAATAACGGACATCCAGCTTCCAAATGTAACCGTTACAAAAAAATCTCTGCCTGTGCTTGACGGGAACCCGAAATCATGATAAATTATTTCTTGTTCATGTAATGTTCCCTGATAGCTCAGTTGGTAGAGCACTCGACTGTTAATCGAGTTGTCACAGGTTCGAGTCCTGTTCGGGGAGCCATTCTTGGAGAGATACCCAAGTGGCTATAAGGGGACCCTCTGCTAAGGGGTTAGACTGCGTAAGCGGTGCGAGGGTTCGAATCCCTCTCTCTCCGTCGTAATAACAGAAATGAAGCTCCCGGTTTCCGGGGGCTTTTTTTGTGTTTTCGATAAGGTTCATGTAGGGGCGGGAGCTAAGCCGCCAGAGGTTTGGCATACTTCAGTCCGCATACGTCATTTCGTTATGCATTTTTCGTTAGCAGATTGATTAATAACTTCCCTGCGTATCCATCAATAACTTTAGCATTCTGTTCAGCAATTTCATAAGCCGTTTAACGGCTCCTTCTGCTCAATAATTCCCCTATTCAGGCCAACGAATAAGCATACAGGATTGACTTGTTAATTTTTTGTGTCTAATGTCAGCTTTTCTTACCGAAAACTACATAAAACTATATAAAGATACAGAATACTAATAATGCAAACCGTTATTCCTTTAACCAGTTGAAGAACTGCTGCTGTGAAGAGACAAATGTTATATTATTTGCGTGAAAATAAAGTATTGTATTAGAAAAGAAGACAAAAATTCAAATGATTATCCTCGTAAATGCTCCGTTTTTCTCCGTTTTGCTCCTGTTTATCAATAAACACCGGAATATATAACTCATAATTTACAAACATTGTAATGTAACATAACACCAAAATTCGAAAATTATATTAATTACTTGCATTTTTTAGTGACGACACCTAAACCATGTGTTAATATAAATGACATCTTAGAAAGAAAAACAGATTGGGAGACAGAGAAAGGGGATTTTTGATTACTATGGGGAAAAGGGGATGGCGATGGAGTACTTCATTCAGCAACTAATTAACGGAATTTCCGTAGGCAGCATTTACGCTCTGATCGCCCTTGGCTACACAATGGTTTACGGGATTATCAAGCTGATCAACTTTGCCCACGGTGATGTGTTTATGGTCGGATCGTTCATCGGCCTGTACAGTGCCAAGTTTCTGGCGAATGCCGGGCTGCCACCGGTGCTGGTGCTGCTGCTGTCGCTGATTATTTCAATGACGATGAGCTCGCTGCTTGGTATTACCATTGAACGGCTGGCCTACAAGCCGCTGCGCAAATCCACGAGAATTGCCGCGCTGATCACCGCAATCGGTGTATCCTTCCTGCTGGAATATGTCGGTGTGCTGATCCTCGGGCCTCAGGCCAAAGGATTCCCTGATATTATGGAGAAGAAGCAGTACCAGCTATTCGGAACCTCCATTCAGGTCGATTCCAATCAGGTGATGATCCTGATTACTACTATTGTTCTGATGATTATTCTGCAATATATCGTGCGTTACACAAAGACCGGTAAGGCGATGCGGGCTGTATCGTTTGATATGGAGGCGGCACGGCTGATGGGGATCAACGTAGACCGCACTATATCAGCAACCTTCGCTATCGGCTCGGCGCTTGCTGCAGCGGCCGGTGTAATCTTCGGCATGACCTATAATTCCGTCGATCCGCTCATGGGCGTAATGCCGGGACTCAAGGCTTTTGTAGCAGCAGTACTTGGAGGAATCGGGAGCATTCCTGGCGCGCTTGTCGGCGGATTGCTGCTGGGAACCGTTGAGACGGAGATCTCATCGCTTGGCTATTCATCCTGGCGTGACGGTGTTGCTTTTGCTGTGCTGATTCTGATCCTGATCTTTAAACCATCCGGGCTGTTTGGCAAGAATGTCCGGGAGAAAGTGTAGGTGGGGAACGGCATGAAGAAGCTGAATACAAAATTCTGGCTGGGCACAATCATTGCCCTGGCGTTCTATGGTATCGTTCAAGTTCTTCTAACAACGGGAATATTTAATGATGTAACCCGGTCTATGCTGCTTCTGGTAGGCGTCAATGTCATGCTGGCGGTATCGCTTAACCTGATTAACGGAATTACCGGGCAGTTCTCGATCGGGCATGCCGGATTTATGTCCGTAGGCGCGTATACCTCGGCCATCTTGACGCTCGATTACAATGTGCCGTTTGTTTTGGCGATAATTATCGGCGGGATCGTTGCTGCCATCTTTGGTGTATTGATAGGGATGCCGACACTCCGTCTTAACGGCGACTATCTGGCTATTGCCACGCTGGGCTTCGGGGAGATTATCCGGATTATTCTGCTGAATACGGAGTATGTAGGCGGTGCCTCCGGCCTTAGCGGGATTCCGGCAAAATCCACCTGGACCATTATCTTCTTCTTTACCTTATTCACGGTTGTGCTTATCAACAACTTTATCCGCTCCACCCACGGCCGTGCCTGTCTGGCCATCCGTGAGAATGAAATTGCCGCAGAAGCAATGGGGATCAATACTACCCTGTACAAGGTTATCGCCTTTACCATTGGAGCACTATTTGCAGGTATGGCAGGCGGGCTTTCCGCGCATACGTTCTATGTTATTACGCCCGGCAGCTTCAACTTCCTGAAATCCTTCGAGATCCTGGTAATGGTCGTTCTTGGCGGTCTGGGCAGCACAGCAGGCTCCATTGTGGGAGCGGTATTCGTTACTCTGCTGTACACCTATCTGCGTGAATTCCCGGAATGGCGGATGATTATCTATTCCATCGTGCTGATTATGATGATGATTTTCCGTCCGAGCGGCTTGCTCGGCAAAACCAGAATCAATTTCGGCAAGCTCGGAAAAAAGGAGGCCAAAGCCAATGGCAGCATCGACAGCAGTACTCCTTGACGTTAAAGGGGCCAGCCGTTCCTTTGGAGGCCTTAAGGCGCTTAGTGAAGTTTCCCTTCATATTAACAAGGGGGAGCTGATCGGTCTGATCGGACCGAACGGCGCCGGCAAAACAACCCTATTCAATCTGTTAACCGGGGTGTATCCGCCCTCTACCGGCAAAATCATGCTTAATAATGAGTCGGTGGGCGGCATGAAGCCTTTTAAAATTAACCATAAGGGTGCGGCGCGCACGTTCCAGAACATCCGGCTGTTTACAGCTATGACCGTACTGGAAAATGTCAAAATCGCCTTCCACCAGCATGCCAGACATTCACTGTTCAGCTCCATGCTCCGGCTTCCGAAGCACTTCAAGGGTGAAGAAGAGATTACGCAGAAGGCGATGGATATTCTTAAAATCTTCAATCTCGCTGAGCAGGCCCAGGAGACTGCAGGCAACCTCAGCTATGGTAATCAGCGCCGGCTGGAAATTGCCCGTGCGCTTGCTGCCGGACCCAAGCTGCTGCTGCTGGATGAACCGGCGGCCGGCATGAATCCGAATGAAACGCGGGATCTGATGAATCTGATTGCCTGGATCCGTGAAGAATTTGATCTTACCATTCTCCTGATCGAGCATGATATGTCACTGGTTATGGGTGTCTGCAACCGGATCTATGTCCTGGACCGCGGAGTCCTTATCGCCGACGGTACACCGGTGGAAATCCGGAACAATCCGAAGGTAATTGAAGCGTATTTGGGACAGGAGGCGTAAAGGCGATGCTTACAGTACAGGGAATCAACGTTTACTATGGTGCCATTCACGCATTGAAGGACCTCAGCATCCAGGTTAATGAAGGGGAAATTGTTACGCTTATAGGTGCCAATGGTGCCGGTAAGTCCACGCTGCTCAAGACACTGTCCGGGCTGCTGAAGACCAAGACCGGGAGTATCGAATTTCTCGGAAAATCGATTACCGGCCAGAGTGTCCAGGCGATTGTGAAGCAAGGGCTGATTCATTGTCCTGAGGGGCGGCGCGTATTCGCCAATATGTCAGTAGAAGAGAATCTTGAGCTCGGTGCTTACCTGCAGGATGGAAAAAGCCTGGCCGCAGATTTCGAGAGGGTCTACAGTATGTTTCCGAGACTGCTTGAGCGCAAGAAGCAGCAGGCCGGAACGCTGTCCGGCGGGGAACAGCAGATGCTGGCCATGGGCCGCGCGATTATGGGCCACCCCAAGCTGCTCCTGCTGGATGAGCCTTCGATGGGGCTTGCTCCGCTGCTGGTGCAGGATATTTTCAGAATCATCCAGGAGGTCAATGCGGCCGGAACAACCGTGCTGCTGGTCGAACAGAATGCCCATCAAGCGCTTAAGATAGCCCACCGCGCCTATGTGCTGGAAACCGGAAGAGTAGTGCTGGAGGGAGACGCCAAGGAAATGGCGGATTCGGAAGAGATCAAGATGGCCTATCTCGGCCACTAGATAAATATTTCTGGGGCATCACAGATCCAACACATAGAAACTATATTATTGGGAGGCTGGGAGAAACTATGAAAAAAATTGGGGCCATTCTTTTGTCGACAGTACTGACTGCGGTATTGGCAGCGGGCTGCGGTAACAACACAGAGAACAGCGCTAACTCTGGAAGCGGCGGAAATGCTGGCGGGGGCACGATCAAAATCGGGGCTAACCTTGAGCTTACAGGCGGCCAGGCTTCTTTCGGCGACTCCGCATCCAAGGGTGCTCAGCTGGCTGTAGACCAGATCAATGCTGCCGGCGGGATTCTGGGCAAGCAGCTGGAGCTGGTTGTTGCCGACAATGCCTCTAAATCCGAGGAAGCCACACAGGCGGCGCAAAAGCTGATCACCAACGATAAAGTAGTTACTATTATTGGTGCATCCACTTCTACTAACACACTGGGTATCGTTCCGGTTGCGACTGAGAAAAAGATTCCGCTTGTAGCTGTTGGTGCGACTAACCCTAAGGTTACTGTTGATGAGCGCAGCGGCGATGTGAACGAATGGGTATTCCGCGCAGCCTTTATCGATCCGTTCCAAGGCCAGGTTATGGCTAATTTTGCAAGCAACAACCTCAGTGCTAAAACGGCGGTAATCTACACGGATACTTCGAGTGACTACTCCAAGGGTCTGCAGAAATTCTTCGAGGAAACCTTTAAGGCCAACGGCGGAGAAGTTCTGAGCCAGGAATCCTATCAGCAGAAGGACTCTGACTTCAAGGCGGTTCTGACCCGTATCAAAGCAGCGAATCCGGATGTGATTTATCTGCCGGGCTACTATGAAGAGGTTGGTAAAATCGTAAAGCAGGCCCGTGAAATGGGTATTACTGTACCGTTCCTGGGCGGCGACGGCTGGGATTCCCCGCAGCTGGCTGAAATTGCCGGCGCAGCAGCGCTTGAGAATACGTTTATGTCCAACCACTACTCACCTGAAGATACAGCTACAGAAGTAACTACCTTCGTTGATGCTTACAAAGAAGCTAACGGCGGCGCAGTACCGGACGGTATGGCGGCTCTGGGCTACGATGCGCTGAAGCTGGTTGCTGATGCCATCACCCGTGCAGGTGAAGCTGATCCGGCAAAGATCAAGGATGCTCTGGCAGCAACTAAAGATCTGCAGCTGGCAACAGGTAAAATCACGCTGAACGAAACTCATGACCCGGTTAAAGCAGCTGTCGTGCTGAAATTTGTCGGCGGTGTTCAGACTTTTGAAGCAAAAGTTAATCCATAAACGGTTCTTCCGCATATAATATGGGGAATGAATGAATAATGACTTCAGAGAGAAAGGCTCCTTTGCGGGCCTTTCTTTTGTCAGTGAAGGAGGGACCGATATGATTATAGGAGTACCCAAGGAGATCAAAAACAATGAAAACCGTGTAGCCCTCACTCCTGCAGGAGTGGAGGTTTTCTGTAAAGCCGGTCATAAGGTGCTGGTTGAGCAGTCTGCCGGTACGGGCAGCGGCTTCAGCGACAGTGAGTACCTGGATAAGGGTGCGGTAGTGTATCCGGCAGCTGCCCAAATATGGAATGAGGCGGAAATGGTGCTGAAAGTGAAGGAGCCGCTGCCTGAAGAGTATGTTTTTTTCCGCAGGGGGCTGATTCTGTTCACCTATCTGCATCTTGCGCCTGAAGCAGAGCTTACCAAAGCGCTGGTGGACGGAGGTGTTACTGCTGTAGGCTATGAAACCATCCAGCTTGCGGACGGCTCGCTGCCGCTGCTGATCCCCATGAGTGAGGTTGCCGGACGGATGGCAGTCCAGATTGGAGCAAGGCTCCTAGAAAAGCCGCAGGGCGGCAAGGGTGTTCTGCTGAGCGGCGTGCCCGGTGTACAGCCCGGTGAGGTAGTTATCGTGGGCGGGGGTATCGTAGGCACCAATGCGGCCAAGATGGCCCTTGGATTAGGTGCGCGTGTTACAGTGCTGGATAACAATGCCGCCCGGCTCCGTTATCTGGATGATATTTTTGGCGGGCGGCTGATTACGGTGATGTCAGACTCCTATCATCTGGAGCAGGCGGTCCGCAAGGCTGATCTGCTGATTGGAGCGGTGCTGATTCCCGGAGCCCGTGCACCCAAGCTGGTGAAGGAGTATATGGTGCAGCAGATGGGTGAGGGCTCTGTAATAGTTGATGTAGCGATTGATCAGGGCGGCTCCATCGAGACGATCGACCGGACGACAACCCACCAGAATCCGACTTATGTGAAGCATGGCGTCGTGCACTATGCAGTAGCCAATATGCCGGGTGCGGTGGCCCGGACCTCCACGCTTGCGCTTACTAATGTAACAGTTCCCTATGCGCGGCAGATTGCGGGCTTAGGAATTTACAAGGCAGTCCTTGAGAATCCGGCGCTGGCCCGCGGACTTAACGTTGCAGCCGGGCAGGTAACGAATTCAGCAGTGGCCAAGAGTCTTGGCTATGAGCCGGTAGGCGGGGCAGAAGCCTTGGCAGTGTATGGCGGATAAGACATCTATGAAGCGGTTCTCCATTAACGGTACTGCAGACTGCAATGGGGAGGAGTGGAGCCGCGATCTCCGCAGCCTCCCCGTGAAATAAAAAAACACTTGTCAAAGTGATTGGAGTTTGATATACTCATTTTTGTTGTGGTAAACATAACTTCTCAGCTAGGCCCGTTGGTCAAGGGGTTAAGACACCTCCCTTTCACGGAGGTAACAGGGGTTCGAATCCCCTACGGGTCACCATATGCGGTAGTGGTGGAATGGCAGACACGCTATCTTGAGGGGGTAGTGGGCGTATGCTCGTGGAGGTTCGAGTCCTCTCTACCGCATAATATGCTAAAAGCAAAAGAGCCTTGATTTATCAAGGCTCTTTTGCTTTTTTTTGTTTGATAAATAAAAACAATCTGATTTTTCAGGTTGTTTTATTTTTTGCTAATTTGATGTGATGATCATGTTATGTTAATGGCTTTTAATAGTATTTCCTGATTTAACATGTAACTTATTATACGTTTGGATGCACTATTTTTCTTGATTGGTGAGTTAAAAGGAGTTTTTGTTGTGCATTTTTCCGAAAATATGTTACATATATTGACGTTAATATGCATTGAAACTATCATTGTATTCAATTAAGAATCCATTCTTGATTAGCTTGTATCTCTAATGAGAGACGGAGTGATGCCGGATATGACTAAAAGAAAGGAGATGGAGATCTACAGGGACATTAAACTCGCAATCACGCAACACAAGCTGCTGCCGAATACACAGCTGGTTGAGGATGCGCTGGCTGAAGCGTTTCAGGTCAGCCGTACGCCCATAAGGAATGTTCTAAGAAGACTGGCGATGGAGAAGCTGGTTACAGTCATTCCATACCGGGGGGCCTTTGTCTCCTGTCCCAGTGTCGATGAGGCGAGAGAGGTCTTTGAAATGCGGCGGGTCATCGAAACATCAATGGTCCGGAAGCTGTGCGCAATCGTGAAGCCTGAGCAACTAGCCCCGCTGGAGATTCTTATCCGGGAGGAGCATGAGGCTAGTCATGAAGGTGATATTGTCGGGGCGCTGGATGTCACAGTAGATATACATCTAAAGCTGGCAGAGCTGGCGGATAACTATTATTACTATCATTTTTTAGAGGAGCTGATCTCACTCACCTCGGTTATCATTTCCCTCTACGGGACGAATCAGAGCTTCTGTCATGACCATGAGGAATTATTAGCGGCCATTCTGCGGCAGGACGGAGAGCAGGCGGCTCATATTATGGAAGAGCATCTCTGGCAGATCGAGCGTTCGCTGAATTTTACCGAGACGACGACCAATGTGCTGAATTTTAAGGAAATTTTTCATAAGTGATTTTTTTTGAACCAGATTGTATCCAATTTCGGATGCCAAAGAATCAGAAAATGCATACAAAGGAGTGGGGAGAATTGAAAAAACGGGCATTCATGCTGGGTATGATGACGGCGGCAACGACTGTACTGGGCGCTTGCGGAAGCGAAGCCAATGAGGGGGCGGCGGCTGAAAGCGGCAGCACCATCACCATAACGCTTATGCATAGATACCAGGACTCCAATATCGGCAAAAGCCCGGAGGATACTGCAGTGCTTGACGGGCTGAAGCGGTTCCGTGCAGATTATCCGAATGTCGAGGTCATTGAAGAGCAGCTGCAGAACGAGGATTACTCCATCAAGGCCCAGGCACTGGCAGCGGCTGATGATATGCCCGATGTATTCATCGTCCCCGGCTCATGGATGACCAATTTCGTAGATAACGAAATCGCACTTCCCCTGAACGCTGAACTGGATAAGCGTACCGAGTGGCGCGACGGTTACCGCGCAGGAACACTGGATGCCGGAACACGTGAAGGTCAGGTGTATGGCATTCCAATCGCAGCCGGGCCAACCCATCTGATCTATTACAACGCAGATATGTTCGCAGAGGCCGGATACAGCCAGTTCCCTGCGACCTGGCAGGAGCTGATGGATGCGGGCGGAAAGCTGGCCGAGAAGGGTGTTAATCTGTTCTCATACGGAGACAAGTCTAAAGGCTACGCGATGTCCAGCTGGATAAGCGCCTTAACCGACCGGATAAGCGGACCGGAATGGACCGAATCCATCCTGACAGGAGGCGGAGCGAAATTCACAGACAAGGGCTTCGTGCAGGCAATCGGTATAATGAGTGATCTGGCCAAAGCCGGTTATCTGAACAAGGATCTGAATTCTGTTGATTCCGATACTATGGTCAACTATTACTTCGAAGGCCGCTCCGCGGCATTTGTCAGCGGCATCTGGTCAGCAATGAACGTGGTGAACAATGCACCGGCAGAAATCACTGATGCTACGCGAGTGGCCGTATTCCCGGGTGTTGACGGGGGTCTGGGCAATCCGCTCAGTTCTTCCGGAGGAGCCGGCGTCTATTACAGCGTCAATGCGGGCGTCCAGGCTGGTGAGAAGCTTGATGCCATTATGACTATGCTTGATTATATGACCGGTTCCGGCAGCGCCAAGCTGATGGCTGAGGTCGGGGGCTTTCCGGCTTTTGATCCCGGAGCATTTGATACGGCCAAGCTTCATCCGGTTGCACTTGCGGCTTATGAGGCCAGTGCGGCAGCCGACGCAACCAAAATCTTCGACCTTTGGTTCGACGCCTCGATTGTTGAAGTCATCAATACAGGAATTCAAGGTGTAATGGCAGGGTCCAGTACACCGGAACAGCTGGCCCAGGAAACCCAGAAGGCCTATGAGACCTTTTTGGCCAATCCTTAACCGGAACCAGGATGCATTTAGGGGGCTGGGCGGGGTAAAGCCGGTTTCCGGAGATTATTTCTAGAGGGGTGAGGACATGGGCAAGGCGCTGCGCCCGAAGGGCTGGGTGCTTCTGGCATATCTGCTTCCGGGACTTATAATATATTCCTTTGTTGTGCTGGTTCCCATATTTTCCGCTTTCCGTTACAGCTTCTACTCATGGACGGGAGGCCCCAAAAAAACGTATATCGGTATAGGCAACTACCTGGAGCTGCTCCGGGATGAGGTGTTCTGGCATTCATTCCTGAACAATGTGCTTATGACGGTATACGGCCTGATTGGACAAGTAGGGCTCGCCTTTATTTTTGCTCTGCTGCTGATGTCCAAAATCGTCAAGCTGAAGGGCCTGCACCGGACGATGAGCTATTTTCCATCCACACTGGCTCCTGTGATCATCGCATTCCTCTGGATGCTGATCTACAACTATAATTACGGGCTGTTGAACGCCGGATTGACCAAGCTCGGTCTTGGTAACCTGGTGCAATCCTGGCTCGATCTGACAGGTCCGATTGTCCTCCTGGTGTCCATTCCTCTATCCTGGCAAAATATCGGGTTCTTTACACTGCTGATGCTGGCGGGGCTGTCATCGATTAACAAGGAGGTTTTGGAGGTTGCTGAGCTGGACGGGGCTACAGGTGTCCGTAAGGCCTGGTATGTCATTATTCCATTGGCCAAGCCTACGCTGGTCGTTGCCTCTCTGCTCTGCATCGCCAATAATATGCGCGGCTTCGAGCATATCTACGCAATGACCGGAGGGGGGCCGGGCAATGCATCCTCAGTAATGGCGCTGTATGCGTACCAGACCTCGTTCCTCCGCTTCCGCTACGGATATGGTTCGGCACTGGCTATTGCCATTATTGCACTGACCATGCTCATGATCCTGCTCTCGACACTTGCGCTGAAACGCGGGGAGAATCAAAAGGGAGGTGCGTATTAATGGAGCTCCAGCTGGAATTAAAATCGCAGGCCAGCTCCCGCCGGCTGCTTCCGGGTCCGGCCAAGCTGATGGTGAACGCATTAATGCTGCTTTTTACCGCCAGCTGCATTATACCGCTGCTCTGGATTGGTTATTCATCCCTGAAAACGCAGGCGGAGTTCGCCAACAATATTCTCAGCCTGCCCAGTGCCCCGCAGTTCGGAAATTATCTGGAGGCCATCAAAATCACCAATATGCTCCAGCTGTCCTGGAACAGCGCGAGAGTGACGCTCCTGTCGGTTATCGGTATTACGGCAATTTCGTTCGTAACAGGCTACATCACGGCCCGGCTCGACTTCAAGGGAAAGAAGGCAATGATATTTTACTACCTGTTCGGTATGCTTGTGCCGATTCACGCCCTGCTTGTTCCGATCTATCTCTTATTCAAAAATTTCGGCTTGGCAGACGAATGGTACACGCTGATTATTCCGTATATTGCCTTTAACCTGTCTCTTCCAATCATGCTGGTCAGCAGCTACGTGGTCGGCATTCCTAAAGAAATCGAAGAAGCGGCAGCTATTGACGGTCTCAGCTTCAGCGGAACGATGTTCCGTATCATTTTCCCGATCGCAGTGCCGGTGCTGACTACGGTCGCTATTCTGCAGTTTTTCTCCTGCTGGAACGAATTTTCCTTTGCACTGGTGCTGCTCAAGGATGAGTCGCTGCGGACAGTTCCGCTTGGAATGTCGTATTTTAAGTCTCAGCACAGTACCAACTATCCGCAGCTGATGGCGGGGATGGTCCTGTCGATGCTTCCTGTTACCTTAGTCTATTTTACATTCAGCTCGCGCATTATCGCCGGCGTCATGTCAGGCGCAGTCAAGGGATAAACCGCTTGGCCGCTATAACTTCACACTAATGGAGGGATATTATGCTAAATAACAATTACAATCAGGAACAGACTCAGCTGCGGACACCAGACCGGTCACGCTGGAATGAATCCTTTTACCGCAGATCAATGGAGCTGCCGGATGAGCTGCTGATTGGTGCTATTGACAGTCATGTGCATGCCGGTCCTGTATTGAATTCGAACCCCGGACATCTTGATCCGATCCAGGTGGCACAGGAAGCGGCTGCTGCAGGCATGAAAAGCATTGTGTATTATGATGTTTTTGGCTGGGCTTCAGGAATGGCGTGGGTTGTAAACCGGCATGTTCCGGGGATTCATACGTATGGAGGCTATTTGATGAATTCCTGCCATGGCGGCATGAATCCGCGTTCGGTGAAAACTGCGCTGCACATGGAGGAGGGCTGCCGCTTCATCAGCTTTGGATCGCATTGTACCCGCCATTCCGCAGAACGGGAGTCTACACTTATTGACGGGAAGCTGGTTCCATTCAAGGACGCTTTTCCGAAATTCGCAGAGAAGGAGCTGCCTGTGGCAACATCAATCCCGCTGGAAGGGCCTGTATCGGAAGAGTTGGACGAAATTCTGAGCATGGTGGCGGAGCATCCGGAGGTGTATCTGAACACGGGGCATGTATCTGTCCCTGAGGCGCTCCGTCTGCTGGATCTTGCGGAGCAATACGGTATAGCTAAGGTGCTGATCGCCCATCCGGTGCGCGGCCAGATGACGATAGAGGAGCAGAAAGCGGCCGCGGCCAGGGGCGCTTTTCTGGAAGCCTGTCTTGTGGACTGGCTGTATCCTGATGTTCCCCGGACACATTATTATGTCGAGCGGGAATACATGGACATGGGTGCTGAGCTAGGGCGCTTCTCAAATGCGACAAAATGGATGAAGACGATCCGCGAAGTCGGGATCGGCCAGTTCGTGCTCGGCACCGATTATGGCATCCGCGCAGCGTCAACACCGGTACAGGGGATGAGGACAATGATCGCCAGCATGCTGGATTACCAGTTCTCCCCGGACGATATATACCGGATGGTAGCCACCAATCCTGCAAGGCTAATCGGCATCGAGTCGTAGATTGCCGCGGTATGCGCGGTTACAATCAGCAAGGACAGGAGGAGAGAGGGCATGGAATCCGCGACTTCATATGATCTCGTTATCACCGGGGGACATATCGTTACAGAATCAGCTGTAGAGCGTAAGGATATTGGCATTGTAAATGGTGTGATTGCAGAAATTTCAGAGAATATCGATCCCGAAGGGGCCGCAGTGGTAGATGCCCGGGGGCTGACGGTGATGCCTGGTGTAATTGACTCGCACGTGCATTTCAATGAGCCGGGATTAGGGTCCTGGGAAGGGTTCCGGACGGGGTCGGCTGCGCTTGCAGCCGGCGGGGGCACCTGCTTTTTGGATATGCCGCTCAATGGTATTCCTCCAACCGTTTCCCTCAGTGCACTTCAGCAGAAGAGAGCGTGTGCTTCGGGCAGGACGTATGCCGATTACGGCTTCTGGGGCGGGTTAATGCCCGGTCATCTTAAGGACCTGCCTCTGCTGGCACAGGCGGGAGTAATCGGGTTCAAGGCATTCATGTCCTCTCCGGGTGATAAGGATAAGGAAGCATTCCGCCGTTCGGACGACCGGACCCTTAAGGAAGGAATGCGGATTATCGCTGAAACGGGAAAGGTGCTGGCACTTCATGCGGAGCACGAGCCTACCGTGGCACGTCTAACCCGGGAAGCCCGCAGCCAGGGGCGTCTCGGTGCGGCGAGCTATACCGCCTCCCGTCCCATAGCAGCGGAGGTGGAGGCGGTGGAGACGGCGCTGCGTTATGCAGCCGAAAGCGGCTGCCGGCTGCATTTTGTCCACATTAGCAGCGTGGCTGCTGCGGGACTCATCCGGGATGCCCGGAAGTCGGGGCTCGATGTGACACTGGAGACCTGCCCCCATTATCTTTGTCTGACCGACAGTGATTTTGCGGCCATAGGTGCGGCGGCAAAATGTGCGCCTCCCCTGCGTGATGCGGAAGAGCAGGCCGTGTTGTGGAGAAAATTACAGGAAGGCTGGTTCGATTTCCTGGCTTCCGACCACTCGCCTTGCCCGGCAGAGTTAAAGACCGGTACGGATATGTTCGAGGCCTGGGGCGGCATCGCGGGTGTACAGAGCACCCTTGAGCTAATGCTGGATGAAGGGCATCTGAAACGGGGAATTCCTCTGCCGCAGCTGGCACGTCTGCTGTCAGCGGCTCCCGCTGAGCGGTTCGGGCTGGCTCCTGCGAAGGGTCGCATTGCCATAGGCTGTGACGCCGATCTGGCGCTAGCCGATCTGAATACCTCCTATACGCTGCAGGAAACAGACCTCTATCAGCAGCACCGGACTTCGCCGTATATCGGCCGCTCATTCGGGTGCAGGGTAAAAAAGACACTGCTGCGCGGACGGAGCATGTATAACGGCAGTGAAGGGCTTCTGAATCCAGGGAGCGGCAGGGAACTAGAGCTAAGGCCAGTACATTCTGGTGCTATGAACATAAGCCTATAATCAGGCTGAAGGTTAACGGCACGGGATTATCCGAAGGAGGGAAGGCGATGATATCAACAGCCGGCGGATTATCCGCCGTTCAAGAAGAGCTCATGCTGCTTGTCCGGGGAATTCCCAGAGAGCAGATGCGGCTATACGTCGACCGTTATCTCGGCAGCCTGCTGGCAGGAGACGGGTACGATCCTGAACTGCTGCTGACGCTGGAAACATATGCGTCCTGCAACGGCCACATGAATGAAATGTCCTCCCGGCTGTACATCCACCGCAATACGGCAGCATACCGGCTTGATAAGCTGGAGCGGCAGCTTGGTATTTCGCTTCGAGAATCTGAAAACCTGCTGCTGCTAAATATGCTATTTTTGTTCCGGCGCATGCTTGATGCTTGATGACTGAGACTTATTGAGAGCATATATATAGCAGAACTACTGGTTCAGAACTCCGGCATATTGCGGATAGAGCTGACGGATGCAATCCGGACAGATATCATGGGTGAATTGCAGGGACAGCTGTAATTGAAGGAAGCGTTCAACGGTAATCCATTCTTCCTTATTGCCGCGGACTGATTTGCAGGAGGCACAGATGGGCACGAGACTGCCGGCAATACGGCGGGGACGCAGAGGATGACAGCTTCGGACATGATCATGCTGACGGGGCTCAGCGGGTCCCTTGTCATGCAGGGTGAGAAGGAGAAGCTGAATGCCGCAGGAACGCTCTGTAAATAACGGAAAAGCGTCCAGACTGAACACATGGTCGGATTTATCAGGGATATGCAGAATGAACTCTGAGCTGGAGATCAGGACTCCGCCCTGAAGGACATGCTGCAACGCATTATCCAGTGCTGTGAGCTGAACAGGAATGGCAATCCACTCTTCAAACAGCTCCAGATAGTGGCTGCCCGTCATCATAATGGCCGGAGGCAGCCCGCAATGCTCCAAATATGCGTTATAATGATCATTGATAAACAGGATGATTCCGCTTCTGTCTATGACCAGAACCTTCTGTGTCAGCGTGTTAAGGGAAGAAGTAAGGGATGTAGATAAGCTTAATGGCAAGATTATCGCTCCTTGAGTGCTTGCAGGATAGGTAGTCAAGACGGAGGCAGGTTCAGAAGCTCGGATACCTGGCGGCGGTAGCGCTCGGCCTTCCGTGTACCATGGATGAGATTGGACAGGCGGTAAGGCGGTATACCGTAGATTTCACAGAACTTTTTCTGATCCAGCTGCATCTCTGTCAGCCTCTGCTTGATTGCCCAGCCATAGGGGGTCACCGGACGTTTGCTGTTCAACAGGCTTCACCTCTTATCGACCATCCAGCCGTATGATATAATCATCTGGAACTAATAATAACCAATTATACACTTTTTTACGTCATTTTACAATAAAATTAACGTTTTTACGTCAATAAATATGTGGTGGAGGTAACTGAGCGATGCAGTCCATATATGAGCGGATTGAATATTTGATCAAGCAGAGGGGAATTACGAAAAAGTATTTTTATGAGCATCTCCATATCAGCTCAGGTAATTTCGGGGACTGGAAGCGCGGAAAGTCTACGCCGGGAACTCAGCATCTGATTAACATCGCAGAATTTTTTCATGTCAGTCTGGATTGGCTCATTTTAGGCAAACAGGCTGCGGATGAGGTCCGTGAAGAAGGAGAGGCCTATTTGTCTGCCCAAATACGGCAATACAATTGCCATAGTGAAGAGCTTTTGCCAAAAGAGCAGGAGTTCATCAAGGAATACATAGCGTTTACCCGGTACCGCCGGCAGAAGCCCGCAGATGAAAATTCCTGAGCGGGTAGCTTTACAATTGCCTTAAACGGGTTTATAATATTGAATGTTGACCTCAGACAAAGCTTTGACTTTTGTAACACACCGCGCGGTAGTGGTGGAATGGCAGACACGCTATCTTGAGGGGGTAGTGGGTGTATACCCGTGGAGGTTCGAGTCCTCTCTACCGCATACTATTTATGGAGCAAAAGTCCTTGATCACCAAGGGCTTTTGCTTTTTTTATTTTCAATGAGAACCGGCTGAGACAGCCGGTTCTTTTCTTTGCCTTTGCGCTGGCATACCTGAGCAAAAAAAGGATGTTGACCCTTACGTATACTAGAGGGTTTACAATGCAGAGAGGAGGCGATGATAATGAGTTCATTTTTGCGTTCCAGGCATGGGGTCACAGGGCAGCGTCCATATAAGTGGCTGGCTGTTACACTGCTTGGCTGGGTAGCCATGACTCTAGGTTTGTTCGTGGCTACTGTTGTAGCCCATTCCTTAAGGACTGCGGGATTCCCCCAGAATGGAACTGCAGCGATTCAAGCATTGACCTCAGCTTTGATCATTGTACCGGCTGTTTATATAATCAGGCGTCGTTTTCAACTGACAATGGGTCTGATGCCGCTGACATCAGGAGCAATCCTGCATTTACTGGGCGGTGCTGCGCTGGGCGTTATAATGGCTGTCCTTGGTTTCCTGATTACCGGATTGCTGGGTTGGATCACCATTGAAGAATGGCATCTCTCTATTGATTTAATTCTGAGTATGTCATTCAATTTATGCATCGCCTTTCTATACGAGGCACTGCCGGAGGAATTGTCGCTGCGCGGTATCGTATACAGCGGGCTGCGGCTGCGATTGCCAAACTATGCGGCCTATATGGGTCAGCTGCTGTTGTTCGTACTGGTGCCTCTCACAGTGAATGTGCTGCAGAGTCTTGTTGGAATAGAGAAAGGAAACTTTATTAATTGGGAATATGTAATTTTGCTCGTCTGCTTTGGCACTGTCCTGCAACAGTTGCGGAGTCTAACCGGATCATTGTGGGCCTCAATCGGCTTTCATTTGAGCTACCTGGAAATTGCACGGTTTGTTATACTCCAGCGGGACAATCGATTGCTGACTTACAGTGAGCTTGATGCGGGTACAGGTACAGTAGTAATCCAATTTGGTATAATTGTAGTGGGTAGCTCTGCAATATTGGCGCTGCTACTCTTATGGCGCGGGTCCAGACCCGTTAATGGTACCAATGGTACAGGCAGTTTAAAGATCTGATGCAGTACCCACATTATGAACCTAATGGAGATGAGCCGATGTATACTGTAGGACAATTGTCTAAGTTAACCGGTGTTTCTGCACGCACACTCCATTATTATGAGAAACTGGGCCTGCTGCTGCCAACCAGGAATAACGACAATGGCTACCGGCTCTACAGCGAAAAAGAGATCCTGCGGCTGCAGCAAATCGCTGTACTGAAAAATATGCATTTTAAGCTGAGTGAGATTGCGGCTATTCTCCATAAGGGAGATGTCACTCCTAATGACGTTACTGTATGGAGCCAAGCGCTGGAAGAACAGCTCGCAGTCGTAAGGCAGCAGCAGGACAACTTGCAAAAGGTCGAGCATTTGCTGTATTCTACGCAGTACGCTATGCGGGCAAGTGGACAAGTGGATATTGAAAAAATACTTCAGTTTATCCGCGAACTGGAGCAGCCTTCTCAGGGATTGAACATGCGGCAGCAGGTTTTCACTCCGGAAGAATTGAAGCTGCTGCCGCTAAATAAATTCGACGATCCCCTGGCTATGGAATGGGCCGACATTCTTAGAGAGGTCCTGGCGCTTAAGGGAGAGCCCCCCGATTCGGCGGCGGCGCAGCAGCTTGCCGCCCGTATTATTGATTATGCCGGCGAGACGTTCAATGGAGACGAGCAGCTCACTTTAAAGTTTTGGCAGTACATAGCACCCCCGGATAATCAGTCGGAAAGGGTATACGGTATGACAACGGAAGTTATGCAGTATATAGATCGCATTGTAGATATTTACTTGGGAGAAGTGAAATGATATGAATTGCCTGTTCAGAGCACCGGCGTATTTGGGATATAACTGACGGATGCAATAGGGACAAATATCGTGAGTGAACTGCAGAGAAAGCTGCCGCATCATATTTTAACAGAACAACAGGGCAGTAATCTCTATTATAGATGAGAGTTGCTGCCCTGTTGTTTTTTTCTTTAACCTAAAACTGATTTTATGGAGGAAGGTTCAGATGATTTTTAAATCTCCTGGGGGCTCCATTTTTCCGTATCATTACAAGGGCGGAGAGATACACTGTTTGAAGTACGGAAGCTTTCATACCGATAGCAATTCCTTGTTTGAGTTAATGAAAGCGGAGGAGGCGTTTATTTTAGGGCAGCCTAAGCGTCTTGCTGTATGGGTGGATTTATATGAAACACAGCTTACGAAGGAAGTCATGCTTGAATTTGCAGGGAATATGACCCGGCTGGAGCCTCGCATCAGAAAGCTGGCGGTCGTCGGAAATTATTTCAGCAGACATCGGCTTCACAGGTATTTACGCAAACATGCTGACCCATTTACGGCTCCGATCCAGTACTACGATGATCCTGAGGAAGCAAAGACGTGGCTGGTGATGTAGTTAGTTTTAGATGGTAAGTGTATTAAGTATAAAATAAATTGTGTAAAATATTATTGTTGGTGATATAATATGCGTACAATTGACTTTTGGAGGGGAATTACATGACAATAAGTGTGGTGCTGGTTGCGGTTATTGCTTTGCTGCATATCTACATACTCTATCTTGAAATGTTCCTGTGGGCGACACCGAAGGGGCAGAAGGCCTTTGGCACTACGGCTCAGGCGGCACAGGATTCGAAGGGGCTCGCTTTTAACCAGGGACTGTATAACGGGTTTCTGGCAGCGGGGCTGATCTGGGGGATTTTCTATCCGGATGCAGCTGTGGGCCAGCATATCCAGTTGTTTTTTCTCAGCTGCGTGCTGATTGCCGGAATTGTCGGCAGCCTGACAGCCAAGAGATCCATTTTGTATATTCAATCCGTACCTGCATTGATCGCCATTATTGCCGTTCTCATGAAGTGGTAATTCTGTGTGATAAAAAAACTCCCCGTTCACAGCTTATAGGGCTGTTACAGGGAGTTTTTTGCATTGTCAACGGTACATGAATTAGTCCAGCAGCTTGGCTATATCGGCTTCAATCTGGTCAGGGGTGGTGGAAGGGGCAAACCGCTTCAGCACACGGCCCTCCTGGTCTACCAGGAATTTGGTGAAGTTCCACTTCACGCTTTTGGAGCCCAGTACACCCGGAGCTTCCTTGGACAGGTATTTAAAGAGCGGATGTGCGCTGTCCCCTTTGACGTCGACTTTTTCGTACATTGGAAAGGTTACTCCGTAATTAATCTCGCAGAATTCGGCGATATCCTCGCTTTGGCCCGGCTCCTGGCTGGCAAACTGGTTACTCGGGAAACCGAGCACCTCAAAACCGCGGTCCTTGAATTTATCGTAGACCTCCTGGAGACCCTTATACTGGGGGGTGAAGCCGCATTTACTGGCTGTGTTCACAACGAGCAGAACTTTACCTTTGTACTTGGACAGCGACTCTTCCTGGCCGCGCAGGGTATTAGCTTCATAATCATAAATGCTCATGAATTTAGCCTCCCGAACATAAATTTATCACAATTTAATTTTACACTATTTATATCAGGATGCAAGCGTACGGATTGTGACAACATGGGCAGCTTCGTTTCAAATCACACCTGTTGTTTAATTTTAAGTGTGTGTAAGTCTAAAATTGAGTCCAAAAAGGAGCAAATTAACGATGACCACATTAAAAGCTTTGTACACAGCAACAGCAACAGTCCGTGGAGGACGTGAAGGCTCTCTAGAATCCTCAGACGGTGTGCTGAAGCACGATCTGAAGATGCCTAAGGAGCTTGGCGGACCCGGCGGGAACGGCACGAATCCGGAGCAGCTGTTCGCAGCAGGATACGGGGCATGTTATGAAAGTGCGCTTGCCAATATTGCCCGCAAGGAAGGCGTAAAGCTTCAGGATGTTAGTGTTACCTCCAACGTGATGATCGGCAAGGATGAGAGTGACGGCGGCTTTAAGCTGGGTGTGAAGCTGGATGTCAGCCTGCCGGGCATTGAACGTTCCCAGGCCGAGGAATTGGCCAAAAAAGCGCATGAATTCTGCCCTTACTCCAAGGCGACCCGCGGAAATATTGAAGTTGAGCTCAATGTGCTGTAACCGCAGTATAAAGCTCTGTTTTGGGGAATAATGGCTAAATATAGACGGAAACCGGTTTAAGGGGATAATTGGCAGGCGGCAGCGCGTACTTCGGTTGACATCACTCCCAAAAATCTTTATTATGTCTAAGTACTTGTTAAAGCTACGTGTGCTATTAGAACCAAAAATTTAGATAATGGGTGATGAAGATGTCTTACAGACCGAAAATTACGAACGTGACCAAAGCCAGCAGCAATGATAAAGTGGGCTTGTACGAATTTATTATTAAGACTGCTGACGGAACACAATGCCGCGCTTTCTACAGCCGGAATCCGGAATGGAAAATGACGAACATCAGCCGCCTGCTCAAAACCCCATGCCCGGTGTGCCGCAAGGACTTCATCTGTAAATGCATGGAAGCCTACACTGCTGAATTCGAAGATCAGATGATCGGTGACCAGTGGATTGAAAAGGCAATTGCCGAATAACCGAACGGACGGATAATGAATGCGCGGGAGCTATCCCGCGTTTTTGTTTTATATATGGAACGGATGTAGCAGGCTGCGTCAGAAGGAGTGGGCATATGCTTATGGAAAAGGGTAAGAAACGGGAAAGCGGCCAGACCGTTGTGCTGATCGACGGGGTCTGCCATCTGTGCCAGGGGCTGGTCCGGTTTATTATTCCGCGTGATCCCGCAGGCCGGATAAAGTTTACTTCTCTGCAAAGTGACAAGGGGATTACGCTGCTGCTGGCTGCAGGACTTGAGCCTGGACGCCTGGATACGGTGGTCGTTCTGGAGAACGGCAGAGTGTATACTGAATCTTCTGCTGTGCTGCGCATTGCTCGAAAGCTGCGGCTTCCGTGGCCTGCTGCCTATGCTTTTATAATCGTGCCCCGACCGCTCCGCAACTCGTTGTACAGGCTGGTAGCACGGAACCGTTACCGCTGGTTTGGCAGAGATGAGGCGTGCCTGCTGCCATCACCGGATATTAAGAGCAGATTTCTGTGAGGGAAAATACAAAAAGGCAACGGGAAGGGCTCCCGCTGCTTTTTTGTGTTGTTCCAGTGTGTTATTTAAGCGCTTCGGAGGAAAGCAGATAGCTTTGCACAAGCTTCCATTTGCCGTCTGCTGATTTTTTGAGCGTAGTGATTGTGGTGTTGCGGTTATCCTGGAACTGCGGACCCTTAAGCTTTTTGATTGTCTGTACGGAATACAAGACGGCTGTATCGCCAGTATAGTCGATGATTTTTGAAGATTCGATGGAGCTCTCAAGGTCATAGGCCTGGAAAAGCTGAGTTGCTACAAGCCGGTTCTGCTCATAACCAGGGGCAGACTCGTCAATGGTGGACATTACACCATCGAGGTCTTCTTTGTTGGTGTAATCCAGATTGGCGGTAAATACAGCCTTGATTGCATCCTCATCTGCTTTTGGAACCGTCACCTCTGCGGTCAGGGCCCCCTCCGGAAGGATATACTTTACAGCCTGAAGCTGGAGATTGCTGATCTTCCAGCCGGCATCCTTGGAGCTGCGGGTCAGGGAGTAGACATATTCAGTCTGGCTGTCCGGCATGAACGGCCCGCTGATTTTTTTGGTGGATTCAATGGTATGTACGGTTGCTTCATTGGCCTTAAGCTCGATGATGTTGAGCTGGTCTACCGAATTTTTGAGATTATACATTTCGAACTGCTGCTTGATCTGCGGACCGATCTGGGCAATCGGCGATTTGGAGTCAATCAGGCTCATGAAGCCGTCATAGTTCTCTTCATTTGAGTACTTTACATAATTACTGAAGAAATCGGCTACCGTGACTGTATCATCTGAGCTTTGCAGGCTGGTAATTTCAACTGTTCTCGTAGTCGCATTCCAGACCACGTTGTTGCCGGTAGCTTCGCTGACAAACCGGACTGGCACATAGGTAACATTCTTGATCATCTTGGGAGCGGTCTGGAGCGGCTTAATGATGCCGTTGATGCTGGCATTTTTGCTGCCGAGCTGCAGCTTGATAACTACGCCTTCCTTGGTTGCGGTAATGGTGCTGGTCTTGGCATCAAAAACGACGTTCAGACCCAGCTTTTCAAAGATCGGCCGCATAGGCACGAGAATCGCATGGCCGTCATTCAAAGGGGCGTTTGTGGTCAGCTGCAGCTGCTCCTGGTCGATCTGTACTGTAATCGGTTTCTCAGCTGCTGATGCAGAGAGGCTGATCGCGCTGGATAGAGTAAGAACGGCGATAAATCCGGGTAATAGTTTCATCTGCGGGGAATCTCCTTTTCATATATATAGTAATAGTATGGTAAATGTTTACCATTTAAAAGTATAACACTTAATGTTATTTGGGGATATATCCTATAATGGACATGGTAATCCAGAGCTGCGAAAGCCTCTAAAGCAAGATTTTTCAAAAAAAGGATTGCTGCTCTACTACATATATGCTACTATAGCTGTAAATTATAGGATTACGAGCGGAAGCACCGTTCAATGACCGTTTCTACGGTTATTGACGGTGCTTTTTTTGCTTTGTCTGAAGGGAGAGTGGCAATATGGCGGCGAGGATTGTGCTGGCCGTGCGCGAGAGTCAATATATAGAGCCGTTACTGCATTATGTGCACCACAGTGATTACGGGGATTTGGTGCGGATTTCCGCATTCAGCAGGCTGGATACCTTTATGGAGTATATGGGCAGCGGCGAACCGGCTGATGCGGTCGTGGGTGATCCTTCCTTTATCGAGGCCTGGCTGGTAGAGGGGAGGAGCAGGGTGCCCTGGGCTGTTCTCAGTGAGGATAGCAGAATAGCAGGAGGCAGTGACAATCTCGCCGGCGGGGCGGTTATCCAGAAATATCAGTCTTTACCGTCCCTGCTGGAGGCTGTGCTTCAGTTATGCGAAGTGAGGCGGCCCCGCGCGGATTCTGCGCTCAGAGAGGACACCATGCTGCTTGGAGTAGTTTCAGCCAGCGGCAGCAGCGGCAAAACAACGCTCGCGCTTAATATGTCCAAGCAGCTGGCGGCAAAGGGGCTGTCGGTATTCTATTTGAACCTGGAGAGCATAGACAGCAGCGGGCTGCTGGTACAGATGCCCTCACCCAAGGCTCAAGGTCTGGAACGGCTGCTGTATGAGCTGAAGGCAAGGCAGGCGGACGGCAGTGAGGATGCGGCGGTAAAGCTTGAGCTGGGCAGGTATGTATGCAGACATGAAGCACTCCGCAGTGACGGGTTCAGGCCGGTGGACAATTTTAAGGAGATGCTGCAAATGACACAGCCGGATACGCTGGACCTGCTAAATCTGCTTAGTACAGCCGGTAACTATGACGTAGTGGTGATTGATACTGGCAGCCTTGAGGAGGAGCGTACTCAAGCGGTATTGAAGCGCAGCGGGACACTGCTCTGGTTGCTCCGGAATGATGAGCCGAGCTTCTATAAGACAGAGAAATGGCTGCAGCACGGCAGCTATGCCCATTCAGGCTGGCCGCAGGACATTCAGGATAAAAGCCGGTTTATACTGAATTTCGCTTCAGCATCCGGCAAGAATAATCCGGCTCACCGGGGAATTACACCGGATAACCAGCTTCCCTATATCCCGTCCTGGGCGCTGCAGCACCATGTGGATCTGTGTCTGGAATCCCCGCCCTTTATAACAGGCGTTGAGCAGATCTGCAGGGAAATCGTAGAGCCGCTGCTGCCGGGAGTGTTCACAGGTAGCCCGCATGAATGAGGAAATGTTCAGAAAGCTGAAACGCGATCTCCGTGCGGGACTGGATGTTACTTCGGCTGTGGGGAACCGTGAGCTTAGCAGCTATATTGAACAGACTATCCTTGAGATGCACAGTTTGCGTTATTTGACGGCCCAGGAGAAGCATGAGCTGGTAAAAAAGCTGTTCGATTCCTTCCGCGGCCTGGATATTCTGCAGCCGCTCGTTGATAACCCGGCTATTACCGAGATTATGATCAACAGTCATGAGGAGATTTTTGTGGAGGAGGAGGGCCAGATCCGGCGGCTGCCGCTGGCTTTTGAGTCCCGCAGCAGGCTAGAGGATATTATTCAGACTGTGGTTTCCGGAGTGAATCGGGTGGTGAATGATTCTACCCCGATTGTAGATGCGCGGCTGCGTGACGGCTCCCGTGTCAATGTGGTGCTTCCTCCGGTTGCATTGAAGGGGCCGGCCATGACCATCCGCAAATTTCCCGAAACGCCGCTGACCATGAATGATCTCGTGCAGCGGGGGGCAATAAGCGCAGAAGCGGCAGAGCTGCTGCAGATTTTCGTAGCTGCGGGCTACAACATTTTTATAAGCGGCGGAACAGGCTCCGGCAAAACAACGTTTCTGAACGCCTTGTCCCAGTTCATCCCGCCCCAGGAGCGGGTCATTACAATCGAGGATTCCGCCGAGCTGCAGATCGTTACCGTGCCCAATCTGGTCTCTCTGGAGACGAGAAATGCGAACACGGAGGGACGCGGGGAGATTACCATCCGTGATCTGATCCGCTCCTCCCTGCGGATGAGACCCAACCGTATTGTAGTGGGTGAGGTCCGAGGAGCGGAGTGTCTCGATATGCTGCAGGCGATGAATACCGGTCATGCCGGAAGCTTGTCCTCGGGGCATTCCAACAGTGCGCGGGATATGGTCAGCAGGCTGGAGACGATGGTGCTCAGCGCAGCCGATCTGCCGGTTGCTGTGGTCAGGCAGCAGATCAGCTCGGCTATTGATATCTTCGTACATCTCTCCAGGCTGAGGGACCGCTCACGCCGGGTAGTAGAAATCTGTGAGGTTGCCGGACTACGGGAAGGGGAGGTGGTGCTTAATCCGTTATACGGCTTCCGGGAAGCGGGAGAATGTGAGGGAGTGATTGAAGGCGGACTTGCCGCATGCGGCAATCCGCTGCTGCATACCGGAAAGCTGAAGCTGGCAGGCATATCTCATTATCCGCTGGCGGAATTTGCAGCAGGAGCAGAAGCGGAGGGGGCGGCATGCTGAAGCAGACAGACAAGCGGAAGCGGCAGATCCGGAGGCGTCAAAGGTCTGGAGAGCAAGCTGCAGTGGACAGGAGGAAACCGGACAGCAGGCCGCAGCTTCCGGATTATACAGTGTATATATTGTCCCCCCGGCTGAGAATATCAGCTCTGTTGGCCGGCGGGCTGCTGATGCTCGGCATTGGCTACCTGTTCTATCATCAGCTGCTGATTTCCATGCTGCTGGTGCCGGCGGCGGCTTATGCACCGGGAGTATTGCGTAACTATCTGCGGGACCGCCGCCGTGCCGCACTTCATCTGCAGTTTAAGCAAACGCTGTTTTCTCTCTCCTCCTCGCTGTCTGCCGGGCGTTCTGTAGAGAATGCGTTCCGCGAAGCTGTGGCTGATCTGCAGATGTTTGATCCGGAAGGGAACAGCGATATGCTCGCAGAGCTGACCATTATCTGCACCCGGATGGAATATAACCAGCCTATTGAGGAGGCGCTGCATGATTTCAGCCGCCGCGCGGGAATGGAGGACGTGGAGCGGTTCGCTGATGTGTTCACTGTCTGCAAGCGCACCGGCGGTGATCTGGTTGAGGTGGTGCGCCGGACCTCCTCCATAATCGGCGAGAAGCTGGATATTCAGCAGGATATTGCGGTAAGCATTGCCCAGAAGAAGTTCGAAGCCAAGGCATTGCTGGTTGCTCCGCTGCTGATGGTATTGTTCATGAGCCTGACAGCGGGCGATTATATGGAGCCCATGTATACAGGTGCAGGGATGGCAATTTCTACACTGTCACTTGCCGGATTATTCCTGTGCTACCGCTGGACGTCTAAGATCATGGATATTCCGCTCTAGGGCTGTAAGGAGGAGAGAAGATGCGGTGGTTAAGCGGTGCCGCAGTAATTGTGCTTGCTCTCGGCTGGCTGCTGCTGCGACTGAAATGCGGCCGCCGGTATGACGTGCTGCGCAGCCTGCCTATGGAAGGACTGAAGCTGCGTGCAGCCGGAGAGCCCCTTCTGCTGCTGGCCGAGAAATGGCGGATCGGCAGCCATCTGCCCTCGGTGATGCTGAGGATTCAGCGCTCCCTTCAGCGCAGCTACGGACAGCGGCACAGTCCGGAGCGGACGCTGCTGTTCATGGGGGAAATGCTCTGCTACAGCTGGCTGTTTCTGCTAAGCGGAAGCCTGCTGACTTTAGTAAGCGGCGAGGAGGCAGGAATCATACTCGGGGTCCTGCTGGCGCTGATTCTGCCGGTCGCTCTGGTCAGTGACCTGCACAAGAAGGTGAAGCAGCGAGAGCAGAGTATTGTGCTGGAGCTGCCGGAGCTGCTGAACAGCATTGTCCTGCTGGTTGGCGCCGGCGAGACTGTGCAGCGGGCCATTATCCGCTGTGTGGAGAGCCGCAAGGGCGACGACAGCCATCCGCTCTACAAGGAGCTGCTTACCATGATTACTGAATGGGAAAGCGGTTATTCCTTCCAGCAGGCTTTTGAACAGTTCAGCAAACGCTGCGCTGTGCAGGAGGTATCGCTGTTTACGACTACGGTGCTGCTGAATTACCGCAGGGGCGGTGCGGATTTTGTGCTTTCGCTGCGTGATCTTTCACGGATGTTATGGGAGAAGCGCAAGGCGCTCAGCCGGACGCGCGGGGAACAGGCTTCCTCGAAGCTGGTATTTCCAATGGTGCTTATCTTTTTGATTGTAATTGTGCTGGTGGGGACACCGGCGCTCATGATGCTCAAAATGTAGGAGGATGAGGAGAATGATGATAACGATGGCAGAAGCCGCCAAGCGGCTGTGGAAGGATGAGGAGGGACTGGGCACGCTGGAAATGATTATGATCATCGCCGTATTAATCGCGGTAGTTCTCGTATTCCGCACAGAAATTGTTAAGGTGGTCAGGGATCTGATCAGTACGGCGGGAAGCAAGAGCCAGGAAGTTTTTGAATAATGGATTTGCGGAGTGATGAAGGCAGTTTCACTCTTGAAGCGTCTTTACTGCTTCCCATAATTATGATGATTATTATGCTGCTCCTGTTCTTTAGCCTGTATACCTATCAGCGGACGATGCTGCTGCAGGTTTCTTCCCTTACAGCAGAGCGGGCTGCCTATAACTGGGACAATAGCCATAAGGGGGCAGACGGAGCGTTTGCGGCCGGTAGCTACGATTCATTATACTGGCGGATCGGCGACGACGGGCTGCTGGAATCCCTGTTTGATACGGGGGAGGTAAACGGGGGAGTGAAGGTGGCTGTGCCGGTATCCGGGACTCAAGGGCCTTTGCTGCCGGAGATTAAGCTTCAGCAGCCGGCGCAGAGGATTCCTGCCAATATGACCGGGGAGATGACCTACAGCTACAATCTTTCCGGCCGGATGATAAGGACTGAACTGCAGCGTGTACTTCTGCTGCCGATGCTGGATGGGCTTATGGAGGATGCTGCACAGCCTGTGGTAATGACACAGGCTGCTGTAACAGAACCGGTGGAATTTATCCGTACAGTTGAACTGATGCGTTATTACGCTGCCAAATTTAAGAAGGGTAAGCAGGATAACGGCTCGGGGACAGGCATGGATAAGCAGGAGGCAGGCGAGATGATGAAAACGCTGAAGAAGTGAAGCTGCCGATAGCAGGAAGGAGGGAAGGGATGAGATCTCAGCAGCAGGCAGATTCGGCACGAGGCAGCCGGCGGAGAAGGGGAGACAGCTGTGAAACAGACGGCTCGGTTTCTGTCTTCCTCATTATGGTGCTCGCTTTTGTCTTTCTGTTCACCGCTGTATTAATTGACTATGCGCGTATTGCGGCCGCCAATGTGCAGCAGGAGCGCCTGGCCCGGGCGGCGGTACGCTCGGTAATGTCTTCCTATGACCTGAGTCTGCAGCAAAACTACGGCTTGTTTGCTTTTGGGGGAGATGACGGGGATCAGCTGCTGTCCGCAGTACTGAACGACAATCTGTATGAAAGCGGCCGTGGGGATGCCTTTAATCTGCTGCCGGTCAGGCTGGACAGCTCTTCCTTGTCCTGGAGCCGGTCTATCGGCAGCTACGATATTTTCCGACGGCAGATTGCCGAGGAGATGAAATACAAAGCGCCTATTGATTTTGCCCTTGAGCTGGCAGGTAAATTCAAGCCGCTGGCGTCTGCAATGGGAGAGGCTTCGCGTTCAACGAAGGTGCTCGGCAAGCTTCAGCCCCTTTACGATGCCCGTGAAGCGGCGCTTGACCGGATGCTTGAACAGCGGCGGAAGGCAGCCGAAGGAGCAAGAAGCCTGCAGCAGATCATCATGAATCCGCCGCAGGATTATATCGGCACCCGTTCACTAAGCGGTGTGGGTACGGCTGCTGATATTGTGGCTATGTATAACGATTATGTAGGCAAATACTATACTGACCTTTACCGTGACCGGGAGAAGGAGCATGCAAGATACCAGTATGATATCAGCCAATATTTACAGCAGTCGGAGAAGCTGCTCTCCGGAATGCCGGAAGTGCTGTCTGTCTTTAGTCAGCAGCATGATTCTCTTATGGCTGAAGCCAGAGCGGCTCTGCAGGAGGCGGCTGAGCTTAACACCAGAATGAAAACAGTGCTTGAGCAGTCCAGAGCCGGCGGGGTTGAAAGCGGGCAGGCATCGGCAGGCAGCTGGGATATTCCCGGCAGCGATAATAACGGACCTGATGCCGGGGCGTTATCCGGGCTGCGTGATCAGGAGGATGCCTTGCTCCTTACTCCGAATGAACTCAGTGCAATGGAGCGGAATATGGCTGTCCAGGAACAGGCTGCACGTAGAGTGGAGCCGACGGCTTCTTCCCTGCCCGCTGTATTGGCTGAAGCTTCCGGGCTGTACGCTAATCTGTCCCGTATGGAGTCTGCTGTCCTGGATGCTTCAAAGACGGTCAGCAGTTACCTGCAGAACTATGGTAATTCAGGTGCTGTCCTTTCTGCCGAAACTGCCCAAATCGAGGCCCGCCGTACTTCTGACGGTGAACGCAAGCAGATGGAGCAGCAGGCTAAGGTCAAGCTGGGGGAAGCCATGCAGCTGGTGGATCAGCTGCGCAGCCTTGGTGACAGCGCGGCAGCAGCGCAGCAGCAGTACAATACCCTCCATCAATATTACGAGGATAGCATCCGGTTTAATCAGTCCCAGGATCAAGCTGGGCGGGCAGAGGCCGGGAGCGCGGATATATATACTGCGGGCAGTTCCGCAATGGGTAATGTAGACGGACTTTATACTGCAATAGGCAGCATTATGACGGGGGCGAGAGACAGGCTGTTCCAGGCCGAATATGCGGCACATTATTTTCCTCACTTTGACTTCTCCCTGCTGGCTGCGGCTTCGGATTCCGGAGGCAGCACGCTCTCGGCCCTGACCGGACAGCTTGATCCTCATGGCCAGGAGCTGGAATACATTCTGTACGGCTTCCATAATCCTGCGGGGAATGTAGCGGCGGCCTATGGTGAAATATTTGCCCTGAGGCTGGCCATCCGGACAATGGAGGGATTTATTGAGCATGCCCGCCTCAGCAATCCCCTGGCTATTTTGGCGGCGGCGCTGCTGCACGGGGTTGAGCAGGCGGTGCAGGATATGCTCCAGCTTAGTAACACGGGTGAGGTCGCATTATCCAAATACCTGCCGGCTATGCTGGACTACCGCGGTTACTTACGGCTGTTCATGCTGCTGCATGGGGCCGGGGAAGCCCAGCTGTCCCGTATGCTCGCCCTGATCAGGCTGAACACAGGGATTAACCCGCAGGACAAATTCACTTATGCCTCTGCCGGGATCCGTATGGGACTCAGGCTGTGGTTTTTACCGGGGGCAGTGAAGCTGCTGAATTACAGCACCGGTCTGCCGGGCGGGGTAGAGGGCAACGTATATTACCGTTCTGTGCATGCGGATTTTTCTTATTAGCAGCAGAAGGAGGACCGAATGAAGTACCGGAATCAGCGGACAAGGAAGCGCCGGGATGAAGGAAGTATGGTTGTTGAGGCGGCAATGGTGCTCCCGGTGTTTCTGCTGTTTGTCCTGTTTTTAATTTACATCATTCAGATGACCCTCTATTCGACAGCCCTGCAGAGCACTGCCTCCGACACGGTTAAGATGATCTCGACGCATGTTTATCCGGCGACATTGGCTGCACAGAAATGGGCTGATGCAGCAGATGCTGGTGCTAATCCGGCAGGAAACGGCGGCTCTGATTCGAACGGCAGCGTAGGAGCAGCGGCTGGAGGACACGCCTCCGGGAAGTGGAGCATTCCCCGCCTGTCGCTTGAGGAATGGAGCGGAAGCTATGCAGAAGCCATGCCTCCTCCTATTGATGATTGGGTCAGAGCTGCGGTACAGAGGGCGGAAGGGCCGCTGCAGGAGCTTCAGGCTGAGGCATCACAAGCTGTGCTAGATCTTGCGCTGAAGCCGTTAATGAAGCCTTATCTGGCAGCGGATTGGCTGGATTATGAGCGGATCCATGTTTCTAATGTCACGATTCCTGAGCTGAAGGAGGGCACACGCCCTTACTTCGGATTAGTGGTCAGCTATGAGCTGCCGATGAAGGTACCCTTCCTGAATAAAGCGATTGTGCTGGAGGCCAGCAGTGTTGAACGCGTCTGGATCGGAAATACCGATGCAGCCGGACAAAGCGGGGAAAGCGGTAATGAGCCGCAAGGATATATCATCATCATAGAAAAGCCTGATCCGGGCGTGGCGAACAAGCAGGGCAGGATTAGGGTTAAGGTTCCACCCGGAGCATCGGCGAATCTTTCTATTTTCTATAAAACCGGCCAGAGTACAGCAAAATATCTGGGCTGGAAGCAGGCAGATGAAGCCGGATTTATCGATTGGGAATGGAAAATCGGGGTCAATACGACGCCGGGCACCTGGACTTTTGTAATTACGCTTGAAGACGGAACCAGCCTGGAGGCAGCCTTTAAGGTTGTGAAATAATTGTAGGTGGGGAGGAATTAATGTTGGCAGGATGGGCCTTTTGGGGCTGCCTGAGCATTCTGGCAGGAGCCTTTGCTACGGATTTGCGGTGGATGAGGATACCGAATTGGATTTCGGTAACGGCTCTGGTTACCGGATTGCTGTTACGGGGCATTGCAGATGGCGGCAGCGGTCTGCTGTTTGCACTCTCCGGCGCGGCTGCAGGCTTTGCCGCCCTGCTGCTTATGTATATGATGGGGGCGGTCGGAGCCGGGGATGTAAAGCTTTTTGCAGGTATCGGAGCCTGGACAGGAATCTGGTTTACACTCCAGGTCATTATGTACTCTGTGCTGTTCGGGGCGGTGATAGGCTGGATTATCGTACTGTTCAGGCGGGAAACAGCTGTGAGGATCCGCAGTATAGTCAGCAGAACTGCCGGCTTTCTGCTGATGCGGAAGCCGGGTCTGCTTATAAACGGCATACACGGTCAGGGGCTGAGATTTCCGTTCATGCTGGCTGTAATTCCCGGATTTGTTTATACCTATTTCTGCTTTTAGACAGGGAGGCGAATACTATTGTTCGGATTAACCCGGGATTTTATCCAGCAGGACGGCATATCCATGCAGCTTGGTACCGCTGAAGGATTATCAGCAGCCCAGCTTAATATGGTGCAGGCGAGAATGCTGGCTAATACCGTCATCCCGCATCATCTGCGCCTGGTGCTTAGAGAGATTGATCTTCAAATAACGCTGGAGTATGCAGTTTCCCGCCGCAAGATGCTCAGTCATCTGCTGAAAAGCGAACGGCTGAGCATGGGCGAGCTGTTCAGCCTGCTGCTGCAGGTAGTGCGTGGAATGGAGGAAGGAAGGCTCTACATGCTGCGTGCTGAGCAATATGCATTGCATGAGGATTATATATTTATCGAAGGTCCGCTGAGCAGCGGCAGGGTCTTTTTAACTTACATACCATTACAGTCAGCAGAGCAGCCGTCACTCTCAACGGGGGATGCGGTAAAATCTCTGGTTATGGTGCTCATGGCATCGGTTACGGAGCTGTCCGGAAACGGGCTGCAGAGGCTGCTTCAATATTGTGGAAGTATGGAGTTTACTCCGGCCGGGCTCAAAAGCCTGCTGGCTGAGCTGCTGGCGGAAGACAGCCCGGAAGGCAGCCCGGAAGGCAGGCTATTAGACAGTACAGAAGTAGTTGCTCCTCCCATTCCTTATACGGTCCCAAGACAATCATGGGCCCGCCCCCAGGAAGCAGCAGCTGCCGGCAATCCAAATAAAGAACAGATATGGGCAAGCTCTTTTCCTAAGCTGAAGCTTACTGATGAAACGGATCTGCCTGAGTCTCAGGCTGCTGATGAGGGAGAGGATGATGCCAGACCATCGTCCTACCGGACTTACGTGGCATTAGGTGCTGTTCTGATTGATGCGCTGCTGTGGAAGTTCCTGTATCTGGACAGTCCGGCAACGCTCTGGCTGGCCGTTTGTCTTGGAGCCACTGCCATACTAGCATGCCTATGCTGGATGGTTTGGAGCGGAAGGATACTATCCGGAACCATTCAGGATGAGGACGAGATCAGGGGGGGCTTTGAAGCGGAAGCCGCAGAGACGGAGGAGCGTCCTATGAGCATGAACCGCAGGCCAAAGGAATCCGGATGGGATTTCTCCAGAAATCCGGTAATGCCTGTCAAAACGCATGCTCCCCCAGTTGTTGAACAGAAGCTGCCTCTTCAGGTGTCCCCGGATTCCGGCAGCTTAATGTTTGGCAATCCGGCACCCGCAAGGACCCCGGCTGCTCCAGAGGCGGCAACTGCGCTGTTGACGGTTCGGGATAAGGATGTCACGGGCAGGGCAAAGACACAGCCCGAGCGGACAGGCCCGTTCCTTGAGCGCACAGGTTCAGATGAGGATGGGGCAGCAGAGAAGATTGAGCTCGACAGGCCCAGCTTCATCATCGGCCGTTCACCTGATGTGGCCCAATACGTCGAGAAATCGGAGGGGGCCTCCAGAGTGCATGCGGAAATATCCAGAGGAGCTGGGGGGTATATCATCAAGGATCTGGACTCGCGCAATGGGACCCTGTATCAGGGAGCTCCTATGGTTCCCTACAAGGAGTATCCGCTGACCGAAGGCAGCGTGTTTACAATTATTAAGGGCAGCTATACCTTCCGTTCTGCCTGAAGGCTTCTTACTTCTCTTACTTCTCTGACTTCAGCTGCTCGAGGGCCGGCTGGAGTGTAGGATAGTTGAAGGTAAAGCCGTGCTTGACGGCTTTGGATGGCAGCACCCGTTGGCCCTTCAGCAGAATTTCCGACAGCTCACCGGCGGCCGTCTTTAATAGAAAGGCAGGAACCGGGAACCAGTGCGGACGATGGTAGACTTTGCCGATCATCCGGCCGAACTGCCCGTTAGTCACCGGATTGGGGGCGGTGGCATTTACGGGGCCGGCAATTTCCGGAGTGATGATGCAGAAGTCGATCAGTCTGGCGATATCCTCCAGGTGAATCCAGGAAAGCCACTGCTTTCCGCTGCCGATTCTGCCGCCGAAGCCGAGCATATAAGGCAGCTTCATTTTGGGGAAGGCTCCGCTCTCATTGCCGAGCACCACACCGGTCCGGAGCTTGATCAGCCGTGCTCCTGTATAAGCTGCATCAGCTGCAGCTTCCCAGGTATGAACTACCTCAGACGGAAAGTCCATCACCCGGACAGGAGAGTCTTCATTATAGGTATCGGTGAGTGATGTGCCGTAAATGGCGACAGCAGAGGCTTGCACAATGACTGGCGGCTTATGCTGCAGAGCTGATACCAGTCTTCCGGCAGCCTCCACCGTATTAAGCCGGGACTGCATAATAGCGCGCTTACCGTCAGCACTCCAGCGCTGGCTGAGCGAAGCTCCGGCCAGATTGACCAGCGCATCGGCGTTCTCTGCCAGCTCCGGATTGGCGGCAAGGTCGTCCCAGGTTGTATAGCTGAGAGCAGGATGAGAAGCTGCGGATTTAGGCAGGGTTCGCCCGGCGACAATGAGCTGATGTCCGGCTGCGAGCCACAATTCAGTAAGCTCACGGCCAATAAAGCCGCTGCCGCCGCAGATGATATATTTCATAGAAGAAGCCTCCGTTTCAGGATGCGGTTTACTTGATCAGATGGCGGTAAGGAGAATAGTCAATTCCGTTCTTTTCCAGAAAGGAGATAAGAAATTTGTTGTCACGGCGCGGAGTAGCCAGTATGTAGCCCTGGATGCAGTGCTCGCGGGTTACTGCCGGAGCTTTGCTCTCGACTGTAATTTTGCCGATCTCGGCTGCAATGGAATGCTTGGCGATATCGCGGAAGGGTCCGGGTACCGGCTGCACCAGCTGATCCAGAAAAGCCTTCATCTCGTCGCTCCACAGCGGCCGGCTGCGTTCCACCCAATAATTCTGCCAGTCCAGCTTGGATCTGCCGTCTGCTTTGGGCAGCACCTTCAGAAACTTGCGGAACATGAAAAAACCGCCGATACACATGCAGCCCAGCAGTAAAAAGGTCCAAAATGCGATGGAGTTCATAAACCAGTTGCTTGGCCCTGACGATAATAACCTGAAATCTAAAGTAGAAGACATGTATACACCGCCTTTGACAATGAGGATTGTCACAAACTGATTTCACCTCTAAAGTATAGCGTATTTCCAAAGTTTTGCGAAGCGGAAGCAGCCTGCCGGGGCTTGCCTAGATTTATTTTCCCGATCACGGTAGAATAAGGGTTAATTCGTGAAGGAAAGAGGGAAAAAAGGCATGCTGAAAATAGGTTCACATGTGTCCTGCGCGGACAAGGGTCTCTTGAGCGCAGCCAATGAAGCAAATGAGTATGGTTCCAGTTCGTTCATGATATATACGGGAGCGCCGCAGAATACGCGCCGCAAGCCGATTGAAGCGATGTACCCTGCTGAAGGCAAGCTGGCAATGAAAACGAACGGCGTTGAAGAGATTGTCGTTCATGCTCCCTATATCATTAACCTGGGCTCCTATAAGGATAATACCTATCAGCTCGCTGTTGATTTTCTGCAGGAGGAGATCCGCCGTACCCATCAGCTGGAGGTCAAGCATATCGTACTTCATCCGGGGGCATATACGGACAAGGATGCGGAATACGGTATCCAGCGGATTGCCGATGGCCTGAATGAAGTGCTTGGCGGTACGAACGAGACGGAAGTGCATATTGCCCTGGAGACGATGGCCGGCAAAGGAACGGAAATCGGCCGCAGCTTCGAGGAGATTGCCTCCATCATCGATAAGGTCGAACATAACGAGCGTTTGTCCATCTGTCTGGACACCTGTCACATTCATGATGCGGGCTATGATATCGTAGGCGATCTGGACGGGGTGCTTCGTCAGTTCGATGAAATTATCGGCCTCAAGCGGCTTGGTGTAATCCACATCAATGACAGCAAAAATCCGCGCGGAGCAGGTAAGGACCGTCATACTCCGATTGGTTCAGGCTGGATTGGCTTCGAGACCATTAACAAGGTCGTTCACCACGAGGCGCTTGCAGGACTGCCGTTTATTCTGGAAACCCCATGGATCGGGAAGGATGCCAAGAAGCTCCGTCCGATGTATGAGATCGAAATCGCCCTGCTGCGCGGGAATGTGGCAGAACGCTTCGGACCGGAGTTCCTGCAGGAGGTGGAGGAGCTGCATTCATTCTTCGCCAAGCAGGAGATCGATTCGCGCCGCTATGTGCTTGATGTGTGGGAGCTGCTCAAGAATGATGCCAAGGCCAAAAAGGCAGATCCGCGTGAACCGCTGGAGCGGCTGTATGACAATGTCCTGGCAGCAGGACTTTTCCCGCAGCTTAGCGAGGAGGCGCTTAATCAGCGTCTGATCGCTTATCTTGCAGGCAAGCAGGTGCTGGTTAACGCTTAGGCAGAACTATAGATTGCGCTAGCAGATGAGAGGATGGACAGGGGACTATGGAATTGCATGTGAAAAGAGATCATTCTTCAGGCGGACAATATCCGGACCGGGCGCGGATGCTCATATCTTGCCCGGACGGACCGGGTATTGTAGCGGCTGTCTCGCATTTTTTGTATCAGCATGGAGCGAATATCGTCCAGTCGGACCAGTATACAATGGACCCGGACGGCGGTATGTTCTTCATGAGAGTAGAGTTTGACCTGCCCAAGCTGGATGAGCGGCTGGATGAAGTGCGCAATATTTTTGGCGGAGTTGCCGAGCGCTTTAAGATGGACTGGCAGATCTTTAGGGTGTCCCATAAGAAAAGACTGGCGATCTTTGTGTCCAAAGAAGACCACTGTCTGGTTGAGCTGCTCTGGCAATGGCAGGCCGGTGATCTGGATGCGGATATTGCGATGGTCGTCAGTAACCACACCGATATGCAGGCATACGTCGAATCCTTCGGTATTCCGTTCCATCATATTCCGGTTACAGCTGACACTAAGGCTGAAGCCGAAAAACGCCAGCTTGAGGTTATCGGCAGCGATATCGATGTGATCATTCTGGCCCGCTACATGCAGATCATCTCACCATCGTTCATTGAGCATTACCGACACCGGATTATCAATATCCATCACTCGTTCCTGCCGGCTTTTGTCGGCGGTAAGCCTTATGCGCAGGCCTACCAGCGGGGGGTGAAAATTATCGGGGCAACCGCCCACTATGTAACGGAAGAGCTGGATGGCGGACCGATTATCGAGCAGGACGTGCAGCGGGTCAGCCACAGCGATGATGTGAATGAGCTGAAGCGGATCGGCCGTACGATTGAGCGGGTCGTGCTGGCGCGGGCTGTGAAGTGGCATATTGAAGACCGTATTCTGGTGCATCACAACAAAACTGTAGTGTTTAACTAATCTAATAGCTCTGAACAGCATTACAGGTAAAAAAGCATTTTACCGGCATTTTGGCGAAGTCTGCCAAGGTGCCTTTTTTTGTTCCCAAAAAGAGTTCCCAAGGGAGGTAAGGGCTTGGCTTCACAGCGCGGACAACTGTTAAAACGCAATTATCTGTTTGCTTTTCTTATTCTGTTCACCGGCTTCGGCGGGCTGCTCGGCTACGACCTCTACTTTAAGCCATATGTATTATCTCAGACGGTGGTCAAAATTAAAGCAGCCGATGGCGGATTCATACCGAAAAACTATCTGCTGCAGCAAGATGACCTCTATCTCGATTCCGTCCAGACCAAAGACATTCCTTCAGGCGTCATTACGGAGCTGAGTCAGGTGGAGAACAAAATTACTAATGTGAATCTGATGGACGGCAGTATTCTGACGGCTTCGCTGGTCGATGTGAGTGATCTGGAGCCGCAGGCGGATGAGGGGATATTCCCCATCCCGAAGGAAGCGATTTATGCCATCAACGGCTCGCTGCGCAGCAGAGACAAGGTGGATATTTACTTAGTAGAGGGTGATAAAGCCAACAACCCGGGAAGCAGAAGCACCAGCATAGGGAGTTCTCAGCAGCCCGCAGGCATTACTGCTTCTGAAGACGGGGCAGAGGGAGCAGGACTTACACCGCCTGTACCAAAGGCATTTTTGAGCGGCGTAACTGTAAACTATGTGCGGTCAGAGGATAACAATGATGTGCTGGATTCAGAGAATGGCAACACCAACAACCGCGTTACTTCTACCGGCAAGGTGGCAGCCCCCGAATTAAAGCTCAAAAAGAGCGACGGTGAGCTGCTGGGGCAGTATCTGGAGCAGGGCCTGAAGCTGTGGATCGTGCGCGTAGAATAAAGCATAAGAAAGGAAAGGAGGGAGCTCTATGAAAATCTTCAGTTTAGGTATCGAGCAGCTGACGATTAACGAGATGAAGCTGGCGGGATTTACGGTTATTACGCAAAATGTGCTGCCTGAGCCGGCGCATGCCGAAGGCCAGCTGCTTCTGGTTACCAGTGAACAGGTGCCTGTATCCGCACTGACCGAGCTAAGCCGCAGGTTTGTGAAGTCCATCATTCTGTACCTGTATCTGCAAAGAGGAGTCCGCGGTTATCAGGCTGTCCATATGCTATGCGAAAGTCTGGGCATCTTCTTTATTCCCCCGCGCTCCACAGCCTCGGCCATTATTGAAAAGCTTCGTTACATCATGGAGGAGGAACGCGAGGAGCGGAGCAGTCTGGTCGGCTTTTTCGGCTCCGGCCCGGGAATTGGCTGTACCAGTGTAGCCAAGCTGTTCGCCAGAAGGATTGCAGCGGCTGGATTCCGGGTGATTCTGCTGGGGCTGGATTTGTACGATCCCGGATATGACCGTAAGACGGCAGTCAGCCTGGACAGGCTACGGCCGCGTATTACGGGCAAAATGCTTAACGGCGAGGATTTTGAAGGGTTTGTTAAGCAGGACGGATATCTGTACCTGCCCGGTAACTTTGACTATCTGAGTGTCCATGACTATCAGGAGGAGGAGATTGCCTATCTGCTGGCAGAGGCGCATCTGCATGCGGATGTGGTCGTGGCTGATTTCGGCTCAGTTCCGGAAAGCGCCGCATGGTACACCGGAATGCAGAGATCAGCACTGCGCATGATGGTTACCCATCCCCGGCACGAATACCGGCTGCAGGCTCTGATGGAGCTAGCCGGACATATGGATCTGCATCCGCAGGATTTTCAGTGGATCGTGAACCGCAGCAATGTAGAGGAGATGACCTCACCCAAAAGCCTGGCGCTGCGCTTTGGCTGTGAGATTCTGCTGGAGCTGCCGCATTATCAGCCGCTGCTGGACAATCTGCCCTTAGGCAAAAAGGAACTGCAGCATGTGGATGATAAGGTTCACGCTCTGTTAGTGTCACTGGGACTTGCGGTTGAGGTGCGGAAGAAGGGGATCTTTCAATGATTGAATTCAAAATGGACCCGCCACAGGAAGCGCGGCAGCTGTTCTCCCTGAAACAGAGCGTGCTCCGCACAAGCAAGCCGGGAAAAGAAGATTTTTATACCTTCCTGCACAGGATGAAGCAGGACATGAACGCCGGGCTGGAACGGGAGGATGACAGCTATTTTGAGCTTAATGCCAAGGCACTGACGGGTGATCCGCAGGCAGTCAGCTTTTTTATGAATGAGATTGAAAAATATCTGCGTAAAACACCGTTTACCGGCAGGGTACCGGAGGCTTACCGTACGGCTGCGGAGGCGCTTTTCCATGAATGGAAGGGGTTTGGTCCGGCTTACCGCTGGTTCACTGAACGTGCCTATAGCGAATCAACCGGGCTGCAAATGATCGGACGGCAGATCTTTTATAATCACCGCGGTACATTTGTCGCTTATCCGTATGATATGCCCTCGCTGGACCGGGTGGAGCAGCTCAAACGCGCACTTCTCAAGAGTGATCCCGACAAAAAGCTGAACAAGGACAATCCTTCGGTCGAGTTCAAGATGGATGATCCGCTGTGGCCCGGCCGGTTCATCCGGCTTGCGATATGGGTGTCACCCAGAGTATGGGAGGGCTTCACAACCATCTCCATGCGGCGGCAGGTGGTTGAGTTCCTTGATCTGGAGGATCAGGCGGGCACGGAATGTATCCCTGCGGAGGCCATTGAGCTGATCCGTGCACTCACGGCCACCTTCCGTAACACCATTATCGCGGGTGCCGTCGGTTCAGGGAAAACCACCTTTGCGAATACCATTGTAGGCGAACAGCTGCTGGGCTCAAGCTCCTGCATGGGTGTGGTGATGATAGAGAAGCATCCGGAGTCGATTTTGCCGTATCAGATCAAGGGTCACCGGATTATTCCGATCCAGGCTGCTAACGAGGAACTGATGGAGGTTGGTGTGGAGTCGCTGCGCCATGATCCGAATATTCTCTATATGACTGAAATGAGATACAACGAGTGGGAGTTCTATCTGTGGAGCGGCGAGAAGGGATATGACGGCATTACAGGAACCTTTCATACAGTTGATTCCGAGGATATTCCGTACCAGGGTGCTTTTGCGGTCTCTACCCGGATCGGCGGCAGCCTGAAGGGTCATCTGATCTCGGCGCTGAAATCCTGTGAGCTGGTGTTTATTCTGGAAAGTGTCCCGGACGGGAAGAAGCGGCTGGCGCGGATCTCCGAGGTGTTTTATGACGAAGAATGCAATTCGGTATTTGCCAATGATCTGATGCGCTGGGAGGATGAGCGGTCGGCCTGGAGCTATAATGACAAGCTGACCGGGAAGCTGATGACCAAGATGACCAAAAAGAATGCCGCAGCGATGCGTATATTCATCCGGGAGCTGGGGCACCTGGCAGCAATGAAGCCGATGGAGGAGCCGCTGAAGGAAAGCCTGAAGTCCAGAATCGTCTTGAACGAATGAGGGGGAGTTAAGCGTGGAGCTTGTCTTTTATATGATCCGCCTGGCCCTCCACTTACTGGTTGTGTTCGGTCTATGGCTGATGGTAAAACCGCTGATTGAGCGGCATTTGAGGCAGCTTGGGCAAAAAATTGATCTGCAGATGAACCTCAGGAGAAGTCTGCTCCGCAAAAAGGCCAGCAGGGCGGACAAGCGGATCTGGCTGTACCGGCATCTGGATGATCTGCTGTATTTTGCACACCGGAGATATGAGCCTGGAATCAGTGTAATGCGCTTTTCGCTGCAGACCGTATGTTTATTTGCTGCGGTATTTCTGTCCACGCTGCTTACGCTCAAGGAGCTGCCCGGGCATATGAGCTTCAGTAATCCTTTTCTGGAGGGGGTCAGCTTCGGTGAACGGATGCCGGTTCAGGAGGCCTGGCGACTTCCGCTGTTTATCTCCGTCATCGCAGCGAGTGTTCCGTATTTGCGGATGAGATATACCTATGCCCAGCGAAAGGTGCGCGGCAGCTACGATTTGCTGGATGTGATCAAAATTGCCTCCAAATTCACGCATCTGTCGGTGGACAGCATTTTATCAAGAACGGCGGATTTTTTAACTGAGGATAATGTGCTGAAGACCCCGTTGAGGCTGCTGGGTGCGGCTTTTTCCAACTACAGCAATGAATATGAGCTCAAAGAGGAGGCGCTGCGGTTCTCCGGTGCGATTGGCACTACGTTTGCCATAGAATTTGTGTCGGATCTGCTGTACTGCGAGAAGGAAGGCACCCGTTATCTCAAAAGCTCGCTTATGATGCTCAACCGCTCGATGGAGCAGCAGCGCGAGACCATTATGACCGTAAAAGCGGGCAGCCGGGATGCAATCAGCCTGGGATTGTACGGCAATCTGGTTGTACTGGTGTCCTCCGTAGGAACTTTTATGTACATGCTGAAGCCTGACGTCTATTTCAAGCTGCAGTTTCAGACGAAGGTCGGTCTTGCCTTTCTAATGGTCATTATTTCCGGTCTGTTTGTTTCCTTCATAATCAGTACCATACTTGCCAGGCCTAAACTGGACTACCACTGAGGTGAATTGAGATGGAGCGGTTATTGCTTTTGATTGCGGTGTGCGGGGTTGTGTATCTGTCATTGCTGGTGTTTGTGAGCAGCAGCACCAGGCAGGAGCGATATGCGTTAAGGCTTGGCATCAAGTGGGCCTCATTTGGTGAAAAGCTTGAGAATGAGCGGCTGCAGCAGCTGCTATATTCAAGCGGTCTGTCAGTATCTGCAGGTAAAATAACGATTTTCCGGTACTCGGCAGCATTGATTTATCTGGCTGTTCAGGCGGTCGGCAGATTTGTGCGGGTAGCACCGTTTTCCGGTACAGACCTGCTGGTTGCTCTGCTTATTCTGATGATCAGCAGTCCA
Organism: Paenibacillus sp. FSL R7-0273; assembly: GCF_000758625.1. NCBI lineage: Bacteria > Bacillati > Bacillota > Bacilli > Caryophanales > Paenibacillaceae > Paenibacillus > Paenibacillus sp. FSL R7-0273. The sequence goes on from NZ_CP009283.1 coordinate 1,310,801, forward strand.
ATGCGTTATCTGCCGTTTGGCTGGCTGCTCGCCTGGCTGCATCAGAAAACGCTGATCCAAAAGGACGGTGAGCTGATCTCCTTCATCCGGCTATATGAGAACAACAGGCTGCGTAAGCGCGGGTATGTGCAGTTCGGTGCCTTCTGTGCAGGAACGGCCAATCAGTTTTATCATATCCGTCAGGATTTGTTTGAGCTGTCCGAACGGGCGGTGGATGAAGGAACAGAAAAGGCTATCGAGTGGTTTTGCAGCAAGTTTCCGGAGGGCCATGCTTTTATTAATGATATCCGTTCGATTCTGCTGGCGACAGAAGGGATGGATGACGATACCGAAGCCGCCAATTATTTGCGGGAGCAGGGCAAAATCATTACCAAAATATCAAGCGATCAGTATTTGAAAAAATGGTCCTTCATCGGTGATGTCTCCACGCTTATTAATGTAATTCCGTCGATTGCCACGTTTCTGATGATCGTCTCGCTGGCGATGCAGTATATCATGCTGATAAAAGGGAATTTCAACGGGGTAGGAATGTTTCAGTGATTTTACCATGGCGCTTGGTGGCCGGGAATTTACTTATATGAGGATTTTGCTATATTCAAGCACTGATTAAAAATATAAAATGAAAAGGGAGATTTTAACAATGAAAAAAGATGCTATTTCTACCGGTTTGTTTATCGCTATCGGTTTTCTGTGTGTGGCTATTGTTATTGCGATTCTGGTTCCTGTAGTCCGGGATGTAGTCAATGATGCGGATGATAACAGACCGGATATTCCTGGTGTGAGCGTAACTATGATTCAACCCCATGAACATGAGCAGTTGAATGCTGATGCTGCTTTGCTTTATTCTGCGGTCTGATCAGCTATGAAAAAGGATTCCATTTCAGTCGCCATGTTTTTGGCCATCGGTTTTGTGGTCGCCGGGATATTCATCGCAGCGGCTACGAATATAATCGGCGGCAGCCAGGATGATATCATCGAGCACACCAAGCAAGTTGAGCAGTACTAGAGGGAGGAGCCGGGATGAAGGAAACCGTCCTGCGGGCATTGTTCATGTGGCTGGTCTTATTTATCCTCCTTCAGCCTATTTTCACTTATATTGATTATCTTCTGGATCTGCAGGTCAAAGCCAACACCTCGTATATTACACAAAAGGCTGCTACAGAAGGTCTGGTCACCAGCTCTATGAAAAGTGAAGTTATAGCCAATCTTAAGGCTGTGGGCTTTCCCGAGGCATCCATTGATATTTCGAGCAATACGGAGACAGTGCAGGAGCGCAAGCAGCGGCTTGATGTGTACATTAGTGCGCCCCGGTTAAATTTGTTTCCTTATGATTTCTCGGGAAAGTCTCAGCCGTCACGTTATTACGGACACGGTTCAATAATGAGTGAATATTTAGACTAATTGAGGAATGGTTCTGAGCTATGGACTACATAATCAAACTGGCCTTTGTCCTGCTGATCTTTGTCTACTCCTGGTTTTTTCAGATTCAAAATCAGGAGTGGGACATTCTGCGCAGCATGCTGAAGGATGCCAACAACATGGCTGTACATGATGCATCACAGGAGCTTGATGAAGCTGAGCGGTCACAGGGCCGTCTGGTCATTGATCCCGCTGAGGCTTACACCACCTTCCGGGAGTCATTGCAGTACAACCTGGGACTGGATTCCGGCTTGTCGCCCTTGGCAGGCAGCAGACTGCAGACACAAGTGAAGGTTGTAAAATTCGATATTGTTGATGATTCAACAGGAGTTGCTTTTCCATTTCTCTATGAAGACAGTGCTTATGGCATTACAAAATACATACAAGGCCCTTCGGTTATAGCGGTCATTGAAACACAGCATCCCGTCCTTATTTCACGATCGAAGGTCCAGGAGGCCATCGTTGTTCCGGCGGTGCAGGAGTATAGGACGGAAGATTAAAATCAGATGAACATTAAAGGAGAGATTTCAAATGAAGAAGACAATTCTTAAAGTAACTGCAGCTGCGCTATTGGTGAGTCAATTCTTGACTCTGGGTGCCGGATTCCAGGAGAATACAGCATCAGCTGCCGCACCCGTAAGCACTGCTAAGCCGGTTCCTGTTATGACAGATAATTTGTTTAAATATGGTCTTAAAAAAGATGTGGAACTGCCTGTAACGGTTACTGCAGGCGGGCTTAGCTATACGCTTGAAAAGATTATGATTTATGATTACAACTCTAAAGATGCTTTGGCGTTGAGGAAACTTTATAATTACGGGAAAAATGCAGGTTCGATTTCAAATCCTAAATATTTCATTTGGACTAAAGTCACAATTAAAAATAACTCTCAAAAAGTTGCCCAAAAGAATTATAAGGACTTAAACCCTAAATGGCGTTTGTTTTTTGATACATCCCTGGCAAAGGGAGAAGCATTTACCCCAATGCCGTATGCATTAAAAACGGAAAACAATGAAAAAGCACTATTCACATATTCTATTGCACCAGGAAAATCACTTTCTAGTTACCAAGCTTATTTGTATCAAGGAGACTTTAAATTTTTCCGAATTTTAATGCAATTCAATAATGAGTCAAAACTCCAATCTATAGTAAATGATACGGAGGCAAAGTAATGAAGAAATTTATCATCTATATGCTAGTCGCTTTTTTAGTGGCGATTAGCATACCGATGGCTCCGGTAGAAGCAGCAAATTCGACCTCTGTATCAATTCCAGTTACAACAGGTGTAATAGGGAATGATGGTAGTGCAAAATCTTTTATACTTGATCTTCCAAGTAACGTAGTATCCTCAAGCATATCAACATCCAGTTTAAAGTATGTTGGATCAAATGAAGTGGTTGGAAGTATTGCTTTAGAAAACGGGAAAATTAAAGTTACTTTAAAAGGTGTGAGCAATTCAAAGACTATAGACGTTTATGGTTATAATTCTGGAAATGGGCTTGCTTTCAACAGTAATATAGGAAACTCAATATGGCGCTATTCAGATGGTAGAAGGTGGCAAATTAACGATTATAATCCTACCACAGACCGTATGGAGAGTAGAGATAAAAACGCAGAGGATTCAGCGATGCCATCTAAGAGAGTTCCAATTACAATGGTTAACGCGAAATCAAACCAAATTACAGCTGGACGTTACTGGTATACCAGTGCAGGTGAAAAAATTGATTCTCAATACATAGTTACAAATACAATTAAAACTGAGCTTATGGACAAATCTGCATATGTAAAAGAAGTTAAATTCCCCAATAGCAATATCGTTACTACTTATAAAATTCCTATCGATGATTTGGATGAAGATTGGTTAGATGTTACTGAGACAGCAACAATGCCAATTACACAGCATGTTGAGGGCCGATTCTATTCTGCTTGGGTAGCGTATTATTATAAGGCAACGGCAAAACTGACGTCTTATAGCTATGGTGGGAAGGTTTCCTTCGACTACTCACCGCCAACTGAGCCTACACTCGACGGCAGCGTAAGTGTCCTTAAGCCCTCCCCGAATCCAGCAAAGTTTGAGGGAAAGGACACTGCTGTGTCCTTGAAGGTAAAAGGCGATCTATTGGCTTATATTAATTCATCTAACATCGAAGAATGGGTGTTTTATGCCAAAGAAACCGGATCTACTGATGTGAAGACAAAGAAGGATTACAACAAGGTCCTCACCAGTACGCAAGCCTTTGATAACTTTGTTATTTCTAAGAGTAGGGGCAGTAATGTCAAGCAAGAGTATACCCTTACGGTTACGGTTCGGTTCTCTAAACCAGTAGTGACCGGGAGCGGAACAATTTCATCACTCTCAAAAACGATGAAAGCAACCGTAGAAGTCTCCGATGCTCCTGTGTTTTCACCTCCGCCAGTCAATAACAATAAGCCACCTGTTGCAGTACTGGACGTCCCGGGTGAAGTAAAGGCCGGATCTGAATTTTTGATGTACGGTAAGGATTCCTATGATCCTGATGGGAAGATTGTAAAGTATTACTATAGTGCTCCCAATACCATGGAACCGGTTGATGGAGCGTTCGGATTTACCTGGTATCCGCTAACTGCGCTGGGTGAGCATTCGGTGCTGCTAACGGTAACCGATAATGGCGGATTAACCGGATCAACCAGTGCCCAAATCAATGTCATTCAGCCAACCCCTGTAGCAGAGATTTTCGTGGATGGCACAAAGAAAGAGAACCGGAAAGTAACGTTGGTCAGTAGAAGCCGAAGTCCGGAGCATTACCCTATTGACGAGTCGAAAACGCAGTGGACCATTTCCGCAGTATCCGGAGGTACTGCAGCTGATATTAAGTACCTTGGCTCGCTATCAGGAATGAACTCCAAAGATGTTCTTTTTAAGAAACCTGGGACATACCGAGCCACTATTACCGTAACCAATACAGCCGGATTTAGCCATTCTACAAGTACAACTTTTGAGATTGTACCGGATGAAGTGCCAGTCGTATACATCTCTGTGCCTAATAAGATTTACCGTGACCCCGGTCAAGGCAATATGGCAAGTGCTGCACTGACAGATATGTCATTTTCCCCGGACTTTGACTTCATAGGCCGTCGTATTTGGGAGTACCGGTATGACTCCAACAATGACGGGAATTTCACAGATGAATCCTGGGTGATCTTTTCTAATGAGAACAAAAGTGCATTTAATCTGCAGCTGGGGAAAGTCGGGCGGTATGAAATAAAGCTCACTGTAATTGAAGAGTTTGATCAGCCGACCATCGAAGAACTGGTGACGCAAGCAGACCGGAAATCAGCGGACTCATATACCAGTGTGCCGCAGCAGCCATTAAGTGAACGTGTGATTGAAGTGTACAACCGTGCTCCGGAAGTGGATTGGTCATGGTAGAAGAGAGGAATGCAGTATGAAGATATGGATCAAGCGAATTATCGTATTCGTGTTAATATTTACTCTTTTGCCCTGGCCCTTTGGCTGGCACATGGAAAGAGTATCTGCTGCGGGTGAGGTTATTGAATACAACGAGTACAATATTCCTGTGAGAAACTATGTGCAATCTAGACCAGCAAGCTATGCGGGAGATCCCAATTGGTATCCCAGTACCATGTATGCAGATTTCTTAGGCAATTCGTTTAAGGTAACATGGGATCAAGTACAGGATCTCCTTACCTTGGATATCAGTAACAGCTACTTACCTACACGATGGGAGATGTATCGTGAGGAACTGGGACAACAGCCAAAAGACTTCAGCCATCAGAGATATTATCATGGATATTACACAGAGTGGAGCCAGAGTCTAGAAGTAGTCTATAAAGATGGTTCTATAGATATTTTGTCTGGATTGTCAACGGGTTGGGGAGGATCCATGTTTTCAAATGGTAATCTCTCCGGATATGAGAACAATTTGACTAATACCTTCAATAGTATTGTTAACCAAGATATGGGCGCTCCAGAAATTGTGTATTGGCCCGGTGCCCCGCCCTATACGAATCCGTATAGTAGAAAACCCATTGTTCCACATTCAGCGTATCTTTTGCCAAACTATAACAAATCGGTTCCGGCTTATTTAAAACTTACTGTCAATTTAAGTGAACTGTATGGAATAAATACTGGCTTTGCTAGAGGAACAGCTCACCATACATATACAATATCAGATGTGATAACGATCCCGCTGACGACAAATAAGAAGCCGAATCTCACCCTAACCTCACAGGCCGGACAGAATATAATTAATGATGCCGGACTGAGCACGTATCATCTGGAAGGGTACGTACAAGATCCAGATAACGATACAGTGGATGTAATTGCGGAAATTCCGAATGTGTTTTACAAAAAAATCACATTGGCTAATACAGGTTCACCTAAAAATTTCTCTATACCCATAGATGTCATGTCAGAAGGAATACCACCTGGACATTATACGGTTAACGTTAAGGTTGTCGATCCCTTTAACATGAAGGCAGAGGCATCCACATCCTTTTCCGTTACGAACCGTCTAAGGAACAAAGCCTTTTACCTAATTAATACGCAAATTGATATTGGTACATCCTATGCCGATTATGAAAATGACCCGAAGTCAGCAGACCGCTTCCGCTATGATCATGACCCAAGTATCTTTGATAATACAATGGGGATGATTTGGGATTCGGGACTATGGCGCAACAGTATGTATACCTCCTTTCCCTACTCCGGAGCGTATACAGCTACGCATCAAGCAAGAGATAACCCCAATTACGATGACCGGTTTGATCCTTATCGTCTATGGAGCCGAGACAACCTATCCAGCATGACGTTTATGATCCACCGTAAACCCTTTGCCTTGTTTACGGCCAAGCTGGTTAATGGTAGCCTGCAGCTGACAGACAGTTCCTATGATTTAGATCATGTATCCAGTCCAACAAAAGGGCTTGCAACCTGGCAGTGGCAATATCGGGCGAGTGGACAAGAAACATGGATCGAAGGGCAGCCCCCAGCTCAGCTGCCTACAAATGACGCGTATGAAATACGGCTGCGGGTAAGAGATATTGATGGTCCATCCGGATTAGGGGTATGGTCAGACTGGACGAACCAAACTGTGGGAAGTCCAAGTAATCTTCCGCCAGTTGCCATGTTTATGGTAGATCATAACAGTGTGTCTTACCGGAAATCGGCCACCATTACAGACAAATCATTTGATCCCGATAATGATCCACTGGATATCTACAGCTGGTCTGTCGTTAAAGACGGCTGGAATACCGTTTGGTCCAGCTATGGAGGCCCAACCGTACCGCCTAATATTGCAGCCTTTGGAGTGGGGAATTATCAAATCAACCTACAGGTGCATGATAACCGCGGTTTATGGTCTAACGTCTATACGCAATTTGTACAAGTGATTAACCATCCGCCTATTGCGAGCTTCACGATGCCTAATGAAGTGTATCGGGATACGGTTATTAAGCCCAATAACTTGACCCCAGATCCGGATCAGGATGGTGATGGTCTGACCTACGGCTGGTATACCAAGTTAAATGCCGGAAACTATTACTGGACGGGAAGTAACCGGGACCAATCCGTTACAATTAAAAACATGCTTTCGCAAAGTGGCATATCAGACAAAGAAGCGATTTCAGACGGCTGGGAAATGCGGCTGAACGTATCGGATGGCAGCCTGACTTCATATGCCACGCAAATGTTCACTGTCAAGAATCATGTTCCGGCAGCCTCTATTTCCGGTGACTCTTCAGCCTATCAGTATGATACCAAAACCTACAGATCCGCAGATTTCGATGAAGACACATCGGATCAAGCCAGCCTGCGGTATTATTGGAGAGTTACGGATAGCAGCAGCAGGATTTCGCTGTACCAGACCAAAGACATCAATATCATTTTTGATGACTTTGGAGTCTATACGCTGGAACATTGGGCAGTGGACCAGATTGACGACAAGAGTAACATTGCCACACTAAAAGTATCTGTAACCCAAAATCAAGCTCCATCAATGACACTCACCGCACCAATAGGAACAGTGGCCAGTCCTACAATCATTGATGCGCAGTTGGCAGGAGATCCGCTGGTACAGTGGACATACAGCGATCCGGAGAATGATCCTCAGGAAAAATACAGGTTGGAATTTTACGGATCGGATGGAGATCTGGTGAAAACTGTAGAAAATGCAGACCCTAGCGGATTTCTCCGGCAGTATCAAGTGCCTAACCTTACCTTTGAGCGATTCAAATATTTCACGGTGTATGGACGGGCTTACGCTAAATTATCCTGGTCACAGATTTCAAACGAAAAGACGTTCATCATCGACAATCCGCCGCAACCTGGATTTACCTTAGTGACGGATAGGGGAGTAAACGCTGCTCTTGAACCGATTTACCGGACAGATATACTCAACATCAAGGGAACGGCTACAGACGCGGATATCGTGAATGGAGACTCTCTCAGTTACAAGTATTACCTGAAGCCTGCAGGAGGCACAGAAGGATTGGCCAGCGCACAAAGTGACTTCTCCAAGCAGTTCGCGACAAATGGTGCGTTCACCCTGCGACAGGTTGTAACGGATTCCCTAGGCCTTTACCGGGAGCTATCACAGACGATAACCGTTATTAACCGGATTCCGAAAGTGAACATATCCTACCCGACCAGTACCAGCTCAAGCAGCCCGACGGTGGTCAGCACGCTTACCCCAATCATCAAGTGGGATTTCGGGGACGATGATGGGGACCTGCAGCAGCGCTACAGAGTACGTATCATTAACTTAGCCACCGGAGCGATCAAAGTACAATCCGGAGATCAGGCATCAAGTGCCAAACAGTGGCAGGTCCCGGCTGGAGCGCTCATAGAAAACGAGAAGTATGCAGTAGAGGTTGATGTTTACGATGGTTTTGACTGGAGCGCTGTATCTCAGCGGAAGTATTTTATGGTCAACCTGCTGACAGTGCAAGGTGCAGTACGCCATACTCCGGAATGGAATGCTAACCGTCAGGCTTACAATGTCAAAAAGAGCGGAACAGCAGAGAGTCCGAGGGGCTACAGCGTGTTTTGGGCAGGGGAGAGCTTTGTGCTTCAGGCCAATGCAACCGGGCTGCCTGATTCAATTGAGGTTACGATGACTGGAGGTTACCATACCTTGCTTATTCCCGCCGACAGCAGCAAAACGAGCTGGGACGGAGAGCTCTACGATTCCTCATTTGAAAGACTGCCGGACGGGCCGGTCACTTTTACCTTTACAGCCAAAAATGCGTTTAACAAGAAAACAGACACAGTGACGGTGACCATTCAGGGCGATTGGCAGGAATATTTCCAGAGCCACCGGATTAAATAAACCGGACTAGGCTTAAAAGTAAAAAAACGGGCGGAGGGCTGATCGTTAGACGATCCCCTCGGCCCGTTCTTCTGCCAGCAGCAGTCTGCGTGTATTTAAGGAAGCAGCAGCCGCCGGAATCTTGGGTGGACTTATGTAGGTGTTGCCATGTGTGAGATGCATATAATAGGCCAGCTTGCCGCTGTATATTTTGTTGGCACACAGCGATTCTGCGAAATCCTCCGGTGTAACAAAGCACGACGGCTTGGCTACGGGACGGCATGCAGCCTCTTCACAGACGGAAGCGACAAAATGGGAGCAGAAATAAGCATCCTCCCGGTCAAACCTCACGTTCAGCAGTACTCCGATCAGACCCAGCAGATGGTATTTATAGCGTCCCTGATTCACCATCATACCCAGGACATGGTTATACATGGTGTCATATTCCTCCTGGCTTACATTCATCTCATAAATTGCGCAATCTGCCGTGCTGTAAAAAGGATGCTCAAAATTCTCGCGGATAAGACCAGCCACGAACGGGTTATGCACTTTTTTCCGCCCAAAGCTGTAAACCTCCTGCAGCCCGCTGTCAAAGGCAATCGAGGCATGATTCAGTTCGGCTTTGGTGAACCATTTGATCAGGCCGCTGAAGGCAGTGCCGGTTCCGGACAGTACGATATAGATATTTTTGCGTGCATTCATGCTCAATATTCCTTTCTGCTGGAAGTTATGGATAATCCGGTAAAATTCCTCGTTAGGTAACTTCATCTTACTGCATAATCCGGCTGCGGGAAACAAACTTTAGTCTTAACCTGAAACTGGACTAAAGGCTAAGTACCTGGTCTTTGGACCAGTATACCGCGCGGGGAGCTGATGCATAAAGCTGATTTTATCTGGTAAAAAATAAGCTGTTCAAATCCTGTGTTTACAAAAACAATTGGTAATGCTTCCGCATTAGTGATACAATAATAGTCAAAATGACATTCTTGATTTAGAGGAGGATTATTTTAATGACTGAGCAGGCAAAAGAGCAAGCGATCCATAAGGAAGAAAATTCGACGGTGGACAACCTGGCGATTACTACGATCCGTACATTGGCTATCGACGCTATTGAAAAAGCCAATTCCGGTCACCCGGGTATGCCGATGGGTTCCGCACCGATGGGTTACCAACTGTTTGCCAAAACAATGAACCACAATCCGGATCACCCTACATGGGTTAACCGTGACCGTTTTGTATTGTCTGCCGGACACGGCTCCATGCTGCTGTACAGCCTGCTGCACCTTAGCGGCTATGACCTGCCGATGGAAGAATTGAAGCAGTTCCGCCAATGGGGCAGCCTGACTCCAGGCCATCCTGAAGTTGGTCACACTGCAGGTGTTGATGCGACTACCGGTCCGCTGGGACAAGGTATCGGTATGGCAGTAGGTATGGCAATGGCTGAAGCTCAGCTGGCTGCTACTTATAATAAAGACAATCACGATGTAATCGACCACTATACGTACGCAATCTGCGGCGACGGCGACCTGATGGAGGGTATTTCCTCCGAATCCGCCTCCCTGGCCGGACACCTCAAGCTGGGCAAGCTGATTGTAATGTACGATTCAAATGATATTTCGCTTGACGGCAAGCTGAATCTGGCATTCTCTGAGAATGTTGCACAGCGTTTTGAAGCTTACGGCTGGCAGGTTCTGCGCGTTGAGGACGGTAACGATCTTCCGGCACTGGGACAGGCTATTGCTGATGCACAGGCAGACACAAGCAAACCGACTCTGATCGAAGTTAAAACGGTTATCGGCTACGGAAGCCCGAACAAGCAGGGTAAAGGCGGCCATGGCGGTACGCACGGCTCCCCGCTGGGCGCTGACGAAGCGAAGCTGACTAAAGACTTCTACAAATGGGTATATGAAGAGGATTTCTTTGTACCGGATGAAGTTCGTGCACGTTTTGCTGAAGTGAAGGAAAAAGGAATTGCCGCGAATAAAGCATGGGACGAGAAATTTGCAGCTTACAAAGAAGCATATCCTGAGCTGGCAGCACAGTTCGAAACAGCAATCAGCGGCGGACTTCCAGAAGGCTGGGATGCACAGCTTCCGTTCTTCACAGCAGAAGACAAAGCCGTGTCCACCCGCGTAGCTTCCGGTAATGCACTGAACGCACTGGCAGCCGGAGTTCCGCAGCTGGTGGGCGGTTCTGCTGACCTTGAGAGCTCCACAATGACTCACCTGAAAGGCTTGACCCAGTTCACATCCGAAGCCTATGACGGCCGTAATATCTACTTCGGCGTACGCGAATTCGGTATGGCTGCAGCTATGAACGGAATTGCCCTGCACAGCGGCCTCAAAGTATTCGGCGGAACGTTCTTCGTATTCACCGACTACCTGCGTCCGGCTGTCCGTCTGGCTTCCATCATGAAGCTGCCGGTAACCTATGTTCTCACTCATGACAGTATCGCTGTCGGCGAAGACGGTCCTACCCATGAACCAATTGAGCAATTGGCTTCCCTGCGTATTATCCCGGGGCTGACTGTAATCCGTCCGGCTGATGCTAACGAAACCTCTGCAGCTTGGGCTTATGCGCTTGAAAATACTGCTAATCCGGTAGCACTGGTGCTTACCCGCCAGAATCTGCCGATCCTTGCAGGAACGGTTGAAGGCGTGCGTGAGAACATCAAGCGCGGCGGTTATGTTGTCTCCGATGCGAAGAACGGTACTCCGCAGGCACAGATTATTGCCACCGGTTCTGAAGTACAGCTCGCTGTAAAAGCACAGGCAGCACTGGCTGAAGAAGGCATCGACGTGCGTGTAATCAGCCTGCCAAGCTGGGATCTGTTCGAGAAGCAGGATAAGGCTTACCGTGATTCTGTTATCCTTCCTGAAGTTAAAGCCCGTCTTGCAGTCGAAATGGCACAGACCTTCGGCTGGGAACGTTACACAGGCGATCAGGGCGACATTCTCGGTATCACTACCTTCGGTGCTTCCGCACCTGGCGATATCGTAATGAAAGAATACGGCTTTACAGTAGAAAATGTAGTCAGCCGCGTTAAAGCCCTGCTATAATAGACGGAATAAATATAAAGGGGAGAATAAGCATGAGTCAGTTTACCAACGCAACAGTTCAAAAAGCAGCCAACATTTATTACGATGGAAAAGTTACCAGCCGCACCGTGATTTTGGAGAACGGCACCAAGGTAACGCTTGGCATCATGCTGCCGGGTGTATATGAATTCGGTACAGAAGGCCCGGAAACCATGGAGATTCTATCCGGAGATCTGAAGGTATTGCTTCCCGGTACCGACGTCTGGAAAGAAATTAAAGGAGCCGAAACGTTCCACGTTCCCGGCAACTCCAAGTTTGCGCTGGAAGTATTCGCATTAACTGATTATTGCTGTTCTTACCCGAACCTGTAATTTTATTTGGTCTATGGAAGGAAGCTCTGCTTAATTGCAGGGCTTCTTTTTTATGGGGAGCAGAGGCGCAGAAAATAAGCCTTGTACAAAATAATGGTATTTGGTATATTGAACAAGAACTAATGTTCTTGTTTTTTTGTCGGAACAACTATTATTTCAATTACATATTACTTTTACTTCAGGGAGCTGATCGCTTTGCTGTACTCGAATGATTACATAACGTTTAACTATGAGGAAGCCGGGGAAGGGCAGCCCATTCTGATTCTACATGGAAACGGGCCGGACCACCGGATGATGATGGGGTGCCTGGAGCCGTTATTCACATCAGGCCAGCAGTACCGGCGGATCTATGTGGATTTACCGGGGATGGGGCGAACTCCGGCGGCGGACTGGATACGGTCTTCAGACGATATGCTGCGTGCCGTGGAGATGATGATTGAGGCGCTGCTTCCCGGTGAACGTTTTCTGCTGGTCGGCCAGTCGTACGGAGGCTATCTTGCAAGAGGGCTGCTCAGAAACTATGCAGATTTAATCGACGGTGTGTTTCTTTTATGTCCTTGTGTTATTGCAGAGATGCGCGACAGAGAGCTGCCGCAGCATCAGGCTGCAGTCTATGACAAGGAACTGCTTGAGGAATTAAGTGAAGCAGAACGGGATGAATTCACATCTATTGCTGTAGTGCAGACCAGGACTGCTTGGGAGCGTTTTAACCGCGAGATTGTGAGTGCCTTGCAACTGGCAGATGACGGCTTCATGGAGCGGATCAAGGCAGCAGGCAAGTATCCGTTCAGCTTTGATGCAGACAGGATGGAGCCCTTTCTTAAACCGAGCCTGATCCTGACCGGAAGACAGGATTCCATGACCGGATACAAGGATGCCTGGAGGCTGCTGGATTTATACCCCCACGCCTCTTTCGCTGTCCTGGACCGTGCAGGGCACAATCTGCATATGGAGCAGGAGGAGCTTTTAGGAGCTATGGTAAAGGAATGGTTAAGCAGAGCCGGGAACGGTATGCTTACCTGACCCGCTCATACTCGATAATGAATTCACCGTCTACCTCATCTGTTACTTTTCCCGTACGTACGAAGCCGAGCTTTTCATAGAAGTAGTGGTTTCTGAGCGCCCAGGAAGGGGTGTCCAGCGTCCATTTACGGGCAGCGGGATAGGTCTGAAACAGGAAGCGGAATGATTCTTGCCCGTAGCCTTGGTTCTGATGCAGCGGATCAATAAAAATACGGCCCAGGTGACATTCTCCAGCCGCAGGGGACGGGAATATAATCATGCCTCCAATGATGTTATCCTCTGCCGTAAGCTTATAGTAATGGGCGTTATTCATCTGCTCAGTCTGCCAGTCTGCGGAGTCGTAGCCGGGAGGGCCGTCTTCTTCTTTATTCTGATAGAGCCTGGCATCGTCATCAAACGTACGCTTCTGGACATCGGCCAGCCTGGCAGCATCCTGTGGATTGGCAAATGATATGGTAAGCATCTTGTTTTATCCTCCTTGGAATATTATGGGTCATACTATAGATTAATAAATTCTTGCATACTGTGCCGGATACCTGCCCGGCGGGCATCTTTATGAGCCGAGGACAGAAATGCCCATAAATATTGACGGGGTAGCAACATTCTCATATACTTCCACTAGCTGCTAGAGTCGATAGAATAGTGGGAGGCGGAGAATGAAACAATCATGGATGTTCAGACGGTTACATAAGGTCCTGCTGGGCTTTTGGACTTGTGTACTGCTGGCCTTAGTTATGCTAATAACACCAGCAGAGGCCTCAGCTAATATTGTGAATGCCAATCAGGTATATTCCTATACGATTATGCAAAGAGATATTGAACGGTTAGTAAAGGCCTATCCGGACCTGGTGTCTATGGAAACATTGGGGCAGAGCGCCTATGGACGGCAGCTATGGGCTGTGAAGCTGGGCAGAGGAGACGCGGTACTGTTCCTGAACGGCTCCCATCATGCCAGAGAATGGATGACAACGACCGTATTAATGAAAATGATTGATACATACGCCCAGGCCTATGTTAACAATACAACCATCTCAGAGTACAGCGTGCGCCGGCTTTTGGATGAAGTGAGCATTTGGATAGTTCCAATGGTGAATCCTGACGGGGTGGCGTTGTCCCAGCAGGGGACGGCAGGCCTTACACCGGAGCTGGCCCAGACTCTGCGGCGTTACAACGGCAACAGTACCAACTTTACCCGCTGGAAGGCAAACATGCAGGGCATCGACCTCAACCGCCAGTATCCGGCGAACTGGAGTGCGATCAGAAATGCAGGTTCATACCCGTGGTACCAGAATTATAAGGGCCAAAGACCTGCACAGGCGCCGGAGGTGCAGCTGATGATGGATTTCACCTACCGGATTGATCCGGAGATGACGATTTCCTATCATAGCTCCGGAGAAATCATATTCTGGCATTTTAATACCCTCAGCAGCAATGTAGCCAGGGATCAGGTGATAGCCCGGACACTTAGCCGTATGACCGGATATTCTCTTGTATCTCCTGAGAAAAATCCTTCCGGCGGAGGGTATAAGGACTGGTTCATCCAGGAGTTTGGCCGCCCCGGCCTTACCATTGAAATTGCCAGATATGCCGGTGAGAGCAATGTTCCTTTAAGCCAGTTCGGGAGCGTATGGAATGATAACCGGGGAGTGGGGCTTTATTCGGCACTGCAGTCCCATTCCTTATGGCTGAATAAGCAGAAGGTCCAGTATCTCCAGCAGTCTATGGACGTGTTGGCTGAAACCAAGCTCTACTCCAAAATAGGAGCGTTGTCCGGAGGTGTCAGCATCCAGCCGCAAAGACTGCATGTGACCGCCAAAAAGGGTGACTGGTATCAGGTACAGGCTGAAGAAGGCACCGGCTGGATACAAGCTTCTCCCGGAAAGCTGGCGGTGGTGGAGGAGATTGCAGCAGCTGCGGAGCTCAAGGTGAGTGTTCCGGTATATAAATATCCGGATACCTATGCTCCTAAAGTAACGTTCCTGGAGCCGCAGACCGTTCAGGTGTCAGGCAGATGGGGGAACTGGCTGCTGGCCCTGACGCCGGGCGGAAGCTGGTGGATCGATGGTCGAACGGCAGAGCTGCAGTGGCCTGTAGTGGAAGAGGGGCAGGGAGCAGCAATTGAAAACGAAGGTACAGGAGAAATCGTGGTTGAGCCGGTGAGCAGCCCGGAAATATAGACCTTTTATAGCTAATGCTGATTTGCCGCGTGCGCAAAAAAGGTGTTCCACAACCAGATTACGGCTGAGAGGAACACCTTTTTATTAAAAATAAATCTGTACTATAGCTTATTCCTGGGCAGTATTATCTGCCCCGATTTTGCGGCCGATCCATGCTTCGTAGGTTTTCACTACAGCTGACAGATCCTCGTCACCGTAGCCTTGGGTGTAACCCGCCTGGAACATGCTCTTGGCCAGTCCCAGCATAGGTGCAGGGACCCCGGTGGAGTCGCTGAGTACGGAAGCAAGCTTCAAGTCCTTAAGCATAAGAGCCAGCGAGAACTGGTTGCTGAAGTCATCTTCAATGATCTTGCGCCCTTTCAGCTCAGCCTGCTTGCTGCCTGCGGAGCCGTTCTGGACAAGCTCCAGGAACTTGTCTGCCGGTACGCCGTTCTTTACAGCAATGGAGAAGCCTTCTGCGAGGGCAACATTATGAATGCCGACCATAGAATTATGGGCCAGCTTGGCTACAGCGCCGCTGCCGTTCCCGCCCATATGAAGCAGCAGGCGGCCCATGGTATCAAAGAGATCCCGATGTGCTTCAATGACCTTGGCATCACCGCCGACCATGAACACTAGCGTTCCTTCGATGGCTGCAGGCTTACTGCCTGTTACCGGTGCATCGAGGAAGCTGCCGCCGCGTTCCTCTACAGCAGCAGCGATCTCTTTAACCAGTCCGGGGGAAATGGTACTGGAATCAATAATGACGGCTCCGGGCTTGAGGGCGGCCAGAATGCCGTTATCTCCATAAAAAACCTCCCGGATCGAATCATCATTGCTGATCATGGTAATAATAACATCCTTGTCCTGCGCTGCTGCCTGCGGGGTAGCTGCAACCGCTGCACCTGCATCCTCCAGGGGCTTGCATTTCTCTGCCGTACGGTTGTATACCGTAACCTGGTATCCGCCTTTCAGCAGATTTGCCGCCATGGGCGCGCCCATCGTTCCGAGTCCGATAAAGCCGATCTGTTTCATTCCATCTCCGCCTTCACTCTTTTTTCTTCATTCTATCACGGCGCTTGGGGTTGTTCCACCGGATCGCCTGTCATGTATATCGGGCAAGCGCTTTCATGTAACTTTCGAAAACTTGTGCCAAAAGCCCGGGATGTGCCCTAAGACCTTGCCAGTCAAGGCAAATTAAAGTATCCTAGATTATAAAGTTGTAACAAACCGTGTCAAATCCAAAGAGATAAACAGGAGGTTACCATAACCGATGTCCAAGAAGATTAATTTTGACTACAGCAAAGCCCTGTCCTTCCTTAACCAGCATGAAGTTGACTACTTTGCTGCTCCGATTAAACTAGCCCATGAGCAACTGCATAACAAAACTGGGGCCGGCTCCGATTACCTGGGCTGGATTGATCTCCCGACCGCATATGACAAGGAAGAGTTCGCCCGCATTCAAGAGGCAGCCAAGAAGATCCAGAGTGATTCCGATGTTCTGATTGTTATCGGTATCGGCGGTTCTTATCTGGGAGCACGTGCTGCTATTGAAGCACTTACGCATTCCTTCCACAATAACCTGCCTAAGGAACAGCGCAAGACTCCTGAGGTATACTTCGCAGGTAATAACATCAGCTCTACATACATCACACACCTGCTCGATTTGGTTGAAGGCAAGGACTTCTCCGTTAACGTAATTTCCAAATCCGGAACAACCACTGAACCGGCAATCGCCTTCCGTATTTTCCGTGCAGCACTGGAGAAGAAATACGGCAAGGAAGAAGCGCGCAAGCGCATCTACGCTACTACAGACAAGGAGAAGGGCGCCCTCAAGAAGCTGGCTACTGAAGAAGGCTATGAGTCGTTCATCATTCCTGATGATGTAGGCGGACGTTATTCCGTACTGACACCTGTAGGCCTTCTGCCGATTGCTGTAGCAGGCATTAACATTGAAGAAATGATGCAGGGAGCCGCAGCCGCAGCGGATGAATTCAACAATCCGGATGTAGCAACCAACCAAAGCTATCAATATGCTGCAGTGCGCAACGCCCTGTACCGCAAAGGCAAGACAACAGAAATTCTCGTTAACTACGAACCGTCCCTGCACTTCGTATCCGAATGGTGGAAGCAGCTGTACGGCGAAAGCGAAGGCAAGGATTACAAAGGAATCTATCCTTCTTCCGTTGATTTCTCCACCGACCTTCACTCCATGGGCCAGTTCATTCAGGAGGGTAACCGCAACATTTTCGAAACAGTTATCCAGGTTGAGCAGGTTCGTCACCACATCACACTCGAAAGCGATGCTGACGATCTTGACGGCCTGAACTTCCTTGCCGGTGAAACAGTGGACTTTGTTAACAAGAAGGCTTTCCAGGGAACGCTGCTGGCGCACACAGACGGACAAGTGCCGAACCTGATCGTGACCATCCCTGATCAAACTCCATATACTTTCGGTTATCTGGTTTACTTCTTTGAAAAAGCCTGCGGTATCAGCGGATACCTGCTTGGCGTTAATCCGTTTGACCAGCCGGGCGTGGAAGCATACAAGAAGAACATGTTCGCGCTGCTGGGTAAACCGGGCTACGAGAAAGAAAAAGCCGAACTGGAATCCAGACTTACAGAATAGTATCATCGTACATCACAGATCATTCATACATTAGAAGTAACTGGGAGCAGTCCATAGGTTATCCATACCGGGGCTGCTCCTAAATTATATAGTTATCCCAAGACTAAGTAAGGAATGGAATAAGGATGCTGGAACAATATCGGACGGTGCGTTCTCCCGGATCCCGGGAAGTCGTAATTCGTAAGTCGCGTTTCATCGGCCATGTCATGCCGGTGGACAATGAAGAAGAGGCTATGCAATTTATTGAAGACATCAAGAAGCAGCACCGCAATGCCACGCATAACTGCTCTGCTTACATGATTGGCGAAAGAGATGAGATTCAAAGACAGTCAGATGACGGGGAACCGAGTGGAACGGCCGGGAAACCGATTTTGGAAGTAATCCGCAACCAACAAGTTAAAAATGTCGCAATTGTCGTAACCCGTTATTTCGGAGGCATCATGCTGGGGGCAGGCGGACTCATCCGGGCTTATGCTGACGGCGCTGTACTGGCGCTTGAGGCTGGTGAAGTGGTTACCCGGGTGCTGAGACGCGAAGTCTTCGTGCAGCTTGATTATACGTGGCTGGGTAAGGTTGAGAACGAGCTGCGTTCCAAGGGCACCAAGACCGGCGAAACCTCTTTTACAGATACAGTGACGCTGCTGTGCCTGCCGCGGAATGATGAAGGTGACGCTTTTGTAGCATGGATAACGGATCTTACCCAGGGGCAAGCGCTGGTTACAGAAGGGCGGCGGCTTTACTACAGCGAAGGGGAATAGATTATGGCAAGAAGAGCAGTGGAGCGGGAGTTGTCTAGGGAGAGGATTCTGGAGGCGGCCAGGCATCTGTTTATCACTAAAGGATACCGTGCAATCTCAATGCGCAGCATAGGACAGCATCTGGGATACAGCCATGGCTCGCTCTATTATCATTTCAAGGAAAAAGCAGAGCTGTTCTATGCCATTATGGTTGAAGATTTCAATCATGTGGCGGGTCTGCTCAATCAAGCAATGAATAATCCGCCTGAACCTGGCATGACCCGGGTGGAGCAGCTGGTCATGGAATTTATCCGGTTTGGACTCGATCATCCGCATCAGTATGAGATCATGTTCATGATCCGGGATGAAGAGCTTCTGGCTTATTGCCGGGCAGAACAGGGGCGATGTTTTGAATTATTCGCAGGTATTGTCCGCCGGCATATGAAGGAAGAAGGATATGTTTCCGAGGATTGGCAGAGTGTACCGCTGACATTGTTCTTATCAGCCCATGGCTTTATTTCTTATTATATTCAGGATAAAGTATCTTTTGATGATGTTAAGCAGGCTGCTCTTACGCATATTAAGGTGCTCAGCCGCAGCTTGTAGTTTACGTATTTTTAGGGCTCCGCGCTTTAGAGCTGTGCATTGGTATAACTTTGCATAGTGAAAGTGTTATAGGAGCTATAGAATCTATAGAAGAGGCTCCGCCAGGAAATGGCGGAGCCTGTCTATGGGCTTTTTTTGACAATAAATATTATCCCTCAATAATCTTTACATAATATTGGCGGTGCCTTGGCCCGTCGAACTCACAGAAATAAATGCCCTGCCAGCGTCCGAGCAGCAGCGAGCCCCCGTGGATGATGATGCTTTGGGAGGGACCTGTAGTTATCGATTTCAGATGGGAGGCGGTATTACCTTCTCCATGGCGGTATTTCGGATGCTCCCAGGGATACACCTCATCCAGCCTCATCAGCACATCGTGCTTCACATCCGGATCAGCATTTTCGTTAATGGCAATTCCTGCTGTCGTATGCGGACAGTAGACTACAGCTATGCCATTTTGCACCCCGCTTTTTTTTACACAGGAAATCACTTCACGGGTAATATCACGCAGCTCGTCCCGTTTGCTGGTTGAAATTTCGATGGTATGTAACATAATACTATCCCCTCCCTGTACTATAAATAAAATATACTATAGTTTACCCCAAATTGAACGAAAGTAATTGACGGACACAGGCGGCTTTGGTAAAGTAGTGATAATTATAATACCAAGTATATTAATAGGAATAATTATGGGCGTAATGGCTACTATACCGACCGGATATCCGGAGGTGGGGGGACTTCTAACTTGAATTCGCTGCTTAGACACAAGGGCTGGACCTGGGGATTCCGCACAACGATTCTGCTGTATTTTGTGGTGCTGATTGTTTTGCCGATACTCGGCGTATATTACAATTCCTTTTCGCTGGGCTTCAGCACCTTTATCGAAGCTGTAAGCGACCCGATTGCCTGGAAATCCGTATTGCTAACGCTTAAGCTGGCGGTCATTGCTACGGTCATTAATGTCCTGCTGGGCACGATGATTGCCTGGGTACTGATCCGCTACCGGTTCCCCGGCAAGGCGCTGCTGAACAGTCTGGTTGACCTGCCTTTTGCCCTGCCGACAGCGGTCGGGGGATTGATGATTCTGCTGCTGCTCGGTCCGGGCAGCCTGATTGGCGGACTGGCGGAGAGGCTCGGCTTCGAGATTGTTTTTCATCAGCCGGCTATTGTGATTGCTATGATCTTTGTAACGTTCCCCTTTGTCATCCGGGCGGTGCAGCCGCTGCTGGAGGAGCTTGATCCTTCCGAGGAGGAGGCCGCCTATACAATGGGCGCCAAGAGCAGCCGGGTATTCCGTCAGGTGATTCTGCCCTCTATGGCCCCGGGAATGATCAGCGGAGGAATGCTGGCCTTCTCTCGCGCGCTGGCGGAATTCGGTGCAGTCGTGCTGGTAGCCGGTAACATTCCGGGACGGACACTGGTGTCCTCGGTTTTTATTTTCGGTGAAGTAGAAAGTGATAATCCGGTCGGTGCAGCCGCAGTGTCAGTCATTCTGCTGACCTTGTCCTTCCTCATCCTCTGGCTGATTAATTTGCTGCAGATGCGGGGGAGAAGAGCATGAGAAAACTATGGATTATTCTTACTTATCTTGTTTTCATTCTGCTGATTGCCGCTCCGCTGGGTAAAATGGCGACGGAGGCGTTCAGCGACGGGTTCAGCGGTTTTTGGGCTTCACTGTCGCGGCCGGAGGCACTGCATGCGCTGATGATGACCGGGTTCGTGGTTGTGGTGGTTACGCTGCTGAATACCTTGTTCGGCATTATGCTGGCATTGTATCTGGTGCGGGCCAACTGGCTGGGCAAACGGCTAAAGGGGCTGTTGAACAGCATTGTCGATCTGCCGTATGCCGTGTCACCGGTAATCGGCGGGCTGATGATCGTTTTGCTGCTTGGTCCGGACAGCGCGCTGGGTGCGCTTTTTGAACAGATTGGAGTCAATATCGTTTATGCTTTTCCCGGAATGGTCATTGCCACACTATTTGTGACCTTCCCGCTGATGGTGCGTGAGGTGATGCCGGTGCTGCAGGAGATCGGTTCACAGCAGGAGGAGGCCGCTTCGACGCTCGGAGCGTACGGCTGGACAACCTTTTGGAAGGTGACCTGGCCCTCGATCCGCTGGGCAGTCATCTATGGCGTAATCCTGACGGTGGCCCGCTCACTGGGGGAATTCGGAGCCGTGCTTGTTGTATCGGGTAACATTATGAATAAAACACAGACCGCAACTACGCTGGTCTACCAGGATGTAGAGAACTTTAATGTAACGGCAGCGGGCGGTGTGGCCCTGGTACTGGCAGCTTTCTCCGCCGGTCTGCTGCTGATGATGGAATGGAGTAAGAGACGAAAGGGTGTGCATTAGGGATGCATGTAGAGGTTCGGGGACTAAATAAGCACTTTGGAGATTTTCACGCCGTGAAGGACGTTAATTTCGGGATTACCAAGGGTCATCTGATCGGCCTGCTCGGCCCAAGCGGCGGCGGCAAAACCTCGATTCTGCGCATGCTGGCAGGACTGGAAACACCGGATAGCGGTGAAATTATTTTTCATGGCAAAACGGTCAACAACCTCCCGCCGCAGGAGCGCGAAATCGGCTTTGTGTTCCAGAACTATGCGCTCTTTAAGCACATGACTGTCTATGAGAATATCGCTTTTGGACTGAAGGTTAAGAAAGCGAATAAGAATGCAATCCGTGACCGGGTTACTGAGCTGGTTGAGCTTACCGGACTCAAGGGATTCGAGAAGCGTTATCCGCACCAGCTGTCCGGCGGACAGCGCCAGCGGGTGGCTTTTGCCCGGGCGCTTGCGCCTGAGCCGCAGCTGCTGCTGCTGGATGAGCCGTTTGCTGCGATTGACGCGAAGATCCGCCAGGAGCTGCGTTCCTGGCTGCGCGAGCTGATTGAACGTGTCGGCATCACCTCAATCTTCGTCACGCATGACCAGGATGAGGCAATCGAGGTGGCCGATGAGATTATGATTATTAATCAGGGGCGTCTGGAGCAGAAGGGCACCCCATGGGATATCTACAAAGAGCCTAAGACGCCGTTTGTGGCAACCTTTATCGGTGAATCGACGCTGATTGAGAGTGCGAGCGAGCTCAAGGGCTTCAAGAATGCGGGCGGCGGTAAGCCGACCAAGGCGCTGATCCGTCCTGAGTATATTGAGGTAGGCCATCTGAATGAGTTCAAAATGGCTTCGGCTACTGAGCAGGGCATCGTGAAGCATCTGCATTTCCGCGGCAGCGAGTGGCTGGTAGAGGTAGAGGTGAATGGGCATAAGCTGGTAACGTACCGTTCGCTTGAAAAGGAAACCCTTGCGCCAGGCCAGGAAATTTCTGTTCTGGTCCATCGCGCCTACCTGTTCAATGACGAGCGCAGCTGGATTCAGGAGAACGGGCTGAAGGAAGATCCGATGCCTGTGTTTATCTAAGTAAAGGATGTGTGCCGGTATGAGGGTTCACAAAAGGAGCAGACAACTGCACGGATGGCTGGCAGCCCTGATGCTGGCATTGCTCGCACTGGCTCTGGCCGGCTGCGGAGACGGTAAGGAAACGGCAGAAGGTGAAGCGGCTCCCCAGCAGGGCGATTTGACCCTGGTAGTTGGAGCTTACAGCGTGGTCAAGGATGCAATGGGCGACATTCTGCCCTTGTTCGCAGCGGACTGGAAGGCCAAAACCGGGCAGACCATTGTCTTCCAGGAGTCTTATGAAGCCTCGGGTACGCAGGCGAGAGCGATTGCCGGGGGATTTGAAGCGGATGTGACTCTGCTGGCGCTTGAAGGAGATATCGAGAAGCTGGTCAAAGCCGGGCTGGTCGCGGACACCTGGAAGGAGCACGGCGCGGACGGCATGATTACCCGTTCAGTGGTAGCACTGGGGACGCGTGAAGGGAATCCGAAGGGGATTAAAGACTTCACCGACTTGGCAAAGCCGGATGTGAAGGTGCTCTACCCCAACCCCAAGACCTCCGGCGGAGCGCAGTGGGATATCAACGCAATTTATGGAGCCGGCCTGAAGATGTCCGAGGAGCAAACCGGGGTGAAGGATCCTGCGGCTGCAAAAGCTTTTTTGGAGCAGGTACACGCCAATGTCGAATCCTTGGATAAAAGCGGGCGGGCCTCCATGGCTGCCTTTGAATACGGCGTAGGGGATGTCATCGTTACGTATGAAAATGAGCTGCTGGCGCGGATTGCCAAGGGTGTGAAGTATGAAGTCATCATTCCTAAGGATACGATTCTGATTGAAAATCCGGCTGCTGTTGTAGACAAATATGTAGATGAGCGGGGCACTCGTGAAGCTGCCGAAGCGCTGGTCGATTATCTGTCGACACCTGCCGCGCAGGAGGTATTTGCCGAGCACGGCTTCCGTCCGGTAAACGAGCAGGTGTATGCAGCCAACGAGAGCCGGTATCCGGTTCCTGCCGGACTGTTCGGCATCGATTATCTCGGCGGCTGGACGGAGGTCCGGGAGACGCTGTATTCCAAGCGGGGCATCTGGTATCAGGTGCTGGCGGGGATTTAGCGGCTGGGCTGTCTGTGGTGAGGAAGCAAGAATGAAGGTAAGTGGGGCCGTTCCTCCAGAGCTGGAGGGCGGCTTTTTTTGATGCAGAAAACGGGGCGGAGTGGAGAGACTGGATGAGATGAACAGTGATATGTACTATAATGAGGATTACTAATCTTAGCTGTTTGAACTGGAGGAGCGAGGGCGAATGGATACGTTGGTGTTTTTGGGGACAGGCGACGCGATGGGCGTACCCCGGGTGTACTGCAACTGTGAGAATTGTATGGAGGCGAGAACGGGCGGGATGAATGCCCGGCTGCGCTCATCCGTGCTTATAGATAACGGCAGTGATTTTTTTGCGATTGACTGCGGGCCGGACTGGCGGCGGCAGATGGAGCTGCAGGGGCTGCGCAGCATGCGCAGGCTGCTGATAACCCATGCTCATTTTGACCATATCGGCGGACTGCCGGAATGGACGGATGCCTGCCGCTGGATGGGTCACCGTGGAGAGCTGTATGCTCCGGCTGAAGTAATCCCGATCATTCAGCGGCAATACCCGTGGCTGAGCGGACACATAGACATGATTCCCTGCGATGACGGGATTGAGCTGGATGGCTGGCAGATCAGCACCTGGCGGGTGAACCATGGCAAGAACGGCTATTCTTACGCGTACAAGCTGGAAAAGGCTGAGTATACATGGATATATTGCTCCGACTCCATCTCACTCGGACCGGAGGAGACCGAACCCATGCTTGGAGCCGATCTGCTGGTGCTTGGTACCAGCTTCTATTATGAAGCCGCCGAGCTGTCCACCCGCTCTGTGTATGATATGACGGAAGCAGCGGAGCTGCTGAAGACGGTCCAGCCGGCCCGCACCATTTATACGCACATGTCGCATGATGTGGACATCCGCAAGGACTACATTTTGCCGGAGGGCGTTACTCTGGCCGTTACGGGGATGAGGCTTGCACTGGAGCGGGTGTAGAGTCGGGCTGGACGGCTGAATGGTTGGAAGAAAGGGGAGTGCCTCTGATTCCGGCGGAGTTGGCGGAATGGGCGAAAGGAAAGGCAAAAGTGACTTTGATTCCGGCGCAGGCGGCGGAATGAGCGAAAGGAAAGGCAAATATGCCTCTGATTCCGGCGGAGTTGGCGGAATGGACGAAATGAAGGGCAAAAGTGCCCTTGATTCCGGCGCAATCGGCGGAATGGGCGAAATCAAAGGCAAAAGTGCCTCTGATTCCGGCGGAGTTGGCAGAATGGGCGAAATGAAGGGCAAAAGTGCCTCTGATTCCGGCGTATTCTGCGGCTCGGCATGCGCGGCTTTGACGGGGAACTGCATGACAGTAAAGTGTATGCCAAGGTGCGCGGAGCGGAGTTTTAGCCGGAAGACCAGGCGGACGGGTTGTCTGACCGGCAAATAAAAGAAGGGTGCGCTGCGCCGGTTGATTGTAAACCGGCGGCAGCGCACCCTTTTGTCATAAAAGTAACTATTCTACTGTCTTCAAAATAAACTTGTCGATCGCATACTTCACGCCGTCTTCGTTGTTGCTGAGGGTGACGAAATCGGCAATTTCCTTGAGCGCAGGAATGGCATTGGCCATTGCAACTCCAAGACCGGCCGCTTCCAGCATCTCATGGTCATTCCAGGAATCGCCGACAGCAATCGTTTCGGACAGCTCGCAGCCGAAATGCTCTGCCAGGAACTCGAGCGCAATGCCCTTGGTGCCTTCACTATGCATGATCTCCAGGAAGTGCGGCTTGGATTTGGTAATGTGAACGGAGTCGCCCAGCAGCTCACGCAGAATCGGGGACAGCTCGTCCAGGTAGGCCGGGTCGTCGATGATGAGCATTTTCGGTGTTTTTTGCGGAACAAGCTTGTTTTCCCAGTCCGGCTCAATGAAGTATTGGGTCCGGTTCAGCTGGGAATATTCAATCAGCTTCTGGTTCTCCTCGCGCGCATACAGCTTGTCATCAATATATGTCTGCAGGTGCAGATCATGCTCCACACAATACTGGAAAAGCTTGCGTACAGCATCCTGCGGTACATAACGCTCGTAGAGCACCTTTTCGTCCATCAGGTTCTTAACCAGCGCACCCTGGTAAGTGATGATCGGCACATTGAGGCCGGTCTGGCGGGCAATAGCCTGGGCAGAAGCATAAGCACGGCCGGTTGCCAGCGTTACTACAACACCTGCAGCGACAGCTTGCTCAAGCGCGGTCTGTGTGGCAGGGGTTACTTCCTTGTCATCATTAATCAGTGTGTCGTCGATATCAATTGCAATCAGTTTGTACATTCGGGTTCTCTCCTAAAGGTTATTGTTCTAGTATAAATGAAATTATCCGTCTGATGAAGCCAGGTTACCGGATTCCCCTTCAGCATGTCCGTCTTTGTCAGACACAGGACTGAGCTCGGCAGTAAGCATGGCCGCAAGGATGAGCAGACAGCCAAGCCCGGCGGATAAACCGAGCTTCTCACCGCCAAAGACAAGTCCGGTAAAAGCGGCGAACACCGGATCCATCGCGTAGATAATGGCCACCCGGGACGGTGTGGTGTATTTCTGGCAGGCGGTCTGAATCCAGAAGGCAAATGCGCTGGTCGGCCCGATGGAGATCAGCAGCGCCCAGAGCACATCAGGCTCCCTGACCAGCTCCGCACTCTGCAGCAGCGGGCCGCTGCCGTCAACAATCAGTGAGGCGGCGATGCTGAGCAGGCCGACAACAGCAAGCTGCAGCGTGGCCAGCGGCAGAGCCGGATAGCGCGGCGCATACACGCCGGTATAGGCAATCTGCAGGGCAAAAGCGACCGCGCAGAGCAGTACCAGGCTGTCACCCAGTCCAAGCGAAAATGCCGAGCCTGTGAAGGTCAGCAGATACAGTCCTGCTACGGCAATAGCTGCACTGAGCCATGTATAGCGGGAGATGGAATGCTTCAGCAGCGCGAGTGACAGGAAGGGGACGATCACGACGGACAGGCCGGTGATGAACCCGGTATTGGAGGTGCTTGTGTACAGCAGTCCCATCGTCTGCAGACCATAGCCCATAAACAGAAAAAGACCCAGCAGCAGGGCATGCAGTACCATACGCCAGCTTAGCTGTCTCCATTCATGACGGTAAAAAACAGCCGTAATCAAGGCCAGTAACAGAGCCGCACCAGTGAACCGGATGCTGTTGAAGGCAAGCGGCGGCAGTACCCTGACGGCATGCTGGACGATCAGGAAGGTACAGCCCCACATCAGCGCCACCAGCAGCAGGCTGAGATCAGCGATTCGCGAGCGGCTCACAGTCGTCATCCTTTCATGAAATACAGAAAACGTATCAAGTTGTCCAAATTGTATCCTAAAACACAGGGGAGGACAAGCCATAACTGTACTGAAGCCCGGCAGCTAAAGGCTTTCCGGGAATATAATGCGGCTGCAGGCTGGACAAAAAAACGCTCTCTTAGTATACTTTGGTAACCGCACATTTGTTCTTATTTTTTGACAGCTTAGAAAGGGGCGGTTTTCAAAGATGATGGGCAAATCCCATTTCATTATCAGCACCGGGATTACGCTCTCTGTGATGAATCTGCTCGGCTATGAGATCACGGTTCCGGCGGCTGCTGTGGCGGCGGTCAGCTCCCTGCTGCCCGATATTGATGAGCCGAATTCGCTGCTGGTACGCAGTGCTGTGCCCGAATCTGTGCTAAGGCTGCTGCAGGTAGCTTTGATCGGAGCGGCGATTTATCTGTATTTTGCCGGAATCGTTGAAACGCCATGGAATATGGTGCTGGCGCTGCTCGTGGGCAGTGTATCGTTCCTTCCGGGCCGGAGGCTGCGGCAGCTGGTCATGCTGCTGATCGCTCTCGCGCTGTTCGCGTTCGCTGCCGATTATGATCCGTGGAACTATATCGCGGCCTGCATACTCGTTGTAGCTTCCGTTGTCCCGCACCGGGGAATCACGCATACCTTATATGCGGTGGCCGGCTGGGGGGCGCTGCTGTACTTTGTCTCCCTCGGCATGAATGACGGCGGCAGCCTGTGGATTGCCGGAGGCCTGTCGTATGCGCTGCATCTGCTGGCTGACTCCCTGACACAGCGCGGAATTACGCCGCTGCCGCCGCTGCCCTTCAAGCTTCGTCTGAAGCTGATGAGCACCGGTACGAAAAAGGGCAGCAAGGTGGAGAAGGTGTGCGTTGTGCTCACGCTGCTGCTCGTCGCGTATGTGTTCGTGATTACCCCCGTTTGAGGGGAAAGGGGCCAATAGGCATAATAAGACTCTCCGCTGTATGAAGCGGGGAGCTTTTTTGTGCTTTGGGACAGTCAAGCCCCCGTTAGGAACCATGAGCGTTAGCTCACTGCCTCTTCGTAAAAGCTCTGATAAATTAGTGGTATCACCATTTAGGAATAAATGGAATATGAGGTGCTGCATGGAGAATGGGGCGGTTCTTTCGGTTACGGGCTTGAGCAAACAATACGGGGCATTGCTTGCAGTGGATAACATAAGCTTCACGGTACGCAAAGGAGAAGTATTCGGCCTGCTGGGACCCAACGGAGCCGGAAAAACAACAACGATCAGGATGCTGTGCGGGCTGCTAAAAGCGGACGCTGGCCGGATTCATATCAATGGCATACCAATGACCTCCGGCTGTTATGAGCGGATTAAGCCGATGATCGGCCTGTGTCCGCAGGACATTGTCATCTGGGAGCTGCTAACCTGTCTGGAGCAGTTGCGGTTCGCCGGTATATCCTATGGGCTTACTTTCAGAGCAGCGGGCAACCGGGCGGAAAGCCTGCTGCACGCGCTCGGCCTCTGGGACAAAAGAAACAAGCTGGCCCGGACACTCTCTGGAGGGATGCAGCGGAGGCTCAACATCGCACTGGCCCTGGTCCATGATCCGGAGCTGATTATTCTGGATGAGCCGCAGGCAGGACTGGACCCGCAGAGCCGGATTTTGGTGCGCGACTTCATAAGAGGGCTGGCCCGGGATAAGACGGTAATCCTTACTACACATGACATGGATGAAGCTGACAGGCTGTCGGACAGGATCGCGATTATGGATCACGGAACAATACTGCTGCTGGATACTCCGGCCAGGTTGAAGGCCATAACAGGCACGGGTGAGCTTTTGCAGGTCCGGGTGACGGGAATCAGCAGGGAGCTGGCTGAGAAGGTACTGCGGACGTTGCCGCCGGAATGCACAGAAAAAACCTACACCGACGGACTGCTGCTGCTTGGCGGAGGTAACGTTCTTGAAGGGATTCCGGAGGTGCAGCAGCGGCTGAGGGCTCAAGGTCTGCATATTGAGGATATAACGCTCCGCAAACGGACGCTTGAGGATGCGTTCATTGCACTGACGGGAAGGGGACTGCGGGAATGAAGCTTGCGGCAGCGGTTAACAAGTCTATAAGGGAGAGCATAAGGGATTGGAAGATGCTTGCTATGGTGCTGATATTTTCTCCTTTTTTTCTGCTGCTGATGTCCTTTTTTTACGGGGGGGACGCGGTTACCTATAAGCTGGGCGTCCTGAATCTGGATGCGGGACGTGCATCGGTTCAGCTTATCAGCAGTCTGGAGCAGATGCAGGGGCAGGACGAGGGCCGGTCTCCGGTATTCAATGTAATAAGCTTTTCAAACAGGAATGAGCTGCAGGCCAAGGTAAAAGAAAAGGAAATTGAAATCGGCCTAGTTATTCCGGCGGACTATTCAGCGGCACTTGCTTCTAAGGCTAAAGGAGAGAATGCCAGTGCGGCGCAGGTCAGCTTTATTGGGAGCATGGGGAATGTGAGGTATCCTGTTGCAGCAGTCTGGGCAGCCGAGCAGGTGAACAGGCAGGGAATGAAGGCAGCAGAGATCACACTTCCGGCCGTTATACAAGAAACCTTTGTTGAAAAAAAACAGCCCTTAAACGAATTCGAGAGCTATGTCCCGGGACTAATCTCACTTGCTGTGCTGATGGTTCTATTCCCGGCCTCGGCCTCCATTGTGAAGGAGAATGACAAAAAAACACTGCTCAGGCTCAAGCTCAGCCGCCTTGGCGCTTTTAACTTTCTGGGCGGAATCTGCATTACCCAGGCGGCGGTTGCTTCCTGTGCAGTTGTTCTGTCTTATTGGACGGCACTCGGATTAGGTTATGAGCCCGAAGGGGATTTTGGCGCTATTCTGGCTGTTGGGGTGCTGTCGAGTATCGCGATGGTTGCGGTTAGCCTGATTGTGGCCAGCTTTTTGAACACGGTGTTTGATGTGCTGACGGTCGGCTGCTTTCCGTTTTTTATACTGATGTTTTTTTCGGGGAGCATGTTCCCCCTTCCGGAGCTGAATGTAATTACTGTACACGGGCACGCCTTGGGCATGACAGATCTGCTGCCGCTTACGCATACTGCCAGTGCCTTTAATCAAATTCTGAATGATGGTGCGGGTCTGCCGGAGGTGGGATGGGAGCTTATCATGATCACCCTGCTTACCATGGTTTATTTTGCGGCAGGACTCCTGCTGTACCGGAAACGCAGACTTTCCAAAGCATAAGCGGATTCCATTAAAAAACCAGCCGACCCCGGGGTCCCGGAATTGGCTGGTTCTATTTTGCCTGCGAATAAAAGGTATTCCAGAAGAGCTATTCCTCCAAAAACACCAGTCCGATGAAGTCCTCCGGCTCAATCCGTCCAAAATAATGCTTCAAATCAAGCCCGGACAGCGCCTCTCTGACCTCAGCATTCTCGTAACGCTTGCCGCGCAGTGCATTTTCCACATCTGCTACGTCACCGACGCCGAAGAAATCGCCGTAGATTTTGATGTCTTTAATGTAGGAATCCTCAATATCCATGCGGATATCGACGAGACCGGCCGGGAATTTGCGGGTGTGCTTCACATTGCTTTTTGGCGAAAGGCCGTAGTTCCAGTCCCAGTTCTGGTAGTGCTCCTTGGAGATTTCATTGATGCGGACCCAGTCATCCATTGTCAGCTTGTACTGCGGAACCTCGGAAGCCTCCATGCCGAAGATCGAGCGCAGCAGTCCCTCACGGAATTCCTCAATCGTCATTTCTGTATTGCCGAGCAGATCCTTGATATTGGCAACCCGGCTGCGCACGGACTTGGTGCTCTTGGATTTGAACTTCTCCGGGTTCACGTTCAGGGAAGCTTGTACATCATCGAGATTCAGATCGAACATCAGGGTGCCATGGCTGAACATCCGTCCGCGGGTGGAGAACTGGGCGTTGCCGGAGATTTTGCGCTCGCCGACCTGCAGGTCGTTGCGTCCGCTCAGCTCAGCGTTGACTCCCATGGACTGCAGATAGTCGATGACCGGCTGGGTAAATTTGAGGAAGTTGTGGAACGATTCGCCGTCATCCTTGGTGATGAAGCTGAAATTCAGGTTGCCGAGGTCATGATACACTGCTCCGCCTCCGGAGAGCCGGCGCACGACCTGGATGTTGTTTTCTTTTACATATTCCTGATTGATCTCTTCAATTGTATTCTGGTGCTTGCCGATGATGATGGACGGGCTGTTGATATAAAAGAGCAGGTAGCTGTCGTCCATCGGGAGGTTTTTGAGCGCGAACTCCTCAATGGCCAGGTTGATCGAAGCATCTGTAATGCCGGTGTTATCAATAAAGAGCATAGTATATTCCTCCGCCTGTACATGGTTAACTACTGCATTTATTCTAATCTAAAAACTCGCATTTCACAAAATAGAAAGTGTATTTCAGCACGGGTGCACAGGGGGCTGGGGCAGGTGCGATTTGTGCAGGCCGGTTACAATGGCAAAAGAGTCCCACATCCATCATTGACGCGCTTCTGCGGTAAAGGCAATAATTGGGGCTATAGATGTTGAATATGAAGGTAATCAGAGGGAGTGGAATGATGCTTGAAAAATATGGCCACGGTGGTGATTTGCTGACGGCAGCGGAGCTCTACGGGGAAGGAAGCGGGGACAGGGATGGCGCTTTTATTGACTTCAGCGCTAATATTAATCCGCTCGGCCCGCCGCCAGCCGTATTGGAGCTGCTGCGGGATGCTGCGGCTGCTGTTACAGCTTATCCGGACCCGGGGCACCGCCGGTTAAAAGCGCTGCTGGCCGCCGAGCTGGACGTTGGGGCTGAATGGATAACAGTCGGCAACGGGGCGGCGGAGTCCATGGCCCTGCTGCTGTTGGCTGCAGCACCGCGCAGGGTCGGAATCGTCGATCCCTGCTTCTCCGAGTACCGCCAGCTGGCTGAGCAGTTTGGTGCTGAGGTACTCTCCGTTCAGGGAACGGAGGAGCAGGAGTACCGGGCGGGGGCGGATAGAATCGCCGGTCTGCTGGAGCGAGTGGATCTGCTGTTCCTCGGCCAGCCGAACAACCCCAACGGCGTCCAGTATGCGCTGGACGACCTGCGGCTCCTGGCCCGCAAGGCAGAGGCCTGCGGGACCTTGCTTGCCGTGGATGAAGCGTTCATCGACTTCATCCCGGAGGAGCGGCGGCAGTCGCTGCTGCCGGAGCTGGCCGGGTTACGTCATACGGTGCTGATCCGCTCGATGACGAAGTTTTTTGCCATTCCGGGGCTGCGGCTGGGCTTTACCATAGCAGCCCCGGAGCTTGCCGCAAGGATGAGCGGCAAGCAGGTGACCTGGAGCGTGAACGGCCTGGCGCAGCTGGCCGGGGAAGCGTGCCTGCGCAGCGGGCGCGATTATGCAGCGCGCACGCGTGCGCTGATCGCAGCAGAGCGGGAGCTGCTGCGGGCGGGCCTAAGGCGGCTGGGCTGCCACGTGCCGCCGGGCGAAGCGAACTTCCTGCTGGCGGAGCTGCCGGAAGGGTGGACAGCTGCGGCTGCGCAGGAGCAGCTTGGCCGCCGGGGCATCCTCGTGCGCAGCTGCGCGATGTACCCGGGCCTGGTCGCCGGGCATATCCGCGTGGCCGTCAAGGGGCCGGAGGATAACGCCCGGCTGCTGCGGGAGCTGGAGGCGGTTTTGGCCGGCGAGTAGTTTTGCGGCGGCTGGATGCTGCAAGGCTAGTTAATTAAAGCTGCGGGATGCTACAGCTTGTAAATGGATGCTATTATGTGCTCTTGGATGTTGTTAGATGCTGCTGGATGTTATTAGGTGCTACTAGTGCTATGAATGATACTGATACTGTTTCCTGTTGAATGATGCTGAGTTCTACTGTGTACTATTGAATGATGCTGAATGCTACTAAATGTTACTGTATGCTGTTGGATGCTATGGATGCTACTATGTGCTCTTGGCTGCGGCTGGATGCTAAGAGTGCTATGGAATGCATGGGTACCCATCTTTGGGGATAAAGGCATCCAGGCTGATTAGGCTGTTGCGGTACACAGTTGGGTGGAGGGCAGGTAACTTCTAGGGTTGAAATTTGCTCCGCTGAGCATTTCAATTTAATTAAGTGGAATTTTGTCATCTATTTTGGGGCCAGCGACCGGCAGGAAGAAACTAAATGGAAAAAGGTCACTTAATTCCACTGTTTATGCCCGTAATGAGGATTCGGGCTGAAATAGGTGATGTTTTTCCAACTAATCATCAAAATTGCTGAGAAATGAAGGAATTAGGTGTCAGAAATCCAACTAAATGTTTGAGGCAGTGGAGCAGACCGTAACATAAACGGTATCGTGAGCGGAATGAGTGAATAGTGAGAGTAAAGGGAGCAGCATAGAATTAGTAGAGTAAATGTAAAGTAAGTAAGTAAGTAAGTAAGTAGAATGTGCAAGCAAACAAACCTAAAGTAAAAGTAAAGGGCGTGAGTAGGTATGACAGAAGTGAAGACTCCCTTTGAGCTTGCCGGCGGGGCGCGGACGTACCGTTCCGGCGTCTGGCCCGGGCTGGTGCTGGAGTGGAAAGAGGAGCACCTGCTGCTGGAGTTTCCGGCTGAGGCGGATAGTATTTCGAGTGCAGTGTACGGTGGAGGAATGGGACGGCTAAAGCGGGCTGTGAACCAGTATGTGAGCCGTGACTATGAGTGTAGTAACCCAGTACGCGATATGGAGAATAAGCTGGCAGAGTGGGGTTACCCGCAGGAGGGCTGTGCGGGTCTGATGACGGCAGTGCCGCTGGAGCATGCAGCGGTTGCCGAGGAGGATACCGGCTCGGCGGGAATCTTTTGCTGCGTGACTGCGGCTGCGGGCAATGCCGCCCGCGCCGGGGTGGAGCGCAGTGTGCTGAAGGCTTACCGCCCGGGCACGATCAATATTATGCTGGGCATAGACGGTCTGCTGACTCCCTCGGCGATGGTGAACGCCGTGATTACAGCAACCGAAGCCAAGACCGCTGCCCTGGCCGACCTCGGCATTACCGACTCCGAGAACGGGCTTACCGCTACAGGGACTACCACGGATGCCATCGTGCTGGCTGTCAGCGGAAGCCGCCGCTACGGGGCGGAGCATGTGTACGCCGGTACAGCGACCGATCTCGGCGGAGCGATTGGCAGGCTGGTGTATGCAGCGGTAACGGGCAGCCTCCGCTCGGTGCGTGCTGTGCAGGAGCAGGCAAGGAAGAATGGCGAATGAGCATTCAGCTGCGCCGGGGGGTTAATAACCGGCAAATGGGCGCTGCGTGGAACCGGATAGGGCAGGCTCAACAACTAAGCCCTGCACCAGGCCGGCTATGGAGGAATTGCCCATGACGGCCGCGATCCTGCTGCTCGCCGCCTATGTGCTTGACCGCCTCATAGGCGATCCGAGGAGCCTGCCCCATCCCGTTATACTCATGGGAAAAGCAATCACCATGCTGGAGCGGGCAATCCGCCGCTTCAGCAGCCGGCCGCGCAGCCTGAAGCGGGCCGGTGTCCTGCAGCCTCTGCTGGTAGCAGGCGGCAGCTGGCTCCTAACAGCGCTGCTGCTCTGGCTGCTGTCGCAGATCTCGCCTTGGCTGGCGCTGGCGGCTGAAGCCTGGCTGATCTCTACAACCATCGCCTCCAAGGGGCTCAAGGATGCAGGGATGGCGGTCTACGCAGAGCTGCGCAAGGGTGATCTTCCGGCAGCGAGACAGGCGCTTGGCATGATTGTCGGCCGGGATACGGCCCAGCTGGACAGTCCGGAAATTGTACGCGGTACGGTGGAGACGGTTGCCGAGAATATTGTGGACGCAATCATTTCCCCGCTGTTCTACGCGCTGCTTGGCGGTGCGCCGCTCGCTATGGCCTACCGCGCCGTGAACACACTGGATTCGATGGTCGGCTATAAGAACGACAAATACCTTAATCTCGGCTGGGCCTCTGCCCGGCTTGATGATGCAGCCAACTACATACCGGCGCGTATAACTGCGCTGCTGTTAACCCTCTGCGCCTGGTTGCTCCGGCTGGACTGGCGCAGATGCTGGCAGACTGTGCGGCGTGATGCCCGCCTGCATCCCAGCCCCAACAGCGGCTACCCCGAATCGGCAGTAGCCGGAGCATTGGGCATCCGCCTGGGCGGGGTGAATGTCTATCACGGTGTGGCTTCATTCCGTGCCTATATGGGCGAGCCCCTGCGCGCTCTGGAGCCGGACGATATTATTGTTACTTCCCGGCTGATGCTGCTTTCGTCCACTCTTTTTGTGGTCCTTTGTGCAGCGGCAGCTTTCATATGGAACGGGGGCTGAGCAGTTTAATATGAATAACTTGGAACAAGGGGAGTCTCGCGGCAAGCACATAGTAGAAATGGTACTGCTGCGCCATGGGCACACGCAGTGGAATAAGGAGCGCCGTTATCTGGGGAGCAGCGATCTGCCGCTGCTGCCCGAAGAACGGGAGAAGCTGGCTGCGCGCAAGGAACTGCCGGAGCTTATCGGGGAGTTCTGGCGGGTGTACTGCAGTGATCTGCTGCGCTGCAGGGAGACTTTGGAAGCAGTGGCGCCATCACTGGCAGACCGGGCTGTATACGATTCCCGGCTGCGGGAGACTTCCTTCGGGGAGTGGGAGGGCTGCACTTATGAGCAGCTCTGTGATAATCCGCTGTACAGAAGCTGGATTGATGATCCGGCGGCGGTTACACCACCTGCGGGAGAAGCCTGGACTGCTTTTACAGCCCGGCTGGAGCAGTTCCTGGCAACGTTGCTGCAGGAAGCAGGAGAATCAGAAACGCCAGCCGTACACCGCCCTGATCCCCAAAGGGAAAGCGGGCAGCCAGGCAGTCAGGCAGCCGTCCTCCAAGGTCAAGAACCCCAAAAGCTGCGTGTCCTCATCGTCACCCACGGCGGCGTGATCCGCCGCTTGCTGGCAGAGACACAGCCGGGGCTCACGTTCCGCACTGCAGCAGCACCGCCTCCGGGAACGGCGGTAGCCGTTCAGCTGCAGCATACGCCAACCCGCACTTAGCGCGGGTTGTTTGCTTTTCAAGCATTCGGGCAGAGCAGCCTTATTTTACTGGAAAGTTAGCCAACCTTCAGCCATGCGCCGGCCGAGCTCTTTTGCCGAAGCAGCGTCATAATGCAGATAGTCGCCTTTATGGGTAAGTCCGGCCGACTCCGCCAGAAAGAACCTGTCATAAACCGCCGCTGCTGACTCCAGCGCCCCGTTAATCTGATCCGTATACGGGTATTCTTCCGGCCGGATGAATCCGCCCAATTTTGCCGAGATAAAAGGAACGTCCTGTGCATTCAGCTCCTCCCGCAGGCTGGTGATTAGGTTGAATAACCGGTCTTGGTAAGCTGAGGCATCAGCCTCCAGCTCGGAATCGCTCTCCCCCTGAGCCCACAGAATGCCGCTGAGCTGACCGCTCTCCATGGCCAGACGTGCCCGTGTAACAGCCCGCTCATACAGATCCCCGCCGGGGACCCAGCGTTCAATCTTCGTTCCGCCCACCGCGCAGGGAATCAGCCCTGCCGTTTCTCCGTTAAATGTACCCAGAACGATCCTGGCAAAAGTCAGTCCCGGTCCTACACCCACCAGCGCAGGCTTGTCATTATGTAGCGGCTCTTTTGCTTTCATCCAAACTCCGTTATCGTCCAGCTTATAGATATTTTTCTCAGGCTCCGCGTTTATGTCCGGTCCTTCGAGTGGTCCTCTGCCTGCCATATTGGATTGTCCGATTAACAAGAATAAGCGCATGCTGCAACACCCCTGTTTATTTTTTACACAGCTCTCAATTTCAAAAGGATACTAGCACAGATAGATTAGAATGACAATGACCGGAGATACGTAATTTTGAAAACGGCTACATCCGCTGGAAAAAGCTCGAATCTTACAAATGAAGCTTATTTTTTTCCATTCCAGTGCCCGGGCGGAGCATGATAGGATTCTGGTAATGAGAGATTTGAAGAGGAGGCAGCCGGACCGTTCTCGTGTAATAACGGCAGTACATAACTAACAGGAGGTTTAAGACAAATGAAGCTGGACTTATCGGAGATTGACCTGAAAAAGGTAACAGACAGCGTAGTCAATTACACACTCGGCATGGATCTGACCTGGAACTGGCCCTGCGGGGTTGCTTATTACGGAGTCAGCCGGGCTTTCGAAGTCACGGGGGAGCAAAGCTACCTGGAGCGGATGGCCGGCTGGTGTGCGGAATATATAGAGGCAGGGCTGCCGGCTGAATGGACGGTTAATACCTGTGCAATGGGCCATATGCTGCTCACGCTCTACGAACAGACCAAGGAACAGAAATATCTTGATCTGATTGTCAGCAAGCTGGATTATCTGCAGAACCGGGCTCTGCGTTTTGGTGACCGGGTGCTTCAGCATACGGTTTCGGCCAAAAACGATTTTCCGGAGCAGGCCTGGGCCGACACTCTGTTCATGGCAGCCTACTTCGAATTGCGTGCAGGCGTACTGCTTGGGGAGAAAAAGCTGATCGACGACGCACTCCACCAGTTCTTCTGGCATATCAACTATCTGCAGGATGAAACCACTAGCCTGTGGTATCACGGATACAATCACATTGAGCAGAATCACATGTCCGGCCTCTACTGGGCACGCGCCAACGCCTGGGCAGCCTATACCATGTCCAGAGTCGGCAAAATCCTGCCGGAAGCCTACCTGTATCCGCCATATATGCATATTTCCAGCTCACTCCGCGACCAGCTCGCAGCGATCAAAAAGCTGCAGAAGCCTGACGGCCTCTGGGGCACCGTGCTCGACCATCCAGAGGCATATGGCGAGGTGTCGGCTACAGCGGGAATTGCCGCTGCCATGGTCATGCAGGGGAATCCGCTGCACGGAAAGTATGTCAACCGGGCGCTGCAGGGCCTGCTCGATAATATCGCCGATAACGGCCGTGTGCTGAATGTATCCGGCGGAACGGCAGTAATGAACGATCTGGCCGGCTATCTGGGCATCGACCGGAAGTGGGCGCAGGGCTGGGGGCAGGGACTGGCACTTGCCTTCCTCTGTGCGGTGATTGAACAGGCGCGGTAAGCGGGAACATTAGGCCGGGTCAGCATCTGTATCCTGCTCGCAAAAAGTCAGGTGGGGCAAAGACGAGACTTTGTTAGTGACTTTCGCAAAAGGCTAAACGGAGCAGTGTAGCTCTTCAATGGATCATGTCGCAAAAGCCCGGCAGAACAGTGTAGCTCCTTCATTAAGTAACTATATTCAAAAAAATCAGGCGGACCCAGCGTTGCTCCTTGGATTGAGGCGCTGGTTCGCCTGTTTAAATTGTGGCCGGCTCAGCTAACGGACCCAGGAGACGTTATTTACTGGATTTTGAGAGTATTTCTGATCTAACGGACTCAGCAGCCGCTATTTGCCGCCAAATGACCTCGGAGGCGTAATTTGGCAGTAAATAAGGTCATTTGAGTCCGTTACGTTGGAACGAAGGGCGAGTTTGTGGAAATAACGTCATCTGAGTCCGTTAGGCTGGTGGATGGTTAGTTCTGGGGTTTCAGCATCCATAATGAGCGATCGCAGCAAAGTTAGTAGTAGTGTCTAGCAGCAGCCAGCAGTAAAGCCGACACTAAGGTTCATTCAGTACTAGAATCCAACACCAGAGCCCGGCATGAGAGCTCCCGCCATCTTCCCTCAACCAGGCGCCAGCCAGCCAACGGCAGAGAGCCGGAGCTCACAAGATACAGAAAAAAAGCCCGCGCCGCCAGGCGGGGGCTTTCAACCATCAACCAATCCTCAGTCAGTCCACGACTGATAAATCCGCCGCACCTCGCGGAACGACTGCTTGGGCTTGCGGTATTCGTTGACGAGGCCCTTGTTGTTGAAGCCGCGGGCCCGGTCGCGGAAGTTCCTGCTGCTGCTCTTCAGGTCGCCGCGGATGTCGGCGAACTGCCAGATGTAGGTGCCGCCGATCTTCGGATCAGCGCGGAAGATGTTCAGCGCTTCGGTCACGATATGCGCCTGATAGTCCTCGCTGAACAGCCGCGGCTCCCAGCCGGCGTCCCCGAACAGTCCGGCACCGCCGAACTCGGTCATCAGCACCGGCGTGTCGCCCGCTCCCAGCTGCTCCGCACGCTTATGGAACTGCTCCAGCATGCCCTTGAAGCCGCTGACCTCGCCTTCGTACCAGCCAAAATATTTGTTGATGCCGATCACATCAAACAGCGGCAGCAGAATGTCCTCCAGCGGATGCATGGTCGCATAGGTGACAAGCCGTGAGGTATCGAGCTTCCGGACAAGTCCGATCAGTGCTTCTGTGAATGCATAGGCTTCCTGCGTGCGGGTATCAATCTCGTTGTGCACAGACCAGAACACCACGCTTGGATGATGATAATGCGTCCCGATCATCTCTTCAATCATGGTCAGGGCGCGGTCCCGGAACAGCGGCTCGCTGACGGTCTCATTCGGCAGGAAGCAGCCCCAGATCGGAATCTCGCTCCAGAATACAAGCCCGTTCTCATCGAGCAGGTCGAGCCAATAGGAGCTTTGCGGATAATGGGAGCCCCGGACAGTGTTGCAGCCCAGCTCCAGAATGATATCCAGCTCT
This sequence comes from Paenibacillus sp. FSL R7-0273, assembly GCF_000758625.1. NCBI lineage: Bacteria > Bacillati > Bacillota > Bacilli > Caryophanales > Paenibacillaceae > Paenibacillus > Paenibacillus sp. FSL R7-0273. The sequence goes on from NZ_CP009283.1 coordinate 1,350,385, forward strand.
TTGTGCATCAGCTTCGGCGGAAAAGCAAAGCCCCATTCCGGATGCTCCTCATGCCGGTTCACACCCTTCAGATAGACCGGGGCGCCGTTGATCAGAATCCGGTGGTCCTTGGTCTCAATCGTGCGGAAGCCGATCCGCTCAAGCTTGTCGTCATGCGCAGTCCGCAGCTGGAACGTATACAATTCCGGCTTGCCGACATTCCATAGACGCACGTCCTTCAGCCGCAGCTTGATTACATGGTTTAATACTTGACCAGCTTCAACCTGCACATCCTCCGCATGCAATTCCCGCCCGCCTTCACTGAGCACCAGCCTGGTCGCCAGCGCGTCCGTCAGCAAAGAGCGCAACTGCACCTGTACAGACACCTCAGCCTCTGCACCCTGCAGCTCATAATCAATCTTTAGCTGTTCAATATAGAGGTCCGGCAAAAACTGCAGCTCCACCGAGCGGATGATACCGCCGTAATGGAACCAGTCCACCTGCTCAGTCGGAATAGTGAAGCGGTCCAGCGTGCTGTCCGTGCGGATAATCAGCTCATGCTCTCCTGCGGCCAGAGACGGCACAAGGAACTCAAAAGGCGTAAAGCCGCCGTAGTGGTAGCCGAGATGCTGCCCGTCCAGATAAACATCGGAGTGGCCCTGCACAGCGTGGAAAATCAGCCGGACATGCTGCTCACTGCCCAGCACGATTTTTTTGCGGTACCAGCCTACGCCCTCATATTCATACATTCCCAGCTCATTGTTCCAGCAGGAAGGGACGTAAAGGGTCTGCGGAGAATGTGGAAAACGCTCAAACCATTTCTCCTCAAGGCCTGCATTTAAAGGATCCTTCACGAAATCCCAAGGCCCGTCCAGTAGCTCTGTTACGCGGATATTATGCTGACGAAAAGTTCTTAACAAGTGTGTGCGCCTCCCCGTTATTGTGCGATGGCATTGTCTTTTACAGGCATCGTGTTAGTATGGATAGTATCATTTACCATTACGGCATTGAATAGAAAAAAACAATAAAGTCTTGTATAAATCGCGCCTGCAGCAGCAAAGGGGAGACTGTCTTGGAAGTGAATGCCTATAACCTGAATGACCTGAGTGTACATATTCATTTTGTGCTGGATAAAGTGACTTTTCCGGGCTGGGAGGATATCCGCAACATGGTCAATGTCCATAGCCTGTACTGGATTCATGAGGGGGAGGGGATCTTCCGGACCAATGTGGAGCATAAGGTGCAGGCAGGGATGCTGGCTTATCTGAAGCCCGGCCTCAAAATGTCCATGCGTTCAGAAATGGAAGCCCCGCTGCGCATCACGATGCTGCTGTTCGATTGTGCGGAGCTTGGCTATGATGCGGTCTGGAGGAACGTCCGGCCCATAGAGACACTTCGGCTTCCTTTTCTGGGCCAGTATGGCCCCGGGCAGGCTGAGGAGATCGGCGCTATGTTCCGGGAGATTAACCAGGAGTGGCTGCCGGGGCAGACTGCCGGAACGGCCGTTTCCCGCGCCAAAACACAGATTCTGCTTCATAAGCTGCACCAGATCGTCCGGGCGGACTGGAATCTGATGGAGTCGGGGGCTTTTGCCGCCTTTGAGCAGATTAAGAGCAAGCTTGAGAATGCCTACATGGACCATCACCGGATCGAAAAAATGGCGGAGGAGTACGGCATTTCGGCCTCGTACCTGCGCAAGCTTTTCCTGAAATATACCGGCATGGGGCCGAAGGAATATCATATGCACATCCAGAACCAGCAGGCGTGCCGCTACCTGACGTTTACGGATTATCCGGTGAGGGAAATTGCCAAGCTGTGCGGCTTTTACGAGGAATACCATTTCAGCAAAATGTTCAAGCAGCTGAACGGCGTATCGCCGACAGCCTACCGGAGCAGCCAGCGGACCGGGGAGTAAGCAGACAAGAGGAACCACAGGCGGAGGAAAATGCCGGGTCTGTGGTTCTTTTTTTACGGAAAAGATTATGCCATGATAGCTACAGGGGGCGAATAACGGATGTTTAATGATTTCAGGCTCATTGCCGGGCGGCCGGTGTATGTGCAGGTTAAGGATTATATGAAAAGCCTTATTCTGAGGGGTGCCCTCCAGGGGGAGCAGAAGCTGCCCTCTACCCGGGAATTGAGCCTGCTGCTCAAGGTCAGCCGCAACTCCGTGATCTCAGCCTATATGGCGCTGGAGGATGACGGGTTCGCCTATACGGTGCAGGGACAGGGGAGTTATGTCAGTAACGCTGCCCTCCCGGAAAATACAGCAGCGCCCGTCTGGAATGTGGACTGGAAAAGCCGCCTGAGCAGCAGGGCGCTGCTGGCCGAAGAGCTGGATATTATGAAACGCGGCATCCGCGCGGGGAAGGACACGATTTCTTTTACCAGTATCGCACCTGATGAAAGTCTGTTCGATCTGGATAATGTAAAACGCGCCTTTCTGGAGCGGATGTCTGTAGAAGGCAATGTGCTGCTGAACTATGGCTATGCTAAGGGGTATAAGCCTTTGATAGATTTTTTGAAGCAATATATGGAGCATAAGGGCGTAGACATGCGCGGCAAGGACCTGCTGATTACGAACGGGTTCACGGAGGGTTTTGATATTGTGCTGTCAGCGTTAGGCCAGCGGCACGGGAAGGTGCTCTGTGAGAATCCGACCCATCATACGGCGCTCAAAAACCTGCAGCTGAACGGCTTCGGCATCCGCGGGGTCGCCATGGAGCGTGACGGCATCCATCTGGGGGAGCTGAAGCAGGCGCTGGAGGACGGGATGTATGATTGTGCCTACCTCGTGCCGTCCTACCACAATCCCACCGGAATTGTCATGTCTCCCGAGAAAAGACTGCGCGTGATGAAGCTGATGGCCGACTACGCTGTGCCGGTGATTGAGGACGGGTTCAACGAGGAGCTGCGCTATTCCGGCTCGCATGTGGCTCCGCTGATCGCGGCGGCCGGGGGCGGCAACAGTGTGATTTATCTGGGGAGCTTTTCCAAGGTGCTGTTCCCCGGGCTTAGAGTAGGCTGGGTGCTGGCGGACCAGGAGCTGATCTATTATCTGGAAAGTGTCAAAAGAGCACGCAGCATCCACACCTCCACGCTCGACCAGTCCATACTGTATCAATATTTGCTCGGCGGGAATTTGGAGAAGTATCTCAAACGGGCCAGAACGGAATATAAGCGGAAATATGAGCTGACGATGGCGTGCTGTAAGGAGCTTTTGCCGGATTGCAAGGTGAGCGGGGACGGGGGATTGCATCTGTTCGTCACGTTTCCGGAGGGCTTCAGCACACGAGAGCTGCTGGCAGCGTGCCGGGAGCAGGGGGTTATTTTTACGGTGGGGGATATGTTCTTTACAGACGGAACAGGACAGAACACGCTGCGGCTGGGCTTTTCCAGGGTGGCGGATGACGATATACGCAGGGGAATCGGGATTATCGGCAGGAAAGCACGGCAACTACTACTCGGATGAGATGAAAAGGGGAATGGGGATATGTTAAAAGTAGGCGTAATTATGGGCGGAGTGTCCTCTGAATACGAAGTGTCGCTGAATACCGGTAAAGAGATGCTAAAACATCTGGACCGGAGCAAATATGAGGCGGTGCCGGTTGTAATTGAGGAGCGCGGACAGCTGATTGATGCGGTAAAAGGGCTGGATTTCGCGCTGCTGGCGCTCCATGGTGCCTACGGCGAGGACGGAACGGTCCAGGGAACGCTGGAAACGCTCGGTATCCCCTACTCCGGGAGCGGTGTGCTGGCGAGCAGCCTGTGCATGGATAAGCATCTGTCCAAAACCATTCTCCGCAGCAAAGGCGTGCTGACCCCAAATTGGCTGTGCTGGGAGAGCATGGAGGACTATTCAGAGGAAGCTGTGGGACAGCTGGGCTACCCGGTTATGGTAAAGCCCAATTCCGGCGGCTCCAGCATCGGCATGTCCAAGGTGGATAACGCTGAGGGGCTGCGTGTGGCGGTGGAAAAAGCTTTTGCCGAGGATCGTGCGATCCTGATCGAGGCCTTCACCGAAGGGCAGGAGATTACCTGCGCTATCCTTGGCGGGGAGCTGCTGCCGGTGATCGGCATCCAGTCGCTGGGTGCGGAATGGTTCGATTACAGCGCCAAATACGAGCAGGGCGGAGCGGATGAGCAGATTATCCAGCTGTCACTGGGTACACATGAACGGGTGCGGACGGCGGCGTTCGCCTGCTACAAGGCGCTGAAATGCTCTGTCTACGCCAGAGTGGATATGCTGCTGCAAAAGGGTGTGCCTTACGTGCTTGAGGTAAATACGCTGCCGGGCATGACCGAAACGAGCTTGCTTCCGCGCAGCGCTGCTGCTGCCGGGTATACGTTCAGCGGACTATTGGATGCGATTATTGAGGGCTCGCTGCGGGAGCGGGGCTATAATAAGGAAGCCGAGGCGGCCGGAGCACACGCGGCACCGGAAGAAATAGGCATACGGGAGGTGACCAGTCATGTTTAATGAGCCGGTGTTTGCGCACACGCAGGGGTGGATCGCCCCGCGTGTGCGGGAGATTGCGCCTTCGGGCATCCGCGCTTTTTTTGATCTTACAGCGGGTAACAACGATATTATTTCACTTGGCGTGGGGGAGCCAGACTTTAAGACGCCGGAGCATATCCGGGCTGCCTGTATCCGTGCGCTGGAGCGCGGCGAGACCACCTATACGCCGAACAGCGGGTTGCCCGAGCTGCGGGAGGAGATAGCGCAGTATCTGCGGAACGGATTTGGGCTGCAGTATAATGCTGCTGACGAAGTGATCGTTACCGTAGGCAGCAGCGAAGCGCTGGACCTGGCGCTGCGTGCGTTCACTGCTCCAGGCGACGAAATTATTATCCCTTCGCCGAGCTATATCGCCTACTCGCCGATTGCCCATCTGAACGGCGGCACTCTGATCGAGGTGGAATCTACGGCTGAGCAGGGCTTTAAGCTGACGGCAGAAGCTCTTGAAAAGGTGATCACACCGCGCTCCAAGCTGCTTGTACTGAACTTCCCGAGCAATCCTACCGGGGCGGTGATGTCTTACGAAGACTGGCTGCCTATTGCTGAGCTGGTGAAGGAGCATAACCTGCTGGTCCTGTCCGATGAAATCTATGCCGAGCTGACCTATGACAGCAGGCATGTCAGCATTGCCTCGATTCCCGGGATGCAGGAGCGGACGATTCTGATCAGCGGCTTCTCCAAGGCGTTCGCCATGACCGGCTGGCGTGTCGGCTACGCCTGCGGGAACCGCGAGCTGCTGGCTGCGATGCTGAAGATCCATCAGTACACCGCGATGTGCGCGCCGGTGCTGGGGCAGATCGCTGCCCTGGAATCGCTGCGCAGCGGGCTGGGGGACAAGGACCGGATGAAGGAGGTCTTCCGGCAGCGCAGAACGCTGTTCGTCGAGGGCCTGCGGACCATTGGCCTGGACTGCCGCGAGCCGGAAGGGGCGTTCTACGCCTTCCCGTCGATTGCCCGCACCGGAATGCGGTCGGAGGAATTTGCACTGCGGCTGCTGCAGGAAGCAGGAGTTGCCGCTGTTCCCGGGCATGTGTTCGGAAGCGGAGGCGAAGGGCATATCCGCTGCTCCTATGCAGCTTCCACAGCTAAGCTGACCGAGGCGCTGGAGCGGATGGAAGGCTTCATGAAGGTAAAAATGTAATTGTAAGATCATGGCGTATCCCCTATAATCCTTGAAGAAGAAAAAGGGATATGGCAATGAGACGTTTGCTGATGCATAACGGCGGCAGACGGGCGCTCCCTTCTTCGGATGGGGGCTTTTTTGCGTAAAACGGGCCGGACAAAAGTGCTGCAGGGCCGGGACTGCTATTCCAGAGGTGCTTGCGGATTCGCGGCTTCCTGCCTAAGTTGACGCTACCGGGGCTGCCATCTGAGTGCTTCCCTAACCGGCTTGGCTTATGAGTGTTCGGTTCAGTTGTAGCGGACACAGACGACCTTATTTGCTTGTTTTAGCCGTTTTGTCCAAGCTAACGGACTCCAGTGCGCTTATAACTCCCAAAACCCGTCTCGTTGGCTATTTTGTCAGCAAATAAAGTCTCCTGAGTCCGTTTAGCTCAGGGAATGGGTCGTTTGCTGATAGATAAGGGCTGCAGGGTCCGTTAGTTAGTAGGATGGGTTCATTTGGTGGTGCAGCTGCGGGGCAAGTGTGAGGGAGCAGGCGGAGTAAGGTAACTGATGAACCAGGGGCTGCAGGTGAGAGTATACAATAAGCGACAAATGACAGATGACAAATGACAAATGGCATGGCGGGCAGTGTGAGGCGAGAGATAGACGAGAGATAGATGATACATAGGAGGAATTAAGGATGCATTCAGCAATCGGGCAAGCAATCGGGCAAGTAATCAACAGAATCACACCGGCCGATCAGGAGGCGGTCCGGCGGGCGGAGCAGCGGCTGGACATTTTGACCAAGCCGCCGGGGAGCCTTGGGCGGCTGGAGGAGCTGGCGGTGCGGCTAGCGGGTATTTCCGGTACGGAGCAGCCGGCTTACGGTAAGCGTACGGTGGTTGTTATGGCCGCTGACCACGGTGTTTGCAGCGAAGGGGTTAGCGCTTTTCCGCAGGAGGTCACTGTTCAGATGGCCTACAATTTCCTCAGCGGCGGTGCCGGGGTGAATGTGCTGGCCCGCCAGGCCGGGGCAGAGGTGAAGCTGGTTGATATCGGCATAGCGGCGGATGTCAGCCATCCTGAGCTGATTGCCCGTAAAGTGCGCTATGGCAGCGGCAATATGGCGCAGGGTCCGGCGATGAGCCGCGAAGAAGCGCTGCAGGCTGTCCTGGCCGGGATCGGTGTGGCTCAGGAAGCGGTGCAGAGCGGAACGGAGATTTTTATTACCGGCGAAATGGGCATCGGCAATACAACAGCCAGCGCAGCAGTGCTATGTGCGCTTGAAGGTATTCCGGCGGAGACGGCTGCCGGACGGGGGACCGGCATTGACGATGAACGGCTGCGGCATAAGATCGCCGTTGTGGAGCGGGCGCTGGAGCTGAATGCGCCTGATCCGGAGGATGCTATTGATGTGTTATCCAAGGTCGGCGGGCTTGAGATCGCCGGGCTGGCCGGGCTTATATTGGGCGCTGCGGCAGCCCGGGTTCCGGTGGTGCTGGACGGCTTTATTTCCGGAGCGGCGGCACTGGTTGCCAAAGCGCTTGCACCGGAGTCTATCCACTATATGGTTGCCTCCCATATTTCCGGTGAGCAGGGGCATAAGCTGATGCTGGAGCGGCTTGGACTGACAGCGCTGCTTGACCTTGGGCTGAGGCTGGGTGAGGGAACCGGCGGCGTGCTCTGCCTGCATCTGGTTGAAGCGGCCAGCCGGATTATGCGCGAAATGGCTACCTTTGAAAGCGCAGGAGTCTCGGGAGCGGAGAGCCGATGAGCATTCTGGTTACAGGCGGTGCGCGCAGCGGCAAAAGCAGCTTCGCCGAGCGGCTGACTCTGTCTCTGGCGGAGCAGGCGGTCTATGTGGCGACAGGACAAGCCTTCGATGAAGAGATGAAGGCGCGGATTGCCCTGCACCGCCGCCAGCGTGAAGAGAGCGGCGGACAATGGGAGACGGTAGAGGAGCCGCATGATCTGCCCGGAGTGCTTGGCCGCCTATCGGGAAGCAAGGCGGTGCTGGTGGACTGCCTGACCCTCTGGCTGTCCAATGTACTGCTGGCTGTTGAAGGCGAGCCCGACAGGCAGGAGCGGGTGGAGGAGGAGATTGCCCGGCTTGAGGAAAGCGTGTCATCCTTCCAAGGGACGCTGGTGCTTGTGACGAACGAAGTGGGTGACGGGATTGTACCGGAGTATGCGCTCGGACGGCTGTACCGGGATCTGGCCGGCAGGATGAATGCAAGACTGGCGGCGCACTCCCGGCAGGTATTTCTGGTCACTGCCGGCATTCCGGTAGAGCTCAAAAGCCGGGAGTATAAGCTGTGAGCGCGCGCCGGGATGCCGCTGCCGCTTTTCAGTTTCTGTCCCGCTTTCCGGTCAAGGATGGCGGTGACTTCTCGCCGGAGCTGCTGCGGCGCAGCGTGGTCTATTACCCGCTGGTCGGTGCAGCCATCGGGCTTAGCGCAGCTGCAGCCGCCGCGGCTTCCGCGTGGCTGCTGCCGGTCTGGCCCGCTGCTGTCATAACCCTCATCCTGTGGGTGGGGCTGACCGGCGGGCTGCATCTGGACGGCTGGATGGACAGCGCCGATGCGCTGCTCAGCTACCGCTCAAGGGAGCGGATGCTGGAGATTATGAAGGACAGCCGCGTAGGAGCGATGGGCGTGCTTGCCTGTGTCCTGCTGCTGCTGCTGAAGGCAGCGCTCCTGGCAGCGTTCATCGGGGGCAGCCGTTACTACGAGCTGCCGCTGCTCCTGCTGCCGCCGGTGTGGAGCCGCTGGTACATGGTGCGGGCCATGGCCCGCTTCCCCCTGGCCCGCGGCAATGAAGGCCTGGCAGCGAGCTACGCCGCGCTGCCGGTCCGCCAGGAGCGGCGCGCCATGCTGCTCGCCGCTCTGCTGACGCTTCCCGCGGCCGCAGCACCTCTGGTGCTCGGCGCGGGAGGCGGGGCGTGGCCGCAGCATCTGGCTGCGGCCTGCCTGGCGCCGCTGGCCGCCGTTGCCTGCGGCGGGTATGCGGCGCGGAAGATCGGCAGCCGGCTCGGCGGGCTCACCGGCGACGTGTACGGCGCGCTGAACGAGCTGCTCGAAGCAGCATTGCTGCTGCTTCTCGTGCTGCTGCAGCACAACCTACTGTAGACAGCACAGGAGCAGCTAGTCTGAACCAGTCCGGGATCAGAATAAGGGAAAGGAGGGTCCACGTGAAAAAGCTAACAGATACATATGCACAGCATCAGCCTGCGGCAGTACTGATGATCCAGGGGACCGCCTCGGATGTCGGCAAAAGCCTCGTTACCGCTGCCATCGGACGGATTATGATGCAGGACGGATACCGTGTAGCCCCGTACAAATCACAGAACATGGCGCTGAATTCCTACGTTACCGAGGATGGCAAGGAAATCGGCCGGGCCCAGGGAATGCAGGCAGAGGCCTTTGGCATTACTGCAACCACCGATATGAATCCGATTCTGCTGAAGCCGTCGGGTGAGATGAGTGCGCAGATTGTGGTGCACGGTGTGCCGCATACGGCGCTCAGTGCCCGGGAGTACCGCGAGAAATTTCTTCCGGAGGCCAAGGATACGGTAATGTCTGCGCTCGGCAGGCTGCGTGAGGCCTATGATGCCGTGCTGATGGAGGGCGCAGGCAGCCCGGCCGAGATTAATCTCAAGGCCCGCGATATCGTCAACATGAATCTCGCCGGCTGGGCAGACGCCCCGGTTATATTGGTTGCCGATATTGACCGGGGAGGCGTGTTTGCTTTTCTTGTAGGTACGCTGGAGCTGCTTGAGCCGCATGAGCGGGCCCGGGTCAAAGGCTTTATCATCAATAAGTTCCGCGGGGACCTTTCGCTGCTGCAGCCGGGGCTGGATTGGCTGGAGCAGCGTACAGGCATTCCTGTGCTTGGGGTGCTTCCTTTCCTCCCGCAGCTGCGGATCGAGGCGGAGGATTCCGTGGTGCTGGATGCAGCCCCGGCGCGGCTGGCGGGCAGCTCCAAAGAGCTGGACATTGCGGTCATCCGCTATCCCCGCATCTCGAACTTCACGGACTTCGATCCGCTGCAGGCTGAGCCGGATGCTTCAGTACGTTACGTGAACACTGCCGCAGAGCTCGGTACGCCGGATGTTATCATTCTGCCGGGCACGAAGAATACCGCGGCGGATCTCGCATTCCTGAGGCAGCAGGGGTTCTCCGCAGCAATCGCAGCTGCACTCCGCCAGGGTACACAGCAGCTGGCCGGCATCTGCGGAGGCTACCAGATGCTGGGACAAAGGCTGCTTGATCCGGATGCTGTGGAGGGCAGTGAGCCGGGGGAAAGCGAGGGGCTTGGTTATCTGCCGCTGTCCACGGTATTTCTGCAGCACAAAACGACTGTACGGGTAACAGGTACGCTGGCTGGCGGCCATCCGCTGCAATTAGGCGGGGTTACACAGCAGGAGGCGGCGAATATCCCTGTAGGCGGATACGAAATCCATATGGGAGCTACAACGAATCACGATGCTGCCGCAGTCCGCAGCCTGTTCCGGCTGGATAGAAAGGACGGGCAGGAGCAGCTTGAGGGCTGGGGTACCCCTGACGGGAGAATATGGGGAACCTATCTGCACGGACTGTTCCATAACGATGAGCTGCGCCGCCGCTGGCTTGACGGACTACGGGTGGCCAAGGGCCTGGCACCGAAGGCTGTAACCTTCTCGGCAGCAGATCTGCGTGAGCAGGAGTTCGACCGGCTCGCTTCCTCTGTGCGGGAGAATCTGAATATGGAAGCTGTGTATGCAATAATGGGCCTGCCCGGAAAAGAGGAATAGCAATGATGATGGCAATTCTGCTGTTTGTAGTGGCCGGTCTCGCCGAGATCGGCGGCGGTTATCTGGTCTGGCTCTGGCTGCGTGAGTCCCGTCCGCTCTGGTACGGACTTACAGGCGCTGTCATCCTGATCGCATACGGGATCATCCCGACACTGCAGAAATTCCCGTCCTTCGGGAGAGTGTACGCGGCATACGGCGGTGTATTCGTTGTGCTGGCAGTCCTGTGGGGCTGGCTGGTTGACAAAAAAACACCGGATATGTACGACTGGATTGGCGCTGCCATCTGCATCATTGGAGTATCCGTCATCCTCTGGGCTCCAAGAAGCTAGTTAACGGACCGGAATGATCTTCTTTGCCGCTACAATCCAACATTCTCCTTCTAACGGACCCCAGCGCCGTTATTCAGTCATATTGAAGCGAAAAACACGTTCTAGACCGGCAATAAAGGCTCCTCAGTCCGTTAGCCCGGGCAAATGCAGCAGATAGGGAAAATAACGGCGCTGCGGTCCGTTAACGGGTTCGCAGAAGTCCGGGCGGAAGTCCCAAGAGGTCAAACTAGCCAAACGAACCAGAAGCCGGATTGAACAGCTTACCGGCTGGATTGTACCAGTGTGCCGGCGACAGCGAACCGGAGGAAACGGAGGAAACGCAGGGACTGCGTTGTCTGACGGTTATGTCTCTTTGCTGTAATCCGCCTGGAGGTACAGCCATGGAACAAGCACGTCCCCTGCATTCTGCTTCAACCCAAAAAGGGACTCCAAGGAAGCCTGCCGCGTAGCGGCGCTTCCATGGAGTCCCTTTATTCTTAAATCTTGAACTGGGCTACAGCCTTCTGCAGCTTGACGGCCTGCTCATGCAGGTGCTCTACGGTCAGCGCATTGCCTTCCAGCTCCTGATGCTGGCGGGCAGAATCCCCGGCCAGCGAATCTGCAATGGTCTGCGACATCGCAGTGATCTGTGCTGCCTCTTCGACAGAGGCGCTGACTTCCTCGGTGCCGGCGGAGATTTCCTGGGTAGCGGCCGACACGGACTGGATGCTGTGGCTGATGCTCTGAATCAGAATGAGCAGGTGGTTGAAGGCGTCTCCTGCGGCAACTACCTTGCCGACCCCGGAGGATACCTCCGCATTCACGTGGTTCATTTCCTCTACCGACCGGTTCATATCCTGCTGCAGGCTGAGCAGGAATTCACGGATCTGCTCATTGGATTCCTTGGACTGCTCGGACAGCTTGCGAACCTCTCCGGCTACTACGGCGAAGCCCCTGCCGTGCTCACCGGCGCGTGCTGCTTCGATGGAAGCGTTGAGCGAGAGCATTTGAATCTGCTTCGTGATTTCGGTAATGCCCTGAACCACTTCGCCGATCATCTGCGAACGTTCATTCATGATGCGGAACTGCTCAAGCGAATGTACGGAGGCAAGCTCTACCTGGCGCATCTGCTCCACAGCACTCTGTGCGATTTCGTTACCGCCGGTTGCTTCTGCTGAGGCCTCGGTGATCTGCTCGGTTACTTCACCGGCTGCCGAAGCGATATGCTGGATGCCGACATTGATCTCCTCCATTGCTCTGGAGTTCTCGAAGGCGCTGCTGGCGATGGTTGCACTGCCCTTGCTGATCTCAGTCACAGACTCGGCGGAGCGTTCAGCCATCCCGTTCAGCACCTCGACCCGTGTCTTCAGATCATTGGCATCCGCCACAACGGTATTCGAGGTTTCGAGCACCTGGCCGATCATGTCCTTCAGCTTGTGGCCCATGCTGCGGAAGCTTTCCGACAGCTGGCTGACCTCGTCGTTCCCCTTGACCGTGAGCTCCTGGGTGAAGTCACCTCCTGCCATCTTGTTGCTGTAGGCTGTCAGCTGGGTAAGCGGCCGGGTAATTCTGCGGGTCATGAAATAGGCAGCGGTGAGGCTGACAATAAGGGAGGCTAGGGTGATGCCTACGCTGGTCCAAATGATGCTGTCGATTTTATCCTGGACAAAGCCCACATCATAGCTTACGCCAACCAGCATAGTACTGCCGGGAATTCCAACATATGCGGTTCTATGTATACCGTTACTATCACTATATGTATCACTGATTCCTTGCTTGCCTTTAGAGGCCTGGGTCATTACGGCATTTACGGCAAGACTATCACCCGGCTTCAGTTTGGAGTCTTGATCAGCAGCCAGCACAGTTGCTTTGCCTTCGGCGAGATTGATCAGGAAGATGCTCTCCACATCATGCTGTGCCCGTTTATCCTTAAAATAGTATTTAAGATTGGTTGCAGCCTGCTCGCTCTGGTTAAGGGTCTGCTGGGCATGCGTTGCATTCATTCCTTTGTAAGAATCCTGGGCCGCTGCAGTCAAAAGCTTGTTAATCTGCGGCATAACGTAGCTGTCAATGGTGCTCATGGAAATAAAGTAGAAGCTGATACTTAGCACAAGAGACGTTAGCAACAATACGGCAAACAAAAGAAGCGTGAATTTGCGGCTGATCGAATTTTTAAAGCGTACCATTTCATTCTCTCCTTCGTCGTTTGGATGCATCGTATATCCCACTGCTGCGGATGCTTAACTGTAAAGCAGGCACAGTATATTCCACAGGTATAGGTCATATTAAGGATATCGGTTACGGCAATGCGATTGATAACTATTCTATAGAATTAACCCCCGGTTGAATAGTGAAATATGCAATAATAATACAGTTTTTTCTGAAAAAATTAATGATTCTCAGATAAAATTCGTTATTTGCGAAAATATACAGATAAATTAGTGAATTTACTGGAAACAAAATTTCATGGCCTGTAAGGTTTTATTGTGATAGAGTAGTAATGTTTGTTCCGGCATAACATCATAACCGCGGTTCGTAACCATCCCGCGTAACCAAAACTAGGAGGATTTATAGATACATGTTTAATTTGCTGTGGGGAATTTTGTTTGTGGTTGTCAATTTTGCTTTTTTTCTGATCTGTTACCGGCTGTTCGGCAAAAAGGGCTTGTACGCCTGGGTGGGAATAGCGACTGTTATTGCTAACATCCAGGTAGCCAAGACGATCGAGATGCCCTTTGGAATCGTTATGACGCTCGGCAACACGATGTATGTCACCTTATATCTGACCAGTGATCTGCTGAATGAGAAGTACGGGCGGGCTGAAGCGCGTAATGCGGTCTGGTTCGGATTCTTCACGCTGCTGATGACGACAGCGATTATGCAGATGGTGCTTGTGTTTGAGCCGCAGGAGACGGACATTGCGCAGTCCTCGCTGACAACGATTTTCGGCCTGATGCCGAGGCTGGCCCTGGGCAGTCTTACCGCTTATTTCATCAGCCAGTTTCTGGATGTACGCCTGTACGCCTGGATCCGTAAATATTACGGCAGCTCCCGCCAGCTCTGGATCCGTTCGAACGGCAGCACAATGATCAGCTCCTTTGTCGATACGCTGATTTTCTGCACAATTGCCTTTGCCGGACTATATGATCTGAAGGTATGGACGGAGATTCTGCTGACAACCTATCTATCCAAGTTCCTGCTGACCGGCGCCGGCACGCCTATCCTCTACATCGCCCGTTCCTTCAGCTTTGCTGAAGAGACCGGAGCCCGCAAGGATAATGACGGTGCAAAGCTTGAGCTGTAAAAGAATACGTATGCCTCAGTCGGCAAAACAGCCGGCTGAGTACAAATAAAAAGCAGCAGGCTCCCGGAAATGGGCCTGCTGCTTTTTTGCATAAATATAAGCTTGCTTGGCTTGTTGCTGCCTACAGATGAAGTACAGTGAGCTCTTTAGGGAAGCTGGTCAGAGTGACCGGACCTTCGGGCGTAATGAACACATCATCCTCAATACGCACTCCGCCCAGACCCGGCACATAGATGCCCGGCTCAACAGTGAACACATTGCCGTGCTCAATAATGTCGGTGTTCAGTCCATGCATGGACGGATATTCATGAGTATCCATACCGAGGCCGTGGCCGACCCGGTGCATGAAATATTCACCGTACCCTGCAGCCTCAATCACATCACGGGCAGCCTTGTCCACCGAGCCGAAGGTAGCCCCGGCCCGGGAAGCGTCTATACCGGCCATATTGGCGGCCAGTACCGTATTATAAATCTCAACCAGCCTGCTGTCGATTTCGCCGACAGCAAAGGTACGGGTAATATCGGAGGCGTAGCCCGCCGCATATACGCCCATATCGAACATCAGCAGATCACCGGGCTGGATGATCCGGTCGCCAGGCACGCCGTGCGGCAGCGCCGTATTCGGGCCGGAGAGCACCATAGTGTCGAAGGAGGGGCCGGAAGCGCCGACCTTTTTCATCAGATACTCCAGCTCTGCAACCAGCTCGATCTCGGTCACTCCGCTCTTAATATGGCTCAGCCCGCGGCGGAGCACCTCCTCTACCAGCTCGGCGGCATGCTTCATCCGGCTGATTTCCTCCGGTGTCTTTCTGGCGCGCATAGCCCGCAGCAGGTGGCCGATGTCGCTGAAGCTTCCGGCCGGAACGGCAGCGGACAGCAGCTCATAGCGGCTGACGGAGAAATGCTCCTTCTCGATACCGAAGACTGCCGGCGCAGCGCCGCCGAAGCGGGACTGAAGCAGCTCATACGGATTATCCGTATCGCTGTGCGTCAGGATTGTTGTAACCGAGGAGGCGGCCTGCGCAGCCTCGCTGTCCAGTGCCGGGACAATCAGCACAGGCTCTTCACCGCGGATCAGCAAAAGGCCCAGAAACCGCTCGTGCGGGTTCGAGGCAAATCCGGTCAGATAGTATACATGCTTGGGATCGGTTACCAGCAGGGCATCCAGCCCGCCGGCTGCCATTCCTTGCTCTAGACTTTTCAGAGCATCGTTCATTTAAGATATTCCCCTTTCGTATAACCCTTCTAAACATCAATTCTCTAATTATAGCAGAGATTCCGTCAATGTCCCGATAAGCTCCTGCGGGCTGCCTTCATATACTCCGCCGTGATAACAAAGGATGGTGCGGACCGGCAGGTCCTTCAGCTTCAGCAGGCTGCGCAGCGCCAGCGGCATATCCGGTGTGGCCGCATCCCATGGTCCGGCCAGCTCCCCGTCCAGAACACGCAGCTCATCAGCAGCAAGCAGCAGCTCCTGCTCCCGCAGGTAGAGGCAGATATGACCCGGTGTATGCCCGGGAGTATGGATAATCTCAAGCCCGCCGCCCCAGGGCAGCTGTTCAGCATCATGAAGCTCTTCGATTTCCGGCAGCTGCTTCAGCTGCTCCAGAAAACGACCGAACGCTTCCCGGCGTTCCGGCGGCAGCTGGGCAATCCGTTCCGGGGTCATTTTGAGCATGGGCTGGCTGCCGCTTATAACCGGCAGATCACCCGGATGGGCGAACAGCCGGATACCGGGGAATTGGCGGACAAGTGCGGGAAGATTCCCGATATGGTCTGTATCCTGATGGGTTAGAATGATCCGCTTCAGGCTGGAAGGGCCTTCGCCTGCTTCCTCAATGGCCTTAATCAGAGCCTCATACTGATCAAACATGCCGGTGTCAATCAGCGTCAGCCCGTCTTCGTCTTTAAGCAATACAGGATGCACCTGGGATTCTCCCAGCGGGATAGTGAGCACTATAATATTCGGTCTGATCTGCATCGTTAGCTCCGGGAGCGTCTCCCGGATTCACCTCCTGAAAGTTTTGGGGCTATTCTTTTCTTGAACCCCTGATATAATGTAACATTATCTTAGATCAACTGCCTGGTAAAAGCCAGGCCGGGACTGCAGTCGGCAGGGTCCTGTGCAGGAGAGGAGAATGAGCGGCTATGCATGGCAAAATTGTGCTCGTCACCGGCGGCAACTCCGGTATGGGACTGGCTACTACGATTGAAATGGCCCGCCGGGGAGCGAAGGTAATTATGGCCTGCCGCAGCAGGACACGGGGCGAAGCAGCACTGGCTGAAGCCCGGCGGCAGAGCGGGTCGGAGGACATTACGCTGATGCTGTGTGATCTGGCTTCCTTCCAGAGCATCCGCAGCTTTGCCGGGGAATTTCTGGCGGCTTATCCGGTATTGGATGTCCTGATCAACAATGCCGGTGTGGTTACGCTCAAGCGGGAGCTGACTTCAGACGGCTACGAGATGGATTTGGGTGTCAATCATCTGGGGCATTTCCTGCTGGCCAATCTGCTGCTCGGGGCGCTTAAGAAGGCGGAGCAGGGCAGGGTCGTCGTTGTAGCCTCCGGTGCCTACAAGATCGGCAAGCTCTACCTGGAGGACCATACGCTGTCGCGCGGCTTCAATCCGGCCAAGGCTTATGCCCGCTCCAAGCTGGCCAACATCCTGTTCACGCGGGAGCTGGCTGCCCGCCTGCATGGGACCGGAGTTACGGTTAATGCAGTCCATCCGGGAGCTGTCGGAACAAGCATCGGAGTGAACCGGGAAACCGGCTTCGGCCGTTCAGTGCTGAAGCTGCTGTCGTACTTCTTCCTGACGCCGGAGCAGGGGGCGGATACCGCCGTTTATCTGGCGACGGCTCCGGAGCTAAGCAATATCAGCGGGCAATATTATTACCGCCGCCAACTCCAGGAGCTGTCGCCGAGAGCCGCAGATGCCAAAGAAGCGGCCCGCTTATGGCAATGGAGCTTGGAGCAGACGGGACTGGAAGATTAGACGGCAGCAGGGTAGGATAACAAAACTGCACATTATGTTGTACTTGTATAGAATGATTAGTATAGATCACTAGGGGGAACAGCAGCATGGCCTGGAACAATTACAGCGTAGAGGATGCAACAATTGAGGATTTAGCGGCAATCGTGGAAATCTATAACTCGACAGTTGCAGGAAGAATGGTGACTGCCGATCTTGAGCCGGTAAGTGTGGAGGACCGGCTGAAGTGGTTCTATGAGCACAACAGCCATCACCGTCCGCTGTGGGTACTGAAGCATGAACATGAGATTGCCGCCTGGTTCAGCTTTCAGTCCTTCTACGGACGTCCTGCGTACAATGCAACTGCTGAAATCAGCGTGTATGTAAATGAAAAATTTCGCGGCAAAGGAGCCGGCAGCATTTTGCTGGCCAAGGCACTGGAGGAATGTCCGCGCCTTGGCCTCCAGAATCTGGTCGGATTTGTATTCGGCCACAATGAGCCTAGTCTGGCCCTGCTGAGGAAGTTCGGGTTCAAGGAGTGGGGACTGCTTCCGGGGGTTGCCGTAATGGACGGCATCCCGCGTGATTTGGTCATTATCGGAGTCAAGCTGCAGCAGCCTGAGCTGTAATGGCACAGCACACTGCTCCTGAGGCTACTGCGGCGGACATTCCGCGGAATCAATCCAGGCGTCCGACCATTTTTCCAGATCACGCATGACGGCTTCAAGACCCCTGCCTTTATCCGTCAGGGAGTATTGTATCCTTACAGGTGTTTCAGGAAAAACCTCGCGGAGCACAATGCCCTCCTGCTCCAGCTCCTTCAGCCGTTCGGACAGGAGCCGGCCGCTGACGGGCAGCGCGGACTCAATGGTGCTGAAACGCTGCGGGCCCTGGAGAAGCTGATAGATGATTAAGCCCGTCCAGCGTCTGCCGATAATATCCATGCTTTTTTGCAGCTTCGGACACAGGTCTACGGATTTCATAAGGCTCACCTCTTACTGTACATTATAAACGGAATGACCGCCTGCTAAAACAAATTTGAAGATAATACAGGATCTGAAAGGACGATTACAATGGCTAAAAAGAAGCAAAATACAAGTGCTCCGCGCCCTGCAGCAGCAGAGGCCCCGGCTACACTCAAGGATCTGCTGAGCAGTGATGTGCTGAGCAAGCTGAAGGCTCAATCCGATGCGCTAAAGGCTGAAGAGCAGGATAAAAAAGAGGCCGTCCGCAAAGCCGCAGAGGATCAGCGAAAGGCTGAGCAGAAGCGGCTGGAGAACGATTTTGCCCATCTGCTGGAGAACAGCAGCCAGGATTGGCACAAATTTAAATAATTTTTTACCGGAGTACAGGGTTGACAATTTACACCAGCGCCGATTATATTGGGTTTACTAAGAACAGAAGGGAGGCCGATGGGTCATGATTGGAACAAATGCACAGACACTGCCGCTAAGCCGCATCACAACCGCATACGAACAATCTGATTTCATCGCCTTCGTCCGGACGACATGATGCGCAGTCTGCTTATCCTGTCTCAATTGCATTAAGGTATGCTTGAGCCGGCGCTGCCCGGAGCCTCAAGCCGCCCTGCCTTACCCGGAGCCGTATGATCAGAACCTGATCTGCGGCTCTTTTTGTTGTACCTACAAACAAAACTTGTATAGAGCGAATTTCTTTAGAAAAGAGGGAGTAACGGAGGGGAATTTTTGGAACTGGAGGAGCGTTAGCGACCGCCTTTGTTTGCGGATTTCCACCGCTAGCAGCGGTTGTAATCAAGAAATCTGCAGACAACAGCGGCCGGAAGTCTAAACTTTCACCGGAGTTACGACTATTCTGTTTCTAATAAAAATCGTTCTATACTAACCAACCCGAGAGGAATTAAATACATTTATGAATACTACAGAACAGCAAGCGGGCTATGAGCCCCGCTATAAACATGAAATAGCCCTTCCGGGCGGTGACCTCAAGGTATATGCCAGTGAGCAATTGTTCGGCACGCTTGATTACAAGGTCCTGGAGATGGCTAATAACAATCTGCAGATTCCCGGCATTGAATACATGAGCTATACTCCGGACGTGCATGTAGGCGTCGGAACCTGCATCGGTACTACTGCGGTATGGGATGCCGCATCGGGCTATGTGTCGCCGTCCATCGTGGGCAGCGACATCGGCTGCGGCATGCGGGTCCATCTGACCAATCTGCATAAGGATGATCTGCGCGAGGTGAAGCTGCGCCGCAAGCTGGTGAAGGCAATCGAGAAATATCTGCCGATGGAGCAGCAGCAGCGCGGCCATTACAGTGATATAAGGCTTGAGAATGTTGTCCGCAAGGGCCTGCAGGGTCTGCCGAATAAATATATCCCTGACAGCTACACACCGAAGAAATCGAGCGCGCTGTCGCATGTCGAGATTAAGCGGCTTGGCTTTGACGAGGAGATTCTGAACGAGCTGCCGGATATGGCCTGGCACCGCGGCCACCGCCAGCTCGGCACACTTGGCGGAGGGAACCACTTCGTAGAGATCCAGGCGATCGAAATCGCTGAGGAGCAGCGGGCCGTAGCTGAAGCCTGGGGGCTGAAGGACGGGCAGATCGCCGTGATGATTCACTCCGGCTCCCGGGCCTGGGGCGGAATGGTGAACCAGTTCTGCACGCCTGCCTTTGCCAAGGTCATGGGCCAGCTGGGACTGGGCAGTGCCGATCCGCGGCTCATTTATGCTCCGCTTGCCCACCCGCAGGCCCAGCGGTACGTTAATCTGATGTACTCCGCGCTCAACTATGCGGTAGTGAACCGCCATCTGATCGCATATGGAGTACGTGAAGCCTTCCGCGATGTGTTCGGCACCAAATGCGAGCTGCGGACGCTGTATGACCTGATGCACAATTATGCCTGGGAGGAGGAAACCTCCTCCGGCACAAAATTTGTGCACCGCAAAGGGGCGACACGGGCTTTGCCCGCCGGCCACCCGGATAACCCGGCTGCCTATGCCGCGACCGGCCATCCGGCGCTTATTCCCGGCTCTATGGGAACCGCTTCGTATATCATGGTCGGCCAGAGCGGCGGTGAAGAAAATTACTATTCCATCTGCCACGGGGCAGGACGCATCCGTTCCCGCTCAGCCACTAAGCGGCTGGTGTCTGTCCAGGAATTTTCCCGTTCACTCAACGTCGGCAGTGAGGATGAGATTGTGGTAAATCAGCATTCCCTGGAATCTATCATTGACGAATCCCCTCAAGCCTATAAGAATGTAGATGAGATCATAGAAAGCGTTACGGGCGCCGGCCTGGCTGCTGTGGTAGCCAAATGCAAGCCGCTCGCAGCGATAAAGGGGACGAAATAGGATGAAGCAGGAGTATGAGAAGCAGGCTGTAGTTTTTCCTTATGATGCAGGTGCCGGCGGTCTGATCAAGGGCTATGACGTATATGCCCGGCTCGTTGACGGTATTCTTGAAGCCCTGTACACACGCTATAATGTCCGCTATGAGCTGTACGCCAGCGATGATCCGAACAGTGAATACTGGAAGCTGCTGCAGGAGGATGTCCAGTCAGGCAATCCGGTCGTTGAGCATGTGGCGCGGATTTTTGACCGGCTGGAGGACAGAACCTTCGTTTACGACGATGACAAGGAGCAGCCGGAGTACAACATCCATCTTTCGATACGCAATAATGTGCTGGCCTATCCGTCGATGGGTGTAGCACTTGCCCGGGTGCCGGTATTTCAGGAGAACGGCATCAATTTTCAGGATTTTGTATTCGCCGCATCGGATAGCCAGCTGCAGGCTTTTCTCGGCAATGTGCGCAGACGGCAGCGGGAGCAGAACATTAACAAGGTCACGGTGTTCACTGACCGCCGCAATGGGGTCTGCCGTGAGGATGAGCCGATTACCCGGGCTGCTTCCCGTGAGGAGGTTGTGCTGGATGCCGCCGTCAAGAAGGAAATTTACCGCTCGCTGGACCAGTTTTTTGATGCGGACCGCAGCTTTTATGTTAAATATGATATCCCGTACAAAAGAGGCATCTTGCTCTACGGCCATCCCGGCAACGGCAAGACCACGCTTGTAAAATCCATTGCCGGCAGCGTGCCCGGACCTGTGGTGTACTGGCAGATTACCGAGTATACCAGCAGCGAGTCGGTGAATGAGGTGTTCGAGGCTGCGGCCAGGCTGGCACCCATGGTACTGGTCATTGAGGACATAGACTCCATGCCGCAGGAGGTCCGTTCGTTCTTCCTGAATACACTGGACGGCGCGACCTCAAAGGAAGGGATTTTTCTGATCGGAACGACCAACTATCCGGATAAAATCGATCCCGGCCTCATGAACCGCGCCGGGCGCTTCGACCGGGCCTATGAGATCAAAATGCCGAACGAGGCGCTGCGGCTGGAGTTCCTGCGGCTGCGCGGCTTCACTGCTTTTGCCGGTGAGGAAGGGGTCGGCCTGGCTGCCCGCCTGACCGGGGACTTCTCACTCACCCAGCTCGGCGAGCTGTATGTCAGTGCTGCGCTGGAGTGGCATGAGAACGGAACGGCTGATGTCGAGGAGCTTGTCCGCGGAATGCGCAGCGAGCTGGATAAAGGCCGCAAGCGGGAATGGATGCGGGATGCCTCATCCTCGATCGGATTTTATTAATAGCAAGCCCTATACGAGCCATGCTGACCGCTTAACCAGCGGTCAGCATGGCTGTTTTACTGTTATCCGGTACACCAGATAAGCTGGTTTATAATTTGACGGATGTAATTTTAGGAATTAATGTAACTTTTGGATCACTGAGACGTGGTTAGTGTAAGGGGGGAGGGAATGAAGCCGGATTCGCTGGATCATCACTATCAGAGTTATGTTCACGATATATACCGTTATTTGTACGCCCTCTGCCGCAATCACCACCTCGCTGAGGATTTGACACAGGAGACGTTTTACCGGGCTTATCTGTATCTGGAGGATTGCCGGGAGGAGCGGATCAAGCCCTGGCTGTTCCGGGTAGCCTATAATGCTTTTATTGATCATACGCGCAAAGCGCGCCGCAGTGTTCCGGCACAGGACGGGTATTTCAATAGTCTGCCGCATCCGGATACAACGGAGGAGGTATTCATGCGGCGGCAGAGGATGGAGGCGCTGGCTGTCTCCATCGGCAGGCTTCCGGAGGCGCAGCGTCATGCGCTGCTGCTGCATGATTTTCACGGGATCGCGTATAAGGATGCCGCTGCCATCATGGAGGTAAGCCTGGCGCAATATAAAATACTGATCTTCCGGGCGAGGCAGAAGCTGCGGGAAGAAGAACGGAGGAGCGGCGGAGATGAGTGAGGAGTTTAAAGAAAGGCTGCGCAAATACAGTGAAGGCAGCCTGCCGGAGGAAGAGCGGGCGGAAATGGAGCAGGAGCTGGAGAAGCTGGAGGCCTATCAGAGCTATCTGGATGAGCTGATGGAGCAGGAGGATAAGCAGTCTGCACAGAAGGCTGCATGGAATTCCGGACGGATGCCGGCTCAAGGCGGGGCTAATCCGCAATTAAAAAAGAAAAAAAAGGCGGCATCCGGAGAGAAGCGGATCATCCGCCGGGGCAAGTGGAAGGCCCGCATCTCTAATACCATGACCGTGCTGTCTGCCTTTCTGACTATTACGGTCATCAGTTCGATTATAACGGCTGTTTATTACAGCACCGGAGAACGGGGAGAAACGTACAGGGACGTCATCTCTTCAGCTATTGCAGTTTCGAGACCCAATACAGTTGTACATTTAAATTCCAATGCCAAAACTTTTTTCAGAATGGATTATTCAGGCAGACTGCTGAAGCAGGTTGGAAGTGATCAGGTCGATGCGGGCAGCTACTCTACCCAGATGCTGTTCGGGCTTGGGGGAGTAGGAACCTATAACTGGACCGATGAGCGTACCTCCCGTCAAATTTTTACCTATCCGCAGGCTGGCCAGTCCCAGGGTATTGACGACAGCGAGCAGTGGGAGCGCCTTGCTAAGCTGCCGGAGGGCACGGTGGCCGAAGCCTATCTTTCCCTTGATCAGCTGTATAGCACCGCTGAGCTGCTTAGAAAGCTGGAGCCGCTGGATGTGCTGCCTGTGTGGTTCGCCGTGGATGATGGCATCAGTACAGCCAACGCTGTGGTAACCAGCCCGCTGGGCTTCCCCTATCAGCCGATCTGGCATGCCAAGGATATGACGGTACAGTCGACTACAACAGAAAAGCGGGGCTGGTTCGGCAGTGTAACCTCCAGCTCCTCCAGTTCACCTTCCGTTGAAGCCTACGGCAGCAGTGATCTCCGTGAGAGGAACTTTCTCGATACGCTGCGGCTGCTGAAGGAATATAAACTTCTGTCCGGTAACGCAGGGTTGTTCTTAGACCTGGACGAATCGTTAAGCTATATTGAGAAGAACGGGATCCAGGTATATGGTGTGGTTGTTACAGGACCGGTGAAGGAGCTGCTTGAGCTTCAGGAGGATGCCTGGGTCAGCCGTATCCGGATTGGAGAGGTACGGCTGTGGAACTGGCGGGACTGAAGTGTGATTAATACTGGCGTATCAGGTGCAGACCTCCCGCAGAAGGGATGCACCTTCCTTATATGAGAGCGCTTTACTTGCTTCTGTGTGCTGCAAATCGTACAATGATCTGAAAATATGCATTCGCTAAAAGCGATGACAGATGTACGAGATTATGCAGATTAGGAGCTGAATCAGATGAAAATAGGAGTCGTATCCGATACTCATTTGCCGCGTTCGGCCAAGAAGCTGCCGCAGGCGCTTGTGGAGGAACTCCGCCAGGTGGACCAGATCCTCCATCTGGGAGACTGGGTGGCCCTGGAGATTTATGACCTGCTGGCTGAGCTTGCCCCGGTGGAGGGGATTGCCGGCAATAACGACGGCCAGGAGATTATCCGCCGGTTCGGAGAACAGAAGATCGTTACCCTGGACGGGGTGCGGATCGGACTGATCCACGGGCATGCCCCTTACTCCCGTAAAGGGACGGACGGCAATGCATTGCTGGCCTTTGAAGGCCAGGAGGTGGACTGCATCCTGTTTGGTCATTCCCACCAGCCGCTGATGCGCAGGGAGAACGGCGTCCTGCTGTTCAACCCGGGCTCGCCTACTGACAAACGGCGTGAGAAGCAGTACTCCTTTGGAATACTGGATATTGAAGACGGCAAAATCAGCGCCCGGCATGTCTTCTACGATTCCAAGGAGTAGCGGAGGCCTGGAGCTTTTGTCCAAATGATCCGTCATTCTCTCCATGGCAGTGCCGCGGCGGTTATTTTAGAATTCTACTATAACAAGCCACGGCGGCGAAAAGAGGGAACTGGAATGGAAGCTTACCGTTTGGAACAGGCAGGATTGCAGGATGCGGAGCTGATTGCCCCGCTGTTCGATGATTACAGGGTATTTTACGGGCAGCAGCCCAATCCCGCAGGAGCTCTGCAGTTTATACAGGACAGGCTGAGGGCAGAAGAGTCGGTCATTTTTATGGCGGTACAGGATGAGGCTGGCAGCAGGCGGGCCGGCGGTTTCGCACAGCTCTATCCGTCGTTCTCTTCGCTGACGATGCAGCGGCTATGGGTGCTGAATGATCTCTTTGTAGCAGAGCATTTGCGCGGTCAGGCTCTGGGCAAGCTGCTGCTGGAAGGTGTGCGCGAGTATGCCTTAAGGACCGGCAGCAAGGGGCTGACGCTGACCACCATGACGGATAATATCCGGGCACAGCGCCTGTATGAGGCTCAGGGCTATATAAGGGACGAGGAATTTTATACGTATGACCTTATTTTTAAATGACTAGCTTCAGGTAAGGAGAATTGTAGTGGATAACAGCAGTAAATTAGCAGTGTTTTTTGATCTGGATGATACGCTGTACGACCATCTGGTGCCGTTCCGTGAAGCGGTGCGCGAGGTGCTGGCGCCGGATGAGGGCAGTCTCGACTATGCGGAATTATTTTATACGGTAAGGCATCACAGCGATCTGCTCTGGCCGAAGTACCTGAGCGGGGAGATGGAGCTGGAGGAGACGCGGGTGCTGCGCCTGGAGCTGGCTTTTGCCGAGTATGGCATCGCACTTAGCCGGGAGCAGGCGGAACGTGTGCAGGCGGCCTATATCGGGCGGCAGTATACCATTGAAATGATTGACGGGGTGGAGGAGCAGATCCGGCGCTTCCTGGCACTTGGGCACAAGGTGGGTGTGATCACCAACGGGCCGAAAGCGCATCAGACGAGCAAGCTGCGGGGCCTCGGTATCGACAAGCTGATTCCGGCGGAGATGATCTTCATTTCGGATGCGGTCGGACTGGCTAAGCCGGACCCGGCGATCTTCAGGCATGTCAATGAGGCTACGGGAACCACTCCGGAGAATTCGCTGTATGTCGGCGATACGTGGGATAATGATGTGGTTGGCGCCTTGTCGGCAGGCTGGAAGGTTTGCTGGTACAATCCCCGCGGCAGAGAGCCGCGTACGGAGCATGTGCCTAGCTATATTTTTGCAGATTACAAGGAGTTCAGCAGGCTTCCCCTGATCTGAGGGGCTGGCGGAATATAAAGATAACAGCAAGCGGCGGAGCCTTGGCTCTGGCGCTTTTTTGTGTCCTCTATAAATACTTTAAGTTGAGGTTATATATGAGGCCTTTCTGTTGGGCTTGTGTATAACTCCATATAGCTGCACTTTCTGCAATTAAAATCAGTAGAATCAGCTTTTTCAGCGTATAGCTGCATTTCGTACAATTAAATTAGCCCAAGACAGCAGGAATCAGCATTTTCCCGTTTTTTAATTGCAGAGAGTGCAGTTAAACGGCAGATGCGGTGAAAAACAGGTGTTTTAGTTGTATGAACTACACTTAAAGCTATATTGCTTGAATTGGTAATCTTGTAATTTTGGGAAGAAAATCCTAACAGCATGATAGAAAGCATACCCTCACCAGAGTCATTAAATGTAAAATAGAGTAAAATTATAGAACAAGGAAAGGTTCGCTGACCAATGAAAAAGAATAACCCGGTCCCGTCATCGCCCTTGCAAAGAACAGGCAGGAACAAACTCAAAAAGAAAAGTAAGCGCAGAAGAAAGGCATGGCTCACGTTTCTGGCGTTTATTTTTATTGCAGGAAGCCTGTCCTTTATATTCCGCAAGGAATTAATGATGTTCGGGTTTGACCATGTTGTCGCACCGACCGTAGAAGGGACGCTTAAGAATTCCTATGTTCCGCTCAGCAATAACAAGGATGAAGCAGAGGATGCTTCAATAAACCTGGATAAAAGTCCGCCATTCTCTCTGCTGCTGCTGGGTACAGATCAGCGGGGCAAGGAGAACGGCCTGTCCGATTCCATTATTTACACAGTGGTCCGGCCGAAAGACAATAAAGTCCTGTTCATTTCGGTTCCACGGGATTCGTATACCAGAATTGTCGGGGCAGAAGAGGTCAAGGGAGCAAGAAAAAACACAAAAATTAATGCAGCTCATTCGTACGGAGGCGCGCAGATGAGTGTGGATACGGTTGAGCACCTGCTGGATGCACCGGTAAATTATTATGCAACGATTAATTTTAGCGGACTGGTGGAGGTGGTGGATGCAATAGGCGGGGTGGAGCTGCCGGTTACCAAGGTGATTGAGAATAAAAACCCGGCGCATGAGAAGCTTCGTATTGAGCCTAATAAGCCGATTTATTCAGGAAAGGAAGCCTTGATGTATGTAAGGTACCGGGAGGATTCGGATTTCAAGCGTACAGAGCGGCAGAGAATATTCCTTAAGGCAGTATTAGACCGGATGAAGAATATCAGTAATATCGCTAATATCAAAGAAATTATGGGCGTTGCCGGGGATAATTTCAAAACAAATATGAGAGCCGAGCTTATGCTTGATCTGGCGAAGAAGATTATCTTTGAAAGCGGCGCTCCGCAAATCAGCAGCCATATGCTGCAGGGGACGGATAAGCGGACGGATCAGTGGTACTACATTTTAGATGAGCAGGATGTGCAGAGCACCCATGATTTAATTGAGCTCTGGCTGAATCCGGACACGGCGGCGGGCGAACTGATTGCGGAGGATCGTGAAGGGTAGGGGAAAGGATATGAAAAGGAGGGGGCTGAGCGCCTCCTCCTTTTTGCATAGGAATATAAGGTTAATCTGCGAAGCTATACGTCGGATCGGTCAGCTGCAGCCGTTCACGGATACCGTCCGTAGCATAGATTTTGTTGTCATCGGTAATAAAGAAAGCCTCGACATCTTCAGGAAGTGATTTCAGATATGCCATGCCTTCCTCCAGGCCCATCAGGAATACGCCGGTGGACAGGGCATCCGCATCTGTCGCGCTTGGACTCATAATGGTGATGCTCTTAAGCCCGTTCTGGGAAGGATAACCGGTACGCGGATCAAGAATATGGTGGTAACGGATGTTATCCTGCATGAAATAGCGCTCATAGACACCCGAAGCGTCAATAACCTCATCGGTGATCTTAATCGTGCCCAGCTGGGTGCCGCGGCTCTGGTCCGGGTCCTGCAGGCCGATATTCCAAGGGGAGCCGTTTGGCTTGTTGCCAAGGGCGATAATGCTGCTGCCGCCAAGGTTGATCATTGCGCTGTCCAGCCCCTGTTCCTTCAGGTAGTCGGCGATCCGGTCAGCGGCATAGCCCTTGCCGATTCCGCCCATGTCCAGCACCATGCCTTCTCTGGCAAGCTTGATGGTCTTGGCGTTCTCATCAATAATAATATCCTTATAGTTGGCCAGGCTCTTCGCGGTGTCTATTGCGGCCTGATCCGGCACGCGCTCGCCGCCTTCACCTATAGCCCACAGATCCACCAGCGGTCCGATCGTCGGCTCATACAGCCCGTCCATATCTTCAGCATATTTAATAGAGAGCTTTACAATATCAAGTGTTTCGTCGGATACAGCTACGGCTTCTTTGCCGGCCGCCCGGTTCACGGCGTACAATTCTCCGTCTTCCTTAGTGCGGCTGAACTGGGTATCCATCCGCTCCAGCATGCTCTGGATATCATCCATATTCTGCTGGGTGGCGTCGTTGCCGAATATCTTGATGTTCACAACGGTATCATAGATATAAAAAGTCTGCGCCAGCGCTTTGGTGCCGCCTTCTTCGGTTACGGTTGCGCCTCCCGGGGTTTCGGTTGCAGCGGTATTGCCGCTGTCATCCCCTTTACCGCCTACAGCAAGCCAGACAACAACAGCCGCAACAATGACCAGACCGGCCAGAATAAGCAGCATTTTTTTGTTTTTAAACATATTCCACCATCCATAATGTAGTTTCAAGATCACATCCTTCTTATCATACCCCAGAAAAGACGGCAATGGATACTCCTTTCATGACATTTTGCGGAGAGTCAGGTACGATCCGGGAAAGGATTAAATTTTAAATAAATGGTTGTCATCTGCCTGCAGACATGTTAAATTAGTGAATGACCGGATGACCAGAAATATAATTTAGTCAATTATGCTGCTGTTACCCAGAAGGGAGCCCGAACGATGTCTATCGACCGCAAAGCGTTAATTCTTCAGGCGGCAACCAAATCCTTTGTACAATTCGGTTATAAAGCGACAACGATGGAGCAGGTTTCCAAGATCGCCAATGTCGGCAAGGGAACGATCTATACGTTCTTCAAGACCAAGGAGGAGCTGTTCGAGGAAATTCTGGACAAGGCTTCGCAGGAGTTAACCTCGGTGATGAACCGGATCGCCGCTGAGGATAACACCTTTATTCATAAGCTGTTTAATCTGCTTGATTCCATCCTGGAGTTCCGCTCTGATCATGAGCTGTTCGTCAAGCTGGCCCAGGAAGTGCGTGACATCGGTACGGTGCAGGCACTCGAAGGGGTCAAACGGATGGAGGACTATGCTCTAGACTTCCTAAGGCAGCAGATTGAGACTGCTATCAGCAGCGGTGAAGTGAAGCCCTGTGATTCAAGCGTCGCCGCCTTTATGATTCTCCGCCTCTATCTGGCGCTTACTACGGAGTGGAACAAGGCGCATGAGCCGCTGGATGAAGCCCGTATCAAGGAGCACATGATTTTGTTCATCTCAAACGGTATTCTCAAGTAACGCTGAACACCCTGGCCTGTAACGGGCTGTTTTTTTCCGCCAATAATGAATAAGATTGAAAGTTTTCATGATTTTACAATTAACAGATTGAGGGTGAAGCCTGTGAGAGCCATTAATGTATTCTGGAAGGATTTAAAAATACTGCTCGGGAAGCCGATGCTGCTGCTTACGCTGCTTGGTGTGGCGGCACTGCCGATGCTGTACAGCGGTTTTCTCGTGGAAGGCTCCTGGGACCCTTACGGAAATACAGGCAAGCTCCCCGTGGCTGTAGTGAACCTGGACAAAGGCGCGCAGTATGAGGGGAAGACGATGGAGGCCGGCAATGATTTTGTGGACGAGTTAAAATCAAACACCGATTTCAACTGGAAGTTCGTTGATGCAGCCGAAGCGGAAGATGGTATGGCGCATAACCGCTATTATATGACGATTACGATTCCTGCTGATTTTTCGCAAAACGCGACTACTCTGACGCAGGAAAAGCCGGTGCAGTCGGAAATTGTTTTTGAGCCGAACAGTGATTATAACTTTGTCGCAGGGCAGATCGGCAACAGTGCCATGAATAAGCTGAAGTCGAAGCTGTCTGCTAAAATTACTGAAGCCTATACACGCAGCATGTACGATCAGGTGGATACGATTGCTGCGGGGCTTGATGACGCGGGCAGCGGGGCAAGCGAGCTGCAGGAAGGTGCAGACAAGCTGACAGACGGCTTGTCTACGCTGAAGACCAACCTGAGCAAGCTGTCGGGCGGCACAACCGAGCTGCAGAGCGGCCTGAAGCTGCTCTATAAAGGAGCGGGTACCCTGAATGACGGCACAGGCACGCTGACTGACGGAACAGCAGATCTGGCCAGCGGCCTCAGCCAGCTCTCCAAAGCGGAGCAGCAGCTGCAGGAAGGCGCGGCGAAGTCGCAGACCGGAGCTTCGCAGCTGGCCGCCGGGCTGGCGGGTGCCAAGGACGGCAGCGGTAAGCTGACCGCTGGGCTGACGGCCTCCGAGGCGGCGAGCGGCGAGCTGGCTGATGGTGCCGGGCAGGTAGCGGCCGGGCTGGAGCAGCTGCTCGCAGCGACGCCGGAGCTGCAGGACAGCGAGCAGTTCCAGCAGCTGCTGGCTGCGAGCAAGCAGGTGGCCGCCGGCAGCGCGCAGCTGCACAGCGGCCAGGAGCAGCTGCTGGCGGGCAGCACGCAGCTGACGGAGGTGCAGCAGCAGCTGTATGACGGCGCTGCTGCACTGAGCAGCGGCGGAACGCAGCTGGTCACCGGCTTAAGCACATTCGGCGACAAGCTGAATGATGCGACCTCCGGCAGCAGCAGGCTGGCTGCCGGGGCTTCGGCCCTGAAGCAGGGTGCTTCGCAGCTGGCTGAAGGGCTGACCAGGCTGGCCGGAGGCGTCGACGGCCTGTCGGAAGGCGCCGGCAAGCTGACGGAGGGTGCCGTTGAGCTGCAGGACGGCTCCGGCAAGCTGGCCAGCGGCAGCGGCGAGCTGGCGCAGAAGCTGAGTGACGCGGCAGCAGAAACGGCCAGCGTGAATTCCAGCGACGATACAGTCAGCATGTTCGCCGAGCCGGTCAAGCTGGTCGAGAACACGGACCGCAAGCTGGATCATTACGGTCTGGGCATTGCCCCGTATTTCTTATCGCTTGCGCTCTTTATGGGGGCTCTTGTGTTCACAACCGTATTCTCCCTGCGGGAATCGAATGTGCCGGATGCATCGCCGATGGGCCGGTTCGCCAGCCGTACGCTGATGTTCATCATGGTCAGCGTGCTGCAA
This sequence comes from Paenibacillus sp. FSL R7-0273, assembly GCF_000758625.1. NCBI lineage: Bacteria > Bacillati > Bacillota > Bacilli > Caryophanales > Paenibacillaceae > Paenibacillus > Paenibacillus sp. FSL R7-0273. The sequence continues at coordinate 1,381,153 of NZ_CP009283.1, forward strand.
TCGCTGCTTGCCGATGCTGTCCTCCTGTACGGCTTGAAGCTGGAGGTGCAGAGCGTGCCGCTATTCTATCTGTTCACCCTGCTCGTCAGCTTCACCTTTACCATGATTGTCCAGGCGCTGGTAACGTGGCTGGATAATCCGGGCCGCTTCCTGGCGATTGTACTGATGATCTTCCAGCTGACCTCCAGTGCCGGGACCTTCCCGCTGGAGCTGCTTCCGCAGTGGATGCAGAAGGTTAATCCGTGGCTGCCGATGACGCACAGCATTGTCGGCTACAAGGCGATCATCGCCAGCGGCGATTACGCCCTGATGCGTGAGCAGATCGTATATCTGCTAAGCTATGCCGTGGTATTCCTCGGCCTGACGTTCTTGTATTTCCTGCGCCAGCATGGCAAACGGACGAAAAGTCCCGTTCAGGAGCTGACGGCTTAAATAGAATGACAAAACACCCGCACGCCTGGTGAAGGCGCAGCGGGTGTTTTGGTATGCGGGGCAGCGGCTGGCTGCGGGGAACGCAGCTGTGGGGGAGGGGATGTGTGTTGCTAGTCCAGCATGAACTCCCTGTATTTGTTCTTTCGTGGATTCAGGACAAACCAAATGCCGCTGGCATAACCGGATACGGCATTAAAATTACGCTTCAGCGTAGATTTGCCGGTCAGATAAGTAAGCGTCCAGAGGAGGGCGGCGTAATTTTTGACCGGTGCTTTGCGCAGATTAAGCAGATAATAATGGTTCACCGCGGTAGCCCGTGCTACCCGCCCGGCCTTGTCGCGCGAGCTTGGTGACTCATGATGGGTAATCTTCATCTCGGGGTTGATGACAAGCTTGCCGTATCTGCTGGCCAGATGGCACATGTAAATGTCGTCGGCTACGGCATAGCTGGTCATCCAGGGATAGGGCTTCATATCCTTCAGCGATTCCCGCTTGAACGACATGTTGCAGCCGTGGAAGAAGTCGGTCTCAAAAATATTGTCCGTCTCCCCCCAGAGCAGCAGCGAACCAGCTAACGTACTGGCTGACAACCTGCCCGGTGAGGCCGACATCTGGCAGGTCAGTCTGCCCAGCAGCTTCCCGGACGCACTGCTGGATAAGCCCTTGGCGATGCCGCCGACGCCGACAATGGAGTGGTCAGAGGCATAGGTGTCGAGCATCCGGCGGATATAGAGCGGGTCGTCCAGCTCGGCATCATCATCGAAGCTAAGCACGATCTCCCCGTCAATCAGCCCGAGTGCTTCATAGCGGGAGAGCCAGACGCCGGGCTTGGTTTTGCGGTAATAATGCAGCTCGGCATCAGGCATCTGGGCCAGTACCTTGCGGAAATGCGCCAGGACACTGTCCTCGATCTCGCCGTCGTCAACAATCAGCAGCTCGATCGAAACATCCTCCAGCTCGGTCTGCCTGCCGATGGATTCAATGCACAGCGTAAGATCGCTGATCCGGTTGCGCGTGGGAATGACTATGGATACATCATGCATGCTGCTGCTCCTTCCGGGACGCCCTGAGCCGTCCATTTGACTTGGATTAAGAATGCTGCCGGATAATCTTGTTAACCCAAGTGTACCCTCACCCCGGGGAGGCCGTATATACCACTTTTGTGTACTTTTTTACGGTTTTTCTGAAATTTGCAGCTGCTGACCAGCAGTTGGGGCTTTCAGTGCACTGCTTAATTGATTTATATAGAATGAACTAATAATATTGCTGTTTTGGGATTGCATGTGACTCCAGAGAATGTTTGGACTTCCAGCCGCTGTTGTCTGCAGATTTCTTGATTTATACCATTTTTAACGGTTGAAATCCGCAGACAAAGGCGGTCGCTACCGCTCTTCCAGTTCCAAAATTCTCCTCCGCCACTCTTTCCTTAACATAAATTCTTAAGTTCAATCTATATAGTTGAAAAAAAGGCACTTATTACCCCGCCATTTGTCCTGCAGACTAGTTTAGTTGGAGAAAGTGCACCTAAAAGTATGGATTTTACTCCTAATGCCGCATTTAGGCTGAATTAGATGATGATTTTCCAATTAAATCTTATAATGTACGAGGAAAACCGGAATTAAGTATTACTTTTCCAATTAAATTCTTAAACGCAGCTGAGAAGAAGTCCTATACCCTTCAGACTCTCCACAATTTGTATACGGCCGCCGCTCACAGTTTCGGATTTAACTAATATTTCAACTGGCGCCCGGTGCTCAGAAAAAAGGAAACAGGATATCCAGCACGCCCCCGCCATAAATGATCATTAACAGACCCAAAATAATGCCAACTACTCCGGCCACACGCACAATATTCCTTATTTTAGGATCTGCATCATCTGAAGCAGTGCTTTTTCCTCCATAAGCATTGTGATATTCCACCGTCCTGCCCCGGGTATAGCGGATTCCGCGAATAAAAAAGATGATTCCCAGCATACGGGTGAACCAGTCAAGCAATGACCATTCCTCCATCAGCTCACGCTCCTTTAATACAGATTAACCCGGCGCGTGTGCGAAGCTGCAGAATACGTTTGTAATTTTCGGTTTATAACTATATAATTGTAAGTGACGTATTATTTGTTAATGAGCCTTGGTATACGCGTACGCAACAGATTAGAGGCCAAGGGTTACATTAACTAAGCATGCACAACAATTAGGAGGTACTCACAATGAGAATAGATGTATGGTCTGATTATGCCTGCCCGTTCTGCTACATCGGCAAAAGACGGCTGGAGCACGCGCTGAGCCAATTCCCGGACCGCGACAAGGTGGAGGTTGTATTCCGCAGCTTCCAGCTCGACCCGACAGCCCGGACAGATGAAAGCAGAGACATTCATGAAATGCTGGCTTCCAAGTATGGAATGACCCGCGATAAGGCTATTGCGATGAACGAACAGCTTGCAGGGCAGGCGCAGGGCGTCGGCTTGCAGTTTAACTTTGACACACTGGTGCCTACCAATACTTTTGACGGACACCGCCTGAGCCATTACGCTGCCACCAAAGGCAAAGACAAGGAGCTGACTGAACGTCTGCTAAAAGCGTACTTCACTGATTCGGTGAATATCGGCAAGCATGATGTCCTGGCTTCGCTGGCTGCCGAAGTAGACCTTGATGCGGAAGAAGTAGCTGCAGTCCTGAACAGCGATGCTTATTCGGCTGAGGTGAATCAGGATATTGATGCGGCCCGGCAGCTGAATGTGACCGGTGTACCGTTCTTTGTCTTCAATAATAAGTATGCTGTTTCCGGAGCCCAGCCCGGCCCGGTCTTTACTGAGGTGCTCGACACCGTCTGGGCGGAGGAGCAGAGTAAGCCTGCACTGCAGGTTGTCGGCCAGCCTAAATCTCAGGCTCCGGACGGCGAAGGCTGCGATGACGGCTCCTGCAGCATCTGATTGATTGCTGAATTGCAGCATATTAAAGAATCCGCTGGCGGATTGTTGATCCGATTGACGGAATGCCGAACCCGTTGGCGGCGGATTGCTGAAATTGCTGGAGCGATGCCAAGCCAAATGCAAACCCGGTAAACCCGGCAAACCCGGCAAACCCGGCAAACCCGGCAAACCCATTCCGGCTAAACATTCCTGTATTCGCTAAGTTATTGGCTTAGACAAAAACAAGAGCGCCTCGTATGATGAGAGTATAAGGGGTCGGAAGCCCAAAAACTCATCAGGAGGCGCTTACTATGAAGTTTAACCGAAACGAAACAACGAATCAACGTATTGAGCGAATTACGGTGCAGCATGTAGTGGTTGGGATCGACATTGCTAAGGATATGCACGCCGCGCAGATGACCGATTTTCGCGGGCGTTCGCTTACTCCCCGCCATCTGTCTTTTCCCAATACGCTAGAAGGCTTTGAGAAGCTTTTGCGTTGGGTAAAAGAAGCCCAGAGCAAGCACCGGCTAACATCCCTTCTTATTGGACTTGAACCTACGGGGCATTACTGGTTTAACCTTGCCAATTGGCTGCTTCAACAAGGGATTGAGGTGGTGTTGGTGAACCCGGTGACCACCCACCGTAATAAGGAAAACCGGGACAATAGCCCATCCAAGAATGACCCCAAGGATGCGCTTGTCATTGCAGACGTGGTCAGTCGCGGCTACTACACAGACTATGTGACTCAGGAAGCCACTTTTGAGCGTCTAAAGACACTCATGAGTGACAGAGAGTACTGGGTAAAGCAATCGATAAGCTTGGGCAATCGAATCGTCCGCTGGATCGACCTTTATTTCCCCGAATTCCGCCAAGTCTTTCCGGACTGGACAGTGCTTCGTTCGCTAGCATCGCTCCACGCTTGTCCTTTGCCATGTGATCTAAAGAGACTGAGTGTGGATGAGGTGATTAAACTTTGGCGCAAGCAAGGGATGAAACGGGCCTCCGGCGTCAGTGGCAGAGCGAAAGCAGGCGCGTTACTTGCAGCAGCAGCGCGCAGTATTGGGGATACGAGAGCAACGGAAGAAGCACGGCAAGACCTCTACCGCCTGATTCAAACCTACAAGCAGGTAACCGTCATGCTCGGTGAAATAGAGGAGGCCCTCGGGCGGATCCTGCAAGAAATTCCTTTGGCTGAGCAATTACGAAGTATCCCGGGTCTTGGCACGATGACGCTGGCAGCCATTCTAGCCTCAGCGGGCGACCTGCGCCTGTATGCGCACGGCAGGCAATTGTTACGACGAGCCGGTTTGAATCTGGCTGAGTGTACCTCCGGTAAGTTCAAAGGGCAAATCAAGCTCTCCAAGCGGGGGGACAGCATGCTCCGCAAGCACTTCTACTGGGGAATGCTGAATCTGGTGCGGCAAAACCCGGATTTTAAGCGGTGGCATACGCACAACCAGGAACGGGGCATGAAGAAGCAGGCGTCGCTTTTTAAACTGATTGGCAAGCTGGCTCGTATCCTGATCGGTATGGTCCAGCGAGGGGAATCATACCAAAGTGCATCTGCAGCCCCAGTTGCCGCATAAATTGGAACCACGAGAATTGACTTGTTCGCAGGATTCTACAACATTGCATGTATAAGAGAACCGAGTGTGTGTGTCCGGAAGGGCCTTGACCCGTTAACTAAACGCTATCGGTCTCCACGCCATGGACAGGTGTAACGAAGGAATGTGAGGGCATAGACCCGTAGAGATCTGGGAGGGTGAACCTCCATGGGCCAAGTGGAGTATGCAGGATATCCTTGGATTAAAGCACGTCATACGCTGCTTTTGTTCCTGCATGCCCCTAGCGCTCCTGGCAGCTCAACCCCCACCATTAACTCGCACTCCCTGTTACTCCAGTACGTTGAAATCCTGCGAATGAGTGAGTATTTGTGAGAGAAACTCTTAAATACGAGGGACGGACACCACAGGCGCTATTCAGCTTCAAACCAGCTGTTGTGGATTCTAACGGACTCAGATGACGTTATTGCCTCTCATAATCTGAAATGATGTGCGAATTAAGGCCGATAAGTGCAACTGAGTCCGTTAGCGTGACAAATTGGCGGATTTGGGCTGAATAAGAGCAATACGGTCCGTTAGAATGACGGGGTGCTTGTTCGCGAGCTTGCTCAGCACTGTTACACCGCCGCATAGTATACACGAAAAAGCCAGATCTCCGGCAAATGGAGATCTGGCTTTTTGCAATATATTCGCAGCGGGCCCGCAGCTTACAGCATTCAACCGCAGCGAGCTTCGCAGAATAACCCCGGCCCGCTACCTGAACGAAGTCACGAAGCTGGCGAACAGCGTCCGCACATCGTAATGGTACTGGCGGATCGGCTCCACCGGACGGCCTATGCCGAGCAGAGTGTAGACAGCGGTTCGCGCAGCGCGTACAGAGTATTCCTCAGTGAACACGACGTCATCCGGGATTTCGCAGAACTGGCTGATAAAAGCCAGGTTAGTCGATCCGTCCGGCACAACCTTCGGCCGGTCGGTGCCAAGCCGCGGCATGAACTGGGCGGTGATGTACGGCATCATACACGGGATACAATTGGCCGTAGCCATAATCTCATCGCGGTGCGCCTCAAAATGCAGATGGCCGATGAGCTCCTGCATAATCTCTTCTCCGGTGCAGTCGCACATTTTTTTGTTGACGAAATCACCGACCTTGTCCGGATATAGCCCGTAGCCCCAGAACACCTTGACATGCTCGGGCTGATTGCGGAAATGCGGCTGGAAGGCCAGCACAACCGACATGAACCAGCTGGAATCCTTGAAGGTAACAAGCGCGCCTGTGCCGGCCCGGTTGCGCGTAAACTTCTCCATCAGGTCAAAGAAGACAGAATCCTGAAAGGTGACGGTGAACGACTCCCACTTAGATTCGTCCACATAATCGGCAAAAGGGGACGGATTGCCAAGCCCCGGCTTTTTGGCGGCGATGTTCTCCCACAGCTTCCAGGAGCTTCCTTTGCCGTTCAGCTCAGGGGCAGAGCTCATTGAGCCAAGGCTTGCGCTTTCGGTCATCGAACCGTTTGTGACGATAACGAGGTCGCCTTCTTTTACCTCAATGACATCCGCAATACCCTCGCGCAACACGTTCATCTGCGTAACCGTAATGCCGTCGCCGTCCTTGAACTGCAGATCGGTTACGGTACATTTCAGCGAAAAGTCCACTCCGTGCGGCTCCAAATACTTTTGCAGAGGCAGAATGATGGAATCATACTGGTTATACGGAGTGCGCGTTACCCCCTCCAGGGTCTGAATCCGCGGGAACTCATGCATGAAGCGGAGCATGTACCGCTTGAATTCGACTGCACTGTGCCAAGGCTGGAAGGCGAACGTGGTCGCCCACATATACCAGAAATTGGTCTCGAAAAAATGCGGACCGAACCAGTCGTTAATCCGCGCCTTACCCATCGCTTCCTCCGGCGTAATGATCAGCTTACCCATTGCCAGCCGGTCAGCCATATCAAAGCCCATCGACAGCACATCCTGAACCTTGCCGCTGCGGTCGATCAGTCTCGCATTGGAATGAGTGGGGTTAGCAGTATCGAAGGCGATGATCTCCTCGCGCACCGATTGTCCCGGATGGTCGATAGACGGAATGGTGCTCAGCAGCTCCCACAGATTTTCATATACTTCATCATTAAGCATCCGCCCGCCGCGGATCACATAGCCCTGATCCACATCGCCCGCGCCGTCATTACTGCCGCCGAGAATGTGCATTTCTTCAATAATATGAATGTTTTGCCCGGGAAAATCACAATCCCTGACGAGATAAGCCGCTCCCGCAAGGGATGCAATGCCGCCGCCTACAAAATAAACCTGCCGGTTACCGTGCTCTTTTGTCACAAAAGTCGCCTCCATAGGGTTGTTGATGTGCTGTTCACTTGCTGCCCCTAATGTAATCCAGGAGCGGAACAGAGGGTATAATCAAAACCGCCGGAGTGTCCGGATTTTGGTCATTTGGCATGAAGTGTCTAGTTATTTGACAAAAATATACAGAATATGTAGGGGACGGCCGGCTGGTCGGACTTTGGATCCTTTAATGGCGTGTATGTAAAAAAAGCCGGACAGCCTAAGGCTATACCAGCTTGTTCTCGTATTTATGCAGCGCATTGCTGAAATTACCCTCTATCATCATACTCAGCTGTTCAATCATATGCTTCGGCTGCTCCTTCATGCCGCTGCGCATCCATTGAATAATCAGTCCTGTGAAGGCCAGAGTATAAAAATTGGCGATAAACGCCTTGTCCTCACTGCTGACCTCCATCCCGGCTGACAGCTCCTGAAGCACACCCATAACAAGATCGCTTGTCACCTCATACAGGTACGTATCCAAGTGTGTTCTCCCGAGGGAATCCAGCGTATTGCAGCAGAAGGCCTTGTTGTTCTCGATGTAGCAGAAAATTTTATAGAAGCCGTCGGTCCAAGTGCTGTAGCTGCGGTACCGGGCAATGCTCTCAACCGCCTCTGTCCGGTAAACCCAGCCCAGCAGCTCAAAAATATCCTGGAAATGATAATAAAAGGTCTGGCGGTTCAATCCGCAGTCCTCCACCAGAAGCTTTACGGTAATTTTATTCAGCGGCGTATGCTCCATCAGCTGCTTGAGTGAGCGGGCCAGCGCTTTTTTAGTCAGAAGGGAAGTGGACATAGGGGGTCACCTCATCTTGGATTCCTCTGAAACAGAAGCGGATACAGATACGAATACAGGTACTTTAAAAGCCTGCTTCAGCCCTCACGCCTGCGCTTGACCAGAAAATAAATCCCCTCGGCCACCAGTCCCAGCGCAAAGCCGCCGAGTGTAAACAGCACGAAGGTTAGAAAGCCCGCCAGATCCTCCCAGCCGGACATATCCCTGTACGCGTAGCTGAACATCAGGATAAGTCCGGTAATCAGCCCGGCTGTGGACAGGCACCAGACCAGCTTTCCACCGAGCCAGCCCAGCAGATTGAGCAGTACGGACACCACTAGTGCAAGCAGGCCGAACCGCAGGGCGATCATCATATCAAAAGGCTCAGCAAGCACTGCAAAACGGTACAATAGCAGCACTGCCCAGAACAGGAGACCGTAAACGGCCATCCAGCGGAACCAGATGTGGCTTTTGGCAGTTGGCAGAAATCTCATACCATGATCACCCCGTTGTCAGATTAAATGCTTTCCAGCTCTTCCGCACTCTGCAGCAGATGGTTCAGCAGGCTCGGAATATCCTCCATCTGCTCCTCGGTGATCTGCCGTTTGAACGTAAGCTGGATACAGTTGCTGTAGAGCAGCTCCTCTTCGCCATAGCGGAAGCTTAAGATTTGCTCAGGCTTCAGCTCAGGCCCCCAGATGCCGGTCAGAATGCGTTCAATTGCAGGGCACTGAAGCGCTGTGTCGGTAATTTCCATATAAAAGCGGAGCAGCAGGCTGCAGCCGGGATTACTGTCCGGGGCTTCCAGAATTTCATCGCTGAGCTCCTTCACTGAGGAGCGGAGGACGACCTCGGAGGTTACGCTGATTCCGTCCGTTAGCTTGAAGGCAAGCGTGAATTCCCTGGACATAACGGCCAGATTAAGCAGGTCAGTGCGGCCGGTAATCGTCAGCACGCCGTCGAGATTATCGTAGTCGTACAGCTGGTTTTCAAAGGCAATCTTAATGTTGTCAAAAACAGTAGGGTGGAACAAGGACGCACCTTCTTACCTTTTTCTTTTTATTGTATCATGACGCAAAAGAGAGCGGAAATGTTCCGGCTTGGAGCCCGTCCGATGTGTCTGCATTGACGGGGGGAGGGGAGATGAGCACCGGGCAGGCTTCATGTAAGGCGGCCCCGAACTGGGTAACTCAGATCGCATACCGACATAGCTGCACTTTATACACTTATTCCGACGTATTATCGGGAAAATGAGAGAATAACTGTAGTTTGTGCAGTTATATTCGCCAATTTAGCGATATTTACAGGGAAAACGCAAAAATAACTGCACGAAGTGCAGTTATCATGGACAAACTCCAAAAATCAGGCAGGATAGCTGCACAAAGTGCAACTATCTGCTTTGTTACTCGGGAGGAGGCTCAGCCTCCGGTCAAGCCATATCAGCCTCCGGTCAGATTAAGCTCAGATTCCGGTCAAACCATACTCAATCCGGTCAGACCAAGCTCAGCCTCGGCCAATTCAAACTCTGCTTGCTGCTCATTCATTCTCTGCCCCGGCCATCTGCCGTCGTATTATTCCTTAATTCGCCGGTGCCGGGGCGGTGTACTTCAGGAAAGTCTTCGGAATCGGACTCTCGAAGGTCAGCAGGTCGCCGGTTGTCGGGTGCACAAAGGAGAGCACACGGGCATGCAGGCCAAGCCGGCCTACTGCCTTGGTTTCGGCACCGTATTTCTTGTCACCGGCGATCGGATGGCCGATGTCGGCCATGTGGACACGGATCTGGTTTTTGCGTCCGGTCTCAAGCCGCACTTCCAGCAGGGAGAAGTGGCGGTTTGCCTGGATCAGTTTATAGTGGGTTACGGCATGCTGGCCGTCGCCTTCATGCGGGCTGGAGTACATTTTGAGCGTGGAGGTTTCCTTGAGCCAGGAGCTGACCGTGCCTTCAGCTTTTTTGACGGCTCCTTCTACCAGCGCCACGTAAGAACGTTCCTTGACCGTGTCCTTCCAGTTCATCTGCAGCTTCTGCTGCACCGCCTCGCTTTTGGCGAACATCATCACTCCAGAGGTGTCGCGGTCCAGCCGGTGTACTACAAAGATGCGGTTACGCGGATTACTCAGGCGCACATGCTCCATGAGCTGGCGGTATGCGGTTTGTTCATCCTCCTCACCGGTGGCGATGGACAGCAGTCCGGCATCCTTCTGGATGACAATCAGATCATCATCCTCATGGACGATGGTCAGTCCGGCCATCTCCTTGGCCTGAACCTGCTTCTCCAGGTCAATGGCTACGGTATGGCCCGGCTGCAGCGGATAGTTATGCTTAGTAACGGCTTTGCCGTTCACGGATACCTGCCCGCGGGACAGCAGCGACTTAACAGAATTGCGCCCGCGCCCGCTCAGCTTGTCCAGCAGGAACGGCAGGAGCTCAGCCGGCTCGGATACGGTATAGCTTTTGACCTGAGGCGCAGCCTTTGCCCTGACTGAAGGAGCAGTCTTGCCGCCCGGTTTATTGGAACGGGTTCTTGCACCCGGTTTTGACTGTGATTGTGCCTGGGAGGAGGCACCTGGCTTGGCGCCCCGTCTGGACGCTTCCTTGGGATTTCTTCTTGTGTTCATAACTGCATTCTCCGTCCTGTAGTAGAGTACTCTTCAATATAACACGGGTGCTGAAGAAATACTATGGAGCCGCCGCGAAAGCCAAGCGAGACAGCCGGCAATGCTTCGGCCACGGAGGGCTACATGTAAATCAGCAGTCCGGCGAGAATGAGCCCTGCTGCACCTGTACAGGTCCAGCCCGTGACAGCCGCATATTTGGAATCGCGGACCCAGCCGCTGGTCCGGTAGATATTCCGGTCAACCGCCAGCAGCACCAGCGCGGAGAACAGCAGCACCATGGCGGTGCAGGCCAGCAAGCGGATCATCCGGCATTCCTCCTTTATCAAGATAAGATTTAGCTGCCCTTCAAGCCTACTCTCTGCAAATGCATATGAAGGGTGATGTCCACCTTTACCCGGCTGTACAGCTCCTCCCAGTCGTTTTTACCGTGGATATGCTGCTTCCAATAGCCTTGATGATGGGCACGGATCTGCTCGCCCATCCCGAAAATATCCGAATGGTCCTTCTGGGTACGCTCAATCACTCCGCGGACAACCTCGGCAATCTGGATGTTGAATTCCTGCTCGATTTCATGCAGGGCGGCTGAGGAGCTGATTGGCTTATCGCTGTCAAAGTGCTCGTCCAAATCTCCTTCGAAATAGAGCTCGTATTTAAAGTGGGGCGTACCATCCCTGATCGAGCTGGTTGTTTTAGTGAACCGGCGGTTGACTTTAATCATCACGGTACCGAGCTTTTCGGTCCTGAACAAGGTAGAGTAGCCGCCCGGGTCCATGCCCTGTATCGCCATAAAGGCGCCGATTTCCAGCGGCTTAGTTGTATTGATCATCCGGCTGCTGCTGAAATAGGCCAGGCCTTCAATCAGTATATTCTCTTTTTCACGGAGGGCGACGTAAGGAAGGTAGGCGCTTTGTCCCCATTTGGAATCAGCAGACCAGAAGCGGCCGAGATAATCCCGGGGGAACTTCCCCGAAGCGACCGCTTTTTCCATCATGGAAAGAATATAGAGGGTGGGCACCCGCTGTAATGGCGGATCAACATCCATGAAACGGGAGGCTCTGCCCTCCGAGACAAGCATCCAGGTCCTGCGCCGGATTTCGGGATTGCGCCGCAGATAGTCATGCAGCTCATCCATGCGGCCGCGTGCAATAGATTCGCTGATCACGATAACCCGCAGATGCACGAGATACCGCGGATCGGCGATCTGCTGCTGCAGATTGTTCATTGCATCATCCAGCGTATGGCCTGCCACAGTCACTACCCACACGGGACTAGCTTTGGCCCCGTCGCTGGAGCTGCCGCTGCCCGGTCCGAGGGGGACCCGCCCCGGAACCGCAATCTGGGCTGTCACGCTGATACCCCGGCCGGGCAGCTTTGTATTGTCCAGGTGGGTCACCTGCTCTTCCGTTGCCATTTCTTCAGGCGAAGCGTCATCGATGGACAGGCCGAGCACGAGTGCCCGGTCTTCTATTTCTACCTGATCCCAGCAGCCTGTCAGCAGCAGGGCGAGGATAGCCAGGACAAGCACTGCAGGGGCGCAGCTGCGGAGCGGCCTCATTACGCTACACCCCGCTTTCGGGAGCGGCGGAGCAGATACATGCCCCATAACAGGAACAGGTACAGGGACAGGATAATCATGGAAGCAGTACCCAGGGCAAGGGACCAGCTATAGGTCTCGAATACATTGGAAGGGAGAGCGGCAATGATGAAGGTAACCGGCAGGATAAGGGTGGAGCTCATCCGCTGATCCCGGAAGGCGCACAGATGCTGAAGCAGACAAGCGGCCAGATAGTAGGTGCTGTATAAGGTGGTGAAGACCGAAATAACCCACAGGATAATAAAGATAGCGTCCAGCCGTTCCAGAAACCCTTCGCCTACAGCAGCTGAACGTGCGGATTCCAGAGTGGGATAGATCAGCAGCTTCGTTTCCTCGGAGCCGAACAGCCCGATAGCGGCAATAACAATCAGCAGGTAGATAAGACCGGCGATAGCGATGGCAAGAATACCGGCCCGCACGGCCTGCTTCGGCTTCTGCATAAAGGGGACCAGCAGCACGATGATAAAAGAGCTCTGGAACAGGTAGCTGGCCTCCACCGTACCTCTCCAAAACGTTGCCGAAGGCATGACCAGCACCGGCTGCAGATTCAGCAGATCCATATTGCGCATCGACAGCAGCGTGATAAAGAGAATCGGCCCAATAATCAGCGGCAGATAGAAGAAGTGAATATAAGTAAATTTAATGATATTTCTTCTGGAGGAGAGCTGGCAGAGCAGCAGCATCAGGAAAACCGTAGCCTCAATAGGCGTTTTTTTAAAGAGCACGGTGGTTGCGACATCCCCGAACTGGCGTGCGGTGAGCCCTGTCAGCAGGATGAAAATGAGCAGGATCAGCACGGCGAATATGAACGAGAGCGGCTTCCCGATCAGGCGGCGGCTAAAGACAAACAGAGATTCCCGGGGGAAGCGCCGGCATAACGAAGCCAGCAGCCAGAAGCAGATAATGGAGATAGCGATGCCGCAAAAGGCGACAAACGGTGCACCGCTCCCTCCGGCAGCAGCCATGTATCGGGGAAAGCTGAGGATCCCTACTCCGATAATGGTGCTACCGATTACGGCTGCGGTCCGCAGCGTCGTGATCTGACGGGTATTGCTCATCTGCTTCGCCTCCCTGCTGGAGAATCTGGTCTTCGTATGCTGCCGGAACAGACTGCGGGAGTCTCGTGCTGTCCCGGACATGCAGAAAGCTGGGGCGGCGGCGCATCCACCAGAGCGGCGCCCGTACCAGCGTATCCTTCCAGTCCCGCCATTTGCCGGGAATAAACGGGGACATATACGGCACGCCGAAGGACTCCAGGAACAGCAGGTGGTTAATGATGAGGATTGTGCCGATCATAACCCCGTACAGGCCGAACATTCCGGCCAAAAGAATCAGCGGAAACCGCAGCATCCGCAGCGCAATCGCCGCATTATAGGCCGGCGTGGCGAACGAGCCGATGGTCGTCAGCGCCACGATGACAACCGTAATCGGGCTGGCCAGCCCGGCTGCCACCGCAGCCTGGCCGATGACGAGCACGCCGACGATGGACAGGGCGCCGCCGATCATCTGCGGCAGGCGGATGGTTGCCTCGCGCAGCACCTCCATGGATACCTCCATAATCAGCACCTCCAGTACCGCCGGAAACGGAACGCCTGCCCGTCCCCCTGAGATGGCGACAGCGAAGTCTGTAGGCATCAGCTCCGGGTTGAAGGAGATTACAGAAACATAGAGGGCAGGGAAAAACAGCGAGCTGGCCAGGGCAATCAGCCTTATCAGCCGGATCAGGCTGCCCATGATGAACCGCTCGGTGTAATCGTCGACCGTCTGGAAGAACTGGTTGAACAGGGCCGGGACAATGAGTGCAAACGGTGAGCCGTCTACAAGAATTGCAACTCTGCCTTCCAGCAGCGCTGCGACGGTCTTGTCCGGCCGCTCGGTGTTCTGCACCTGCGGAAAAGGAGATAGCGGCTGGTCCTCAATGAACTGCTCAATATAACCGGCATCGATGATCCCGTCGGTCTCAATAATGGAGATTCTGCGCATCGCCTCGGCTACGAGCTGCGGATCGGCGAGGCTGTCGAGGTAACATAAGGCAACCCTTGACCGGGTCCGGGCTCCGAGCGGGCTGATCTCGATCCGCAGATCTGTGCTCTGCAGCCGATAGCGAAGTAAAGCAAGGTTGTTCTCCAGCTTTTCCACATAGCCCTCCCGGGGTCCGCGGATGACCTGCTCCGTCTGCGGCTGGTCTACACCGCGCAGTTCAATCTGCCGCATATCCAGCAAAAGGGCCTCGGGTACGCCGTTTATCAGCAGGGCAAGATTGCCTTTGACGATGGCAGGGGGCAGCTGATCAAGCTTCTGCTCAGAATTGCCCTGTGTGACCTGGATTGCTTTTGTCCAGACATAATGGATGATATGATCAAGATCCTCAGGAGTACCGGGAGGGCTATCCGGGCAGACCAGCAGCGGCTTCAGGATATGCTCCCGGATTTGCTCCTCATTCACAAGTGACGATAAAAAGACCAGTGCAGCCTCATATTGGCCGAACAGCAGGAAATCCCGGATTACCAGGTCTCCGTTATCCCCAAGTATCGTCTGGAGCTGCTCCAGGTTGCCGGTCAGGCTGCGGCTCACGCTGTCATCACCGGAAAGCTGCGGAGAGCCGGACTGCTGCTTATTGAGATAAGAAGTATATTTTTCTTTCCAGGCTTGCAGAGGGTCCGCCTCCTTTGGATTGGCAGTTTAGAAGATCACTATAAAGTCTTGCTTGCAGCTGCTGTTTTTATGTAAGCCTGCGCAGGATCCTCTTAAAGAAGGGTTCTTTCTAGCCGGGCTATGCGGGTATAGTGCCCTGAATAAAGTACATACAGCAGTGTAGAGCAGGTGTTGAATTGTCCTTTCTGCGGTTGCTCAATGCCCCGTTGCCCGGTAAACTAAAGAGAGGATATTATAAGCCGAAGCTTTTGCCGTGAAAGTGATTTTTGGATAAAAAGCGGATTTAATAACGGAGATTCTCAGAAACTTTTAGGAGTTATGATCGCGATGAATATGCAAGCACCTACTATGGAACAGGCGCAGGCTGAACTGCAGAAATATTACGGCTATCCCGATTTCCGGGAAGGCCAGAAAAGAATCGTACAGCATCTGCTCGAAGGCGGCGATACGCTGGGTATTATGCCGACCGGCGGAGGCAAATCGATCTGTTATCAGGTTCCGGCGCTCTTGATGCCGGGGCTGACACTTGTTATCTCGCCGCTGATCTCACTGATGAAGGATCAGGTAGATGCCTTGACCACGGCCGGCATTTCGGCCGCTTATATTAACAGCACCCTGAGCGGCAAGGAAGTGAACGAGCGGATCCGCGCCGCACGCCGGGGCGAGCTGAAGCTGCTCTACGTGGCGCCCGAGCGGCTGGAGCTGGACTGGTTCCGCCTGGAGATGGCGGGCCTCTCTATCTCCTGCGTGGCTGTAGACGAGGCGCACTGTGTATCACAGTGGGGACATGACTTCCGCACCAGCTATCTGGCAGTAGCGCCGTTTGTCGAGGAGCTGCCGCAGCGGCCGATTCTTGCCGCCTTTACGGCGACGGCGACACCGGAGGTAATGGAGGATATGGTCCGGCTGCTGCGTCTGCGCCAGCCGGGCGTGTTCATGACCGGGCTGGGCCGGGACAATCTGGCGATGTCGGTGCTGCGCGGCGAGAACAAGCGCGAATTTGTGCTCGACTATGCCGCAAGTCATTCACACCAGCCGGGCATTGTGTATGCTGCGACCCGCAAAGAGGTCGATGATCTTCACCAGCGGCTGCAGGCTTCGGGGATTGCCGCAGGCCGCTATCATGCCGGAATGAGCGACCAGGAACGGGCGGACAGCCAGGAAGGCTTCCTCTATGACGACATCCGGGTCATGGTTGCGACCAACGCATTCGGGATGGGGATCGACAAATCCAATGTGCGCTATGTTATTCACTACAACATGCCGAAGAATATGGAGGCTTACGTCCAGGAGGCCGGACGCGCCGGGAGGGACGGGGAGCCGAGTGAGTGTATCCTGCTGTTCAGCGCGCAGGACATTATGACCCAGAAATTCCTGATTGAGCAGAATCCCCAGGACCCTGAGCGCAAGGCCAATGAATACCGCAAGCTGCAGCAGATGATTGAATACTGCTATACGACCCGGTGCCTGCGCAGCGCGCAGCTTGCTTATTTCGGCGAAGACGATGAAGACAAGCTGTGCGGCATCTGCAGTAACTGCACGGATGAACGCGAGCTGGTCGATATGACCGTAGACGCGCAGAAGATTTTCTCCTGCATCCACCGGATGCGGGAGCGCTTCGGGGTGGCGCTGGTCGCTTCGGTGCTGAAGGGCTCCCGTAACCAGAAGGTGCTGCAGTACGGCTTTGAGCAGCTGCCGACGCATGGTGCGATGTCGAGCCGCACGGAGAAGGAAATTACCGAGAGCATCAATGTGCTGATCTCGGAGGGGTATCTGGCCCTTTCAGAGGGCCAGTATCCGGTAGTGCGGCTGCAGCCGCTGGCAGCCGAGGTGCTGCGCGGCCAGCGCCAGGTGCAGCAGCGGGTTGCCCGGCCGCTGGTTACCGGCGGTGCCGGCTCCGGACGGAGCCGCAGCCGGGGCTACGATCATTCACCGTCCGCCGTCAACGAGACGGTGTTCGAGCAGCTGCGCCTGATCCGCCGCGATCTGGCGGGGCGCGAGCATGTGCCTTCTTATATTATTTTTAATGATGCGACCCTGCGTGAGATGAGTGTGGTTTGCCCGCAGACGGAAGCGGAGATGCTGAGAGTGAAGGGTGTCGGGGAAGTGAAGTACCGGAAATACGGCAAGCCGTTTCTGGAGTTTTTTCAAAATGATATGTAAAGAAGGTTATAAGGCATGAGAATCGTCCTGGCCACATTAAACGCCAAGTACATCCACACCTCGCTGGCCATCCGCCTCCTTAAGGCGTACAGTGAGCATGAATTCCCGGATATTGTGCTGGCGGAATACACCATCAAAGATCCTGCGATGAATATCGTGTCAGACCTATTCCAGAAGAAGCCCGATGTGATCGGCTTTTCCTGTTATATATGGAACATCGAGGAGACGATCAAGCTGGTCGGTATCCTTAAGCAGGTGCTGCCGGAAGTTAAGATTATTCTGGGCGGGCCGGAAGTATCCTATGAGCCGCTCTACTGGATGAAGCGGGAGGCGGGCGTTGATTTTGTCGTTAACGGTGACGGGGAGGAGACCTTCCACCATCTGCTGCAGGAGCTGCGGGATGAGCGCAAATTCCATTTTGTCTATGGAGCAGCGTACCGTAAGGGCGAAGAGCTGATCGTCAACCCTCCGCGTCCCAAAAGCGATCTAAACACGCTGCCGACACCGCACCGGTTCGCCGATGATCTGCCGGATCTAAGCAAGCGGATTGTTTATTTTGAGACCAGCCGGGGTTGTCCGTTCAACTGCCAGTTCTGCTTATCTAGTATTGAGGTCGGTGTACGCTATTACGATATTGAGCGGGTGAAGTCGGATCTGCTCTATCTGATCAATAACGGGGCGAAGGTCATTAAATTTCTGGACCGTACGTTCAACATCAACCGCAGCTATGCGATGGAAATGTTCCAGTTCCTGATCGACAACCATCAGGGCTGCGTGTTCCAGTTCGAGATTACAGCCGACATTATGCGGCCTGAGGTGCTGGATTTTCTGTCCGAGAACGCGCCGCCGGGTATCTTCCGCTTTGAAATCGGCGTGCAGTCGACCAATGATGAGACGAATGAGCTGGTCAAGCGCCGCCAGAATTTCACCAAGCTGTCCCGTACCGTGATGAAAATCAAAGCCAGCGGCAACATCGACCAGCATCTGGATCTGATCGCCGGACTGCCGCAGGAGGATTACGCGACCTTCCGCAAAACCTTTAATGACGTTTTCGTGATGGAGCCGGAGGAGCTGCAGCTGGGCTTCCTCAAAATGCTGCGCGGCACCGGGCTGCGCTCCCAGGCGGCCAAATACGATTACACCTACATGGAGCATGCGCCATACGAGATTCTCAGCTCCCACGTCATGTCCTTCTCCGATATTATCTCGCTGAAGCGGCTGGAGGATGTGCTGGAGAAATACTGGAACAGCCACCGGCTGGATCATACGGTAAAGTATCTGATCCGCCATATTTTTGAGTCACCGTTTGATTTCTTTCAGGAGTTCGGCGATTACTGGGAGGAGCGGGGCTGGCAGAAGATCGGCCACCAGCTGGAGGACCTGTTCACTCGGCTGCATGCGTTCCTGATGGACAGAGATACCCCTTCAATGGAGATTATTACAGGACTGATGAAGCTGGATTACTTCCTGGGGCACAAATACAAGCCGCGCAAAATCTGGTGGGAAAACGCGCTGGAGAAGCCGGAGTGGGCGCGCCATATGAAAGAAATCGCCGCTCATCCGGAGCGGGTCTCCGCAGCACTTGCGGAAGCTGGCTACAGTGAGCGTGAGCTGCAGAAATTCCTGGTGCTCGAGGTGCTGCCGTTCCGGCTTGCGCCTGTGCTGAATTCGATCAGCGGGCTGCGGGCGGATGCAGCTCTGGAGGCTTTGCTGGTTACCGCAGGAGAAACCGCCGGCAGTGAAACTGCAGAGGCCGATGCTATGGCGGTGAACGTGCCGGCTGCAGCAGTTGCAGTTGCTGAAGCGGTACCGGAAGACGGTGGAAGTACCCTGCTGATTGTGCTGTACCAGCAGGATGAGAGCCAGCGCGCGCAGTATTATGCTTTGCCGTTGGATTAAGATTATCTGGACAGGGAGCGGGAGAGAAGATGAATCAGAGCCTGAAGCTTGTGGAGAATCATGATCTGTATCTGGAGCGGCTGGCCGGACTATTTTCGGAGAGTCCGCTGCTGATGGAGGTTTTCCGCAGGGCACAGTTTCTGGAGCCGTTACCGTATTACGTTGGAGCAGGCTGCCTCGTCCAGACCGTATGGAATCAGCTGACCGGGCGCCCGGCGGAGTATGGGATCAGCGATATTGATCTGGTTTATTTTGACCCGGCTGATCTAAGCTTTGAGGCAGAGAGTGAACAGGCAGCTGAGGGGCGGGAGCATTTTAACGGGATTACTGTTCCGCTGGATATCAAGAATCAGGCCCGCGTCCATCTGTGGTATGAGGACAAATTCGGAATCAGGCTTCAGCCATACTCCAGCCTGGAAGCAGCCGTAGACAGCTGGCCGACATCCGTAACCTCACTTGGAGCAAGGCTTGAGCCGTCCGGAGAATGGCAAATCTACGCACCCTTCGGTCTGGAGGATTTATTCAGCCTGACGGTAAGGCCGAATAAGAGACTGATCAGTGAAGCCGTGTACCGCAGCAAGGCCGAGAAATGGCAAGCGAAATGGCCGGAGCTGCAGATTATCCCTTGGGAAGGCTAAGGGGCTAATAGCACATTTTCATACACGTTCGTCCGTCGCGCATATCCAGCCTGCAAAAAGCCCTCTTGTTGTTCATAACAAGAGGGCTTTTTTTGTACTGCTGTACCTTTCTGCGGGCATAGCTGGTTCAAGCTCATAGAGCAGACTATCTATCGGAACATACCTCGCCGCCGCGTGTCTGCATAATTCGGCTCCTCTCGCCTACGCACAGGTCCGCCGCGTAGATACATACCCGAAGTGTCTGCCTACCTCGGCTTCCTCTCGCCTACGAATCTGCTGCTTCACGTCTACACCCCCGATGCGCCCGGTGCTGTCACCTCTAACGGACCGGAGAGCCCTTGATATGCCCCGCATAGGGGGAGGGAGAATTGTAACGGACTGAGGAGACCTTATGACAGGTGAAAATCCACAATCCGGCGCGATTCAGCATAGATAAGAGCATCTGAGTCCGTAAGAACCTGAAGTGTCTCAAAAATCAGCAAATAACGTTATCTGGGGCCGTTACAGGTTAGGGCGCTGGGTTTTGGCATGTGTAGTTTACTGGAGAGAGCAGTGTGGACCACACTAACAGCACTAGCAGCACTAGCAGCACTAGCAGCACTAGCAGCACTAGCAGCACTAGCAGCACTAGCAGCACTAGCAGCACTAGCAGCACTAACAGCACTAACAGCACTAACAGCACTAACAGCACTAACAGCACTAACAGCACTAGCAGCATTACACTGCAAGAAGCCGTTCCTTCAGCCAAACAGCGGCACAGGAACGGCTTCTTATGGTTATATCACTTTGTATGGCGCTCAGTTCGCGGCGGGCTGCAGCAGAAGAGACTCTGCCGGAAGATGGCGGACCAGCCAGTCGAGAACATCGGCGGTGACCTCCTCGTGGTTCACCTCATTTAGCATCTCATGCCGCCCCTCCGGATACAGGCGGTACTCTACGTCGCTGAGACCTTGTTCCTGGTAGAGTGTGGCGAGCCGCAGCACGCCCTGGCCGTTCATGCCTACCGGATCTTTGGCGCCCGAGAAAAGATAGACCGGCTTATCCTTGCATAGCTGGAGCAGTGTCTCCTGACAGTGGATATCCCGCAGCAGCCGGAAGAAGTCGCGGAAAAAGCGGGTCGTGCAGATCGCTCCGCAAAACGGGTCGGCGATGAAGCGGTCCACTTCCTGCTGATCACTGCTCAGCCAGTCAAAAGCTGTGCGGATAGGAGAGAACGAGCGGTTGTAGGCCCCGAATACGATGCCGTTAAGCAGCACACTGCGATGCCGTTCGCCCTGAAGCCTCAGCTGCAGCGCGGCGAGCGATTCACCGGCCCGCAGCATATTGCGCGGACCGTTGGTGCCGCTGAGAATATAACCGGTATACACATCGCTGCCTTCCTCGCACATCAGCTTCTGGGCAAGAAAGGAGCCCATGCTGTGAGCCAGCAGAAAGATGGGTAAGCCTTCGTGCCGGGAGCGGGCGATATTCGCAAGCTGAACCAAATCGCGCCGCATCCAGTAGAAGCCGTTCTCGCCGGTGTCGCCAAGCAGATTGACCTTGCCCGCTGTTTTGCCGTGACCGCGGTGGTCATTGGCGTAAACAGCATATCCGGCGGCGGTCAGTGCCGAGGCGAAGCGCGCATAGCGGGCAGCCGTCTCGCACATGCCGTGGGCGATCTGTACTATACCCCTGACCGGAGCCTCCGGTTCAGGCAGCCATACATAGACATGGATATTTACGCCTAAGGGATCGGTCATCGTAAAGCTGTTTTCCCTCATTGCATGTCCTCCTGAAAGTTTTGTGAGCGACTCTACTGTGAGATTACACCGTACAAAACTGCTTCGAAAGCATACCCTGGTTAATCGCTATTACAGTCATTCTCAACTACGCCTGCCCTATGGCAAATAAGAGCGCAGCACAGTGGAGTGGCCTTCAATACCATACGCGCCAAGCGTAGACGGCAGCAGGTAGCATTCGCCAGCGGCATAAGGCTGGGAGCCGCCCTCCCAGGTCAGATGCCCGCTGCCTTCGCAGATGACCAGAATGGTGAAGCTGTCCGGGGTGGTGGCGAGATTCCATTCGCCGTTCACGATCCCTTTTTCCACGATAAAATATGGGGAAGAGGCAATCTGCAGCCATTCTCCGGCAACAGCACTGTCCGTCTTCATGGAAGTAGCGCCTGCGCCTTCATAAGCAGTAACATTCAGCGAGTCTTCGATATGAAGCTCACGCGGCTTGCCGTCGAGGCCAGGGCGGTCGTAATCGTAAATGCGGTATGTAGTATCCGAGTTCTGCTGAATCTCCGCTACTACTACACCTGCGCAGAGGGCATGCACAGTGCCTGCCGGAATATAGAAGGCATCTCCTGCGGCAACGGTAATTTCCTGCATGGTATCCATTACGGTGCCGTTCTCCAGTGCAGCCTGCAGGCTTTCGCGGGTGACATTTTCCTTCAGGCCGTAGATGATTTTGGCACCGGGCTTGGCGTCGAGCACATACCACATTTCTGTTTTGCCCAGTTCGCCCTTCGGCAATCCTTCGTAATCATCTGTCGGATGCACCTGTACAGACAGGTTATCGTTGCAGTCGAGCAGCTTGATCAGCAGCGGGAAGCGGGTGCCGTCTCCGGTAATGCCCTTGCTGCCGAACCATTCCCGGCCGAATTGCTCACGGATCTGATCCAGGCCTTGCCCGGCCAGCTCACCGTTAACCACCGAGGATACGCCGTTCGGATGGTCAGCGATCATCCAGCCTTCTCCGATATGGCCCTCCGGCAGATCTAAACCAAACTTCTCCAGGGCACGTCCGCCCCACACGCGTTCTTTGAACTCCGGCTGAAACTTGAGCGGATATGGTTTTGTCATTACAGTATCTTCCTCTCCAATTGGTTTGACCTGTTTTCTATTTACTGCGTGTTGACTCGAAAAACTCCAGCTTTTCACCGTCCGGCCCGTCAAAAAAGAAATAGCGGCTGCCATTGGCCAGTGTGCTGACCGCTGTCAGGCCCGGAAGGCCCAGCCCGGCAATCCGGCTGTATTCAGCCTCGATCCCGGTGACGGTGAAGGCGACATGGCTGACCTTGCCTTCATCAGGCAGCCCGGCCCATTCACGCTCGATCAGCTCGATCTCTACGCTGGTCTGGCCGGGGAAGCTCAGGAAGGCGAGCCGCAGGCCATCGCCCGGTACCCCGATGATGTCCTGCAGGGTGAGGCCGATGACCTCCTGGTAGAATGCAAGGGACTGCTCAAGCTGCGCTACCTTAATGCCGATGTGCTCAAGCTTGCTTACTGCCATCGTACGGTTCAGCTCCTTTTTTCTTCTCAACTGCGATGACATACGGGGCGGCCGCCCGCTGCAG
Organism: Paenibacillus sp. FSL R7-0273; assembly: GCF_000758625.1. NCBI lineage: Bacteria > Bacillati > Bacillota > Bacilli > Caryophanales > Paenibacillaceae > Paenibacillus > Paenibacillus sp. FSL R7-0273. Next base: position 1,404,078 of record NZ_CP009283.1, read on the forward strand.
CTGTCGGTAAATAATGCTCTGCGCAAGCTGCTGCGGCAGGCCCGCAGCCCACGCTTCCACAGCGGCGGCTTCACGGTCGCCGCCGTCGTGGCCGGGGTAGAGCACGGCTGTAATAATGCCGCCCGGACGCAGCAGCGTCAGGGCGGCAGCCAGCGCAGCCAGCGTGCTCCCGGTCTCGGTGATGATGGTCTTGTCGGCATCGCCTGACGGCAGATAGCCGAGGTTGAACATCACCGCCGAGACACGGCCGTGCCACTGCGGCGGCACGGCCTCAACCATCGCTGCATGGCTGCGCGCAAGCAGCGTTACGGGAGCAAGCGCAGCAGGCGCTTCCTCCCGGGCCAGCCGCAGGCGCTCTTCCGCAAGCGTAAGCGCCGCAGGCTGGATGTCAAACCCGTACACCCCGCCGCGTGCGCCCGCGCACTTTGCGAGGAACAGCGTATCCGCACCGGTTCCCACGGTGGCGTCAACGGCCAGCCCGCCGGAGGCCAGGCGTTCCGCCGTTAACTTATGGGCAAAGCTGAGAACGGACAGGAAGCCCATCAGCCCTTCCTCCAGTACTTACCCTGCCAGCTGCCGCGTGCAACCAGCTCGGCATCAATCGCATTCAGCACTTCCCATTTCTTCAGGCTCCAGAGCGGCCCGATCAGGGCTTCGCGCGGTGCATCCCCGGTGAGGCGGTGGACAATCATCTCCGGCGGCAGCAGCTCCAGCGAGTCAACGATCAGCTTAACGTATTCGTCCTGCTCCATGAACCGCAGCAGGCCGGCTTCGTACTGCTTGACCATCGGGGTTTTGCGCATCAGATGCAGCAGATGAATCTTGATCCCCTGCACATCCATTGCAGCTACGGCTGATACGGTCTCCAGCATCATTTCGTGGGTTTCCTGGGGCAGGCCGTGAATGATGTGGGTGCAGACCCGGATGCCGTGGGCGCGCAGCTTGGCGACAGCGTCGATATAGCACTGGGAATCATGGGCACGGTTGATCAGGTCCGAGGTGGAGTTATGGATCGTCTGCAGGCCCATTTCAATCCAAAGGTAGGTCCGCTGGTTAAGCTCCGCCAGATATTCAACCACATCATCCGGCAGGCAGTCGGGCCGTGTGGCAATGGATAAGCCGACCACGCCCGGCTGCTGCAGAATGACCTCATAATATTCCCGCAGCTCCTCAACCGGGGCGTACGTATTGGTGTAGGCCTGGAAGTAGCCGATATACTTGGCGTTCGGCCATTTCAGATGCTGGCGGTCACGCACCTTGTTGAACTGGGTGACCAGATCGTCTCGGCGGCTGCCGGCGAAATCACCGGAGCCTCTGGCGCTGCAGAAGGTGCAGCCCCCCTTGGCAATTGAGCCGTCGCGGTTCGGACAGGTAAAGCCGGCATCAAGCATAACCTTGAACACCTTGGTATCCATAGTTCCGCGCATTTCGTAGTTCCAGGTATGGAACCGTTTATCTCCCCACATCAGCGGAGAGGAGGTCTGTAAAAGACTCACGGTGAAGCTCCTTTCCTAAATATAAGAACGTTCATTTTGAGAGCCAGGCATCAGCAGCCGGGCCGGCATAATCCTTATATTTGCATCGTACAGGCGTACGGTCTGTTTAAAGAAGTACAGCCATTTCTTTCTAACCCGTCTATTGTAACAAAATTCAGCGTCAAGCGTAACATTGGCACCCGGAAAAAAGACGAAAAATAGGCAGGGAAAACCCGCGATTTCGCTTGTTAATGCTTACACAATATGTTATATTTAAATTGTAAAAAAACGTTTGCAGCAACTTAAAAACTCTATCCCTGAATTCATACTTTCGTGTCGTCCCGCCCATACTAAACCGAAGAGGTGATCACGATGAATTCTCAAACGGCTTATGCCGAAGGTAAAGGCTCGATTGATGTACAGCTGACTCCCGATGAGGCCCTGGCGCTTACCGGCGTTGAATTTAACGGAAATCATAAGATCAAGACCGAAGCACAGCGCAAGATCAGAAACGCTTTTGAAAAGAAATTTGATTTTGATTCGCCGGCAAGGTAGACTATGAACTGTTGAAAAATGGACCCCAATTCCAAATACAACAAAAAAGGAATTCTCCAGCGGCCGCTTCCTGCCCTCCGGAGAATTCCTTTTTGCTGTTTTTAGAGTAAATCCCTTTACTTTTGCGGACAAGTTCGGCACAATGTTTCAAGTAGCAGTAATGAGCAGTGTATAAGAGAACAAGCGGAGGAATACTATGCGTTTACGCGGAAGAAAAGGAATACGTGAAAGCCTGGAGGAACAGACAGACCTGGTGGTTCTCGATCCACGGAGCCTTAAGGGGCGCTGGTCGGAGGTGTTCGGCAACGATAATCCGATTCATGTTGAATTCGGAATGGGCAAAGGGCAGTTTATCAGCCAGATGAGCTTTAAATATCCCGGTATTAATTTTATCGGCGTTGATATGTACGATGAGCTGATCCGCCGTGCGGCGGAGAAGGCAAGACTGGTCTGGGAGCCTGCGGGACATGAGACCCCGCCCAACCTGAAGGTGGCACTGGCGAACATTGACTATGCGGAGGAAGTGTTTGCACCAGGCGAGCTGGAGCGGATTTATCTGAATTTCAGTGATCCCTGGCCAAAAAGCAAGCATGCGCGCCGGCGCCTGACCCATCCGCGCTTCCTCGACAAATACCGCGGGCTGCTCAGCCCGCTCGGTGAAATTCATCTGAAGACGGATTCGCGCAGCCTGTTCGAATTCTCGCTGAACGCCTTCGCCGATTTCGGCCTGCAGATGAAAAATATTTCGCTTGACCTGCATACAGACGGCGTTATCAACGAAGAGCATGTCATGACGGAGTATGAGACAAAGTTCTATAACCGCGGTGTGAATATTCACCGCTGCGAGGCAATCGTCGGAGCAGAAGCGCTGGCACGTTATCAGGCCACCCGGCTGGATAAATACCGGCTGTAGCTGATATCCGCTCAGCGAATACAGAAATGGCAGTTACGGGAATCCCCGTAACTGCCATTTTTGTATGCCCGGTTCTTGCCCGGGCTAATCCAGCATATCAATAATGCTCTGGGCGCTCTGCAACGGGTGAAACCTGGCTATATCCTCCAGATGGCTTTTCCGTTTCTCCTGCACCTCGTCATAATGGTACAGCAGCCGTTCCATCCATTTGTCTATCGCCTCAAGGGAGGTAAGCGGCTCACCAAGCCCGGCCGAGGTGAAGTAGCGTACGTTTTCCTCCTCCTGTCCGGGCAGCGGATTATGAAAAAGCATCGGAATGCCCTTGGCCAGGCCTTCGCTGCAGGTCATTCCGCCGGGCTTGGTAACGAGCAGGTCGGAAACCTCCATCAGCTTGTCGATCTCGCGGGTGAAACCGATCAGGGAAATGTTCGGATGCCTGTATACAGGATCTGCCTTCATCTCCTCCAGCAGCTTCTCGTTTCTGCCGAGGCAAAAGACAATCTGCACCTTCTCCCGCCAGCCGGCCAGCGCCTCGTTGACGACCTCGTCGTTCATCATACCCCAGCCTCCGCCCATGACCAGCACGGTCGGCAGGTCCTGCAGGCTGAACTGCTCTAGAATATCCTGCCTTCCGGGATGCTCCCAGAAGCTCGGGTGAACCGGCATGCCGGTCACCCGGATTTTGGCGGCGGATACGCCGCGCCGGCGCAGCTTGGATTTGACCTCGGGAGTGGAGACGAAATAACGGTCCACCTCGGGGCTGATCCAGCTGGCATGAGCATCATAATCGGTGATAACCGTAACGAGCGGGACCTTGAAGCCCGGGTCCAGGCGTTTGAGGCGTGAGATGACGGCACCTGGAATAAAGTGGGTGCAGACGATAATATCAGGCTTTAGCTGGCGCACAATATTTTGTGTATGTGTATAAAATAAGCGGTGCAGGGCAAGCGTGGTAAGACGGTTAAATGATTTCTGGTGCCGGTAGACATACCCCATCAGCCTCGGCTGTGAGGTTACTGTTTTGCGGTAGGCCGATACAATCAGCGGAGCCATTTTGGGGTTGAGAAAGTTCCCCAGCTCCAGCACCTTGGTTTGAATATTAGGCGACAGGCTGCGCAGGCTGCTCGACAATGCGTAGGCTGCCTGCGTATGTCCTGCGCCAAAACCTTCCGACAGCAACAGTACTCTTTTTTTGCGCAATGTTTGATTCACCTGTTCCCAAAATGGTTTTCCCGGGTCCTTGCCTGCCGGACTTCAGATCCACAGGGCAATCGTGCCGGCTGCAACCCCGCTGCCTATTACTGCGCCAACCATGACATCCGACGGATAGTGGAGCCCCAGATAAATCCTCGAAAAGCCGACGATGCAGGCCAGCGGCAGCAAAACAACGGTAAGGGCAGGATAAGCTGCCATATAGGGAACCGTAGAGGCGAAGATAGCCGTAGTATGGCCTGAAGGAAAAGAATGATCCTTCAGCGGGTTGTGGAATGTATTGGTCCCCGGAAGCGCCAGATACGGCCGCATGCGAGGGTACAGCTTTTTGGCGACGGCCACCGGAAGATGGCTGACGGCCAATGCTGTGAGAGCCTGAAGGCCTGTAGTTCTGAGCGGCGGAGGCGCAAAAGCCCAGATTAACACATTGATGCCGATAGCGCTTGTTGCGCCGCCGAGATGGGTAAGATAGAAGAGCCAGAAGTTCAGAAAAGGGTTATGCAGACGGCCGTTGATCCACTTGAAAAGACGGCGCTCCCAGAGATGTAGTTTCATGAATAAATGTCTCATATCTTGTCCCTCCGATAGTCCGGCTGAGGATAGTTGGCGCTGCTGCCGCCAATCCAAATTAATACCCCAAAGCTGACTTTATCATACGTTTTATAGGTAGTCCATTTCAAGGAAAAGCTCTGGTTAAGCGCGGAATTTGTCAGTTTTGACTTAAGAACCCTGACACCGTACAATGATTCAAGCGGACCGGACGCGTTTAAAAGGTAACTGAGAAAATGAGGAAACCGTTTCAACGGGAATCCCTGTACCATCTTTTAAACGGGATATAAATAAATGAACGCCTGGCCGCGGAAAAGGGTATTTGCTTATCTATTGTAAGGGATGCAACAAAAGGGTCAGCAACATCGTTTAAACTGCCAGAGACAAATAAAATAGGCAGACTATTGAAAAAGGGGGCATCAAAAGATCATGGCAGACGCACTGTTTGTTACGCTCCAGGTGATCTTGGCGGCAATTGCAGTTTATCAGTTTACGTTTTCGCTGTTTGGGCTGCACCGCAAAAAGAAAAAGGAGCAGTTTGCACCGGAAAAATCATTCGCAGTACTGGTTGCGGCACACAACGAGGAAGAGGTTGTAGGCGCGCTCATGGAAAACCTGAAGCAGCTTAATTATCCCCGGGATCTGTACGATGTATTTGTCATCTGCGACAACTGCACCGACGGGACGGCGGAGATCGTAAGGGAGCACGGCATGAACGCCTGTGTCCGCACCAACAACAACCTGCGGGGCAAGGGCTATGCCATTGAATGGATGCTGAAGGAGCTTTGGGCCATGCCGCGCCAATATGACGCTGTAGTTATGTTTGACGCAGACAATCTGGCTCATACGGAATTCCTTATGGAGATGAACAATGATCTCTGCTCCGGTGCCCGGGTTATCCAGGGCTACATTGATACAAAGAATCCGGAGGACTCCTGGATCACAGCGGCTTACGGTGTATCCTACTGGTACATCAACCGCCTGTGGCAGCTGTCGCGCCATAATCTGCAGATGGCTAACTTCCTGGGCGGAACCGGCATGTGCTTCGAAACCGCCCTGCTTAAGGAAATGGGCTGGGGCGCTACCAGCCTGGTAGAGGATCTTGAATTTACCATGCGCAGTGCCTCCAAGGGCGTTTATCCGAAATTCAATTATGATGCAAAGGTATATGATGAGAAGCCTCTGACCTTCAAAGCCTCCTCCAGGCAGCGCCTGCGCTGGATGCAGGGCCACTTTACAGTAGCACGCCGTTATTTCTTCCCGTTGCTGTGGCAGAGTATCAAGGAGCGCAGCCTGACGAAGTTTGACCTGGCGCTGTATGGGGCTAATGTCTACATCGTTCTGCTTACGTTTCTAATGACTGCAGTGATGTGGATCGACACCTCACTGTTTGACGGCCCGAATATTGCGAATATCTATGGACACCTGCCGATCTGGCTGAGCTTTGTAGCTGTCGGTGCGAATATTCTGACGTTCCTGTTGTCGATGGCGCTGGAGAAGGTGAAGTACAAGAAGGTATATCTGTACCTGCTGGTCTTCCCGATTTATCTGCTGTCCTGGTACCCGATTACATTTTATGCGTTCTTCACACAGAACAACAAGCAGTGGAGCCACACGAAGCATACGCGGGTTGTCCGGCTTGAGGAAGTGCAGAGCAAGCAGATATAATAGGTCAAAACAGTTACTATTTTTGTTTTGCAGGTGTTGACAAAGCTTTGTGCATTGGTGTATAGTATTCAAGTATGCAAAACATAGGGATTGCAAGCAGAAGCACCGGCTTCTCACCTGACTGGCAATACGTCAGCTGGTTTTGATCTCAATGCTTTATGAATTTAGAATTCATGAACGTTGATCAAACACGGGGTGTCGGGAGTTACCGGCACCCCTTTTTTATGGAGAACCACAACAAATTGTTCAAATAGATCCGGAGGTGGAGCGTTATCAGTAAGGAACATATGATCAATGATGAAATTCGGGCCAGAGAGGTCCGGTTGGTTGGAGCGGAAGGTGAGCAAATCGGAATTACGCCGATCCGCGAGGCGCTGCAGATGGCGATTGATCTGAATTTGGATTTAGTCAATGTAGCTCCGCAGGCGAAACCGCCGGTATGCCGCATCATGGATTACGGCAAGTTCCGTTATGAAACACAGAAGAAAGAGAAAGAAGCGCGTAAGAATCAGAAGATCGTTGATCTTAAGGAAGTCTGGTTCCGTGCTAACATTGAAGAACATGATTATCAAACCAAGTTCCGCAATGTGATCAAATTCCTGGGTGAAGGCGATAAAGTGAAGTGCTCCGTCCGTTTCCGCGGCCGTGAGATTACCCACGCTAATATCGGCCAGAAAATTCTGGAACGCGTTAAGAATGAAGTGGTTGATATAGCTGTTGTGGAGCGCCAGCCTAAGCTGGAAGGCCGCAGCATGATTATGATTCTGGCTCCTAAGCCCCAATAAATTTGGAGTCACTTGCACAGCAATTTGGCGCCGCATAATATTCAAGGAGGAAACACCATGCCTAAAATGAAAACACATAGCAGCCTGAAAGGCCGCTTCAAGATCACCGGATCCGGTAAAGTTCTGCGCTACAAAGCTCACAAGAACCACTTGCTGTCCCACAAGTCCAAACGTGCTAAGCGCGTATTGAACGGTAATCCTGTTATGGCCCCTGGGGATGTAAGACGTTTGAAACAAGGACTTGCTAACTTGAAATAGTTTGATCACACATTTTTGGGAGGTTTATTATTATGGCAAGAGTTAAAGGCGGCTTTGTAGTTCGTCGTAGACATAAAAAAGTATTGAAGCTGGCAAAGGGTTATTTCGGTTCCAAGCACCGCATTTTTAAAACGGCTAAAGAGCAAGTAATGAAATCGATGGTTTACGCATACCGTGACCGTCGTCAGACTAAGCGTAACTTCCGCAAGCTGTGGATCGTTCGTATCAACGCAGCAGCTCGTCAGAACGGCCTGTCCTACAGCAAGCTTGTATACGGCCTGAAACTGGCTGGCGTAGAAGTGAACCGCAAAATGCTGGCTGACCTGGCAGTAAATGACCTGAACGCATTCAACTCCCTGGCTGTTGTAGCCAAAGAGAAGATCAACGCGTAAGTGTTATAAATAACCGAAAAGCACCGCCTGCGGGGGAACCCGTGTGACGGTGCTTTTTTTGTGCGGCTAAGGGCCGGGAGCTATTCCCAGTACTTAGTGGTGCTGAGCTGTGCGGCGAGCTTTTTGCTGCTTGCACGTCTAATTTTACGCAGCTCAGAGCGTTCGCCTGCCGATTCGCTGATCAGCTTCTCTTCGTCGGTCTCGGGGATAATGGCTGGAACCGGTGCGGGAGTGCCGTCCTCTTCAATGGCTACAAAGGTCAAAAACGAAGTGGCGGCAACAGCGCGTTCGCCGGTGTAGAGGTTTTCGGAAATGATTTTGACAAAAACCTCAATGCTGGTACGGCCTGTCCAGGAGACGAAGGACTCGAAGCAGACGGAATCAGAAGGGCGGATTGGCCGCAGGAAGTCTACGGAGTCTGTAGAGGCTGTAACGACATTTTTACGGCAATGCCGCATAGCTGAAATCGAAGCAACTTCATCTATAGTGCTCATCAGCTTGCCGCCAAACAGTGTCTTGTGATTGTTTACGTCATTGGGGAACACCCGTCCTGTCTTAAATACGCGGGATTCGCGGCTGTATTTGAAGGCTGGAGAGGTTTGAGGATGAATTTGTTGATCTTCCATGGTTTGAGTGACTCCCTTTTCTTACGATATGTAAGCATTCATGATAATAGAAAACGGTTTGGCGTGCAATAATATTATAGACAACTTAGCCCAGGAAAATGACTTTTGAGGTTTTCTGACGCAATGTGGAGGTTAATCTGACGTAATGTGTCACGGTAAGCGTTTTCTTGTGAAAAAATGCAAATAATTATTGACCTGAGGTCATTTATGGACTGGATTTTAGGTTTTTTTGCGGGTATAATTTGAGCTAATGGTATGTCCAAGCAGAAGACAGAAGACATCCAATTTTTTAAGGGGGATCACAATCGATGAAAAAGTTTTTGAAAACGTCGCTCGTTATGTTGACCGCTTGCACAGCTATCCTGGCAGGATGCGGAAACAATAACGCTAACTCTGGCAATGCTGCCAACGGAGAAACTGGCGGTAACGCTGGTACAGCTACCAATGCACCTGCAGCGGAAGCTCCAAAATCCGACCTGAAATTCGGCCTTGTTACAGACGTAGGCGGTGTTAATGACAAATCATTTAACCAGTCCGCGTGGGAAGCTCTTGAAGCTCTTAAAACAGAAGCGGGCGTTGAGATTAAATACCTGCAAAGTAACTCCAGTGCTGACTATGAGCCAAACCTTAACCAATTCGTTAAAGGCGGCTATGCCCTGACTTGGGGTATCGGCTTTGACCTTGGTGATGCGCTTCTGAAGGTTGCTAAAGAAAATCCGGATGCTAACCTGGCGATCATCGACAGCGTAGTAGACGCTCCTAACGTTGAATCCGTAACATTCGCTGAGAATGAAGGCTCCTTCCTGGTTGGTGTGGTTGCAGGTCTGACTACAAAAACTAACAAAGTAGGCTTCATCGGCGGTATGGAAAGCCCGGTTATCAAGCGTTTTGAAGTTGGCTTCAAGGCCGGCGTAGAAGCGGTTAACCCTGATGCAACTGTAAGCATCACTTATGCAGGTGCATATGACAAGCCTGACACTGGTAAATCCCTGGCTGCTACTCTGTATAACGCAGGCAACGACATTATCTTCCCTGCTGCAGGCGCAACTGGTAACGGTGTGTTCAATGAAGCTAAATCCCGCAACGATGCAGGCGGCGACAAAGTATGGGTTATCGGTGTAGACAAAGACCAATCCCTGGAATTTGGCGATGATGTAACCCTGACTTCCATGATCAAACGCGTTGACGAAGCGGTTAAGAGAGTGTCCCAGCAGGTTGTTGACGGAACATTCAAAGGCGGTACTACAACTGTACTGACTCTGAAAGACAACGGCGTAGGCCTTCCTGAGACTTCCAAGGCTAACGTTTCCGCTGAAATCCTGGCTAAGGTTGAAGAATACAAACAACAAATCATCGATGGAACAATCGTTGTTCCAGGTGAGTAATACTTGTCTTAATTCTTTTGCGTAACAGCATAGAACAAGGAAACAAGGCCGGTCCTTAAGCTGGCCTTGTTCCCTGTTAAGGTATGATTTGGTTTGACGCAGATAGCCGCCCCGTCCAGGGCGGTTAACCGTGTCTGTAAGGTATTTATATATTCTGTGATGAGGGTGATTCCATGAGTGCTGCGGCTCCTGTCGTAGAGTTGAAGCAAATCACAAAACGCTTTCCCGGTATTGTAGCAAACGACTCCATAAGTCTGACGCTCAAAAAAGGGGAGATTCATGCACTGCTCGGGGAAAACGGGGCAGGCAAGTCAACCTTGATGAATATCGTATTCGGACTGTACCAGCCCGATGAAGGCAGCATAGAAATCGACGGGAAACCGGTAATTATCGATAGCCCCAATAAAGCTATTGAGCTTGGCATTGGTATGGTTCACCAGCATTTCAAGCTAGTGGAGCCTTTTACGGTGACCGAGAATATCGTTCTTGGCCTGGAGCCGAAGAAGGGTCTTAAAATCGACTATAAATCCGCAGCGGAACAGGTTCGTAAGCTGTCCGAGCAGTATGGCCTGCAGGTTGATCCGAATGCCCGGATTCATGACATTTCGGTCGGCATGCAGCAGCGGGTAGAAATTATGAAAACCCTGTACCGCGGAGCAGATATACTTATATTCGACGAGCCTACCGCTGTATTGACGCCTCAGGAAATAACAGAGCTGATGGCGATTATGAAGCGGCTCGTTGCAGAGGGCAAGTCCATCATTCTGATTACGCATAAGCTGAAGGAGATCATGCAGATCTCTGACCGGGTTACGATAATCCGCCGGGGTAAAGTGATTGATACGGTTGAAACCTCCGGAACGAACCCGAATGAGCTTGCCGAGAAAATGGTCGGACGCGGGGTAACCTTCAAGGTGGACAAGCAGATTCCGCATGTCGGTGACAGTGTGCTGAAGCTGACAGGTGTCAACAGCAAGAACAAGGATGGAGTTCCTGTCCTGAACGGCCTCAGCTTTGAAGTGAAGGCAGGGGAGATCCTTGGTATTGCAGGGGTCGACGGCAACGGACAAAGTGAGCTGATTCAAGCCATTACCGGACTGCGCAAAATTGACTCAGGCTCTATTACTGTATCCGGACAAGAGATTGCTAACCTGTCACCACGCAAAATTTCCGAAATGAACGTGTCCCATATTCCGGAGGACCGCCACAAGCACGGCCTGGTGCTTGATTTCAGCGTAAGCGAGAATATGGTGCTCGAAACTTATTATAAGAGTCCTTATAATCAGGCCGGATTCCTCAAAATGGATGTGATTGACCGCCATGCTGAGGATTTGATCAAGCAGTTTGACGTCCGCACCCCTTCTATAGAGACCAAGGCACGTTCCTTGTCAGGCGGTAACCAGCAGAAGGCTATTATTGCTCGGGAAATAGACAAAAATCCGATCCTGCTCATTGCAGCACAGCCGACACGCGGTCTGGATGTAGGGGCAATTGAATTTGTGCAGAAGCAGCTGATCGCCCAGCGTGACCAAGGCAAAGCCGTACTGCTGATTTCCTTTGAGCTGGATGAAATTATGAATGTATCCGACAGAATTGCCGTTATTTATGAAGGCCAAATCGTCGGTGAAGTGTTCCCGCAGGATACGAATGATCAGGAACTGGGTCTGATGATGGCGGGCAGCTTGAAGCGGGGAGGAAATGCGGGTGCATAGACTGAAAAAAATCTTCGCAACAGACAGCTACATTGTGCCTCTGGTTGCGATTTTAATGGGCTTCCTGGTCGGAGCCGTCGTAATGCTGATAGGCGGATACGATCCTGTAGCCGCGTACTCCGCATTGTTCAAACGGGTATTCGGCAGCCCGTATGATTTCGGTGAAGCCATCCGTGAAATGACGCCGCTGATGTTCACCGGTCTTGCTGTAGCCTTTGCCTTCCGCTCAGGGATGTTCAATATCGGTGCAGACGGACAGGTGCTTATCGGGATGACAGCCGCTTCCCTTATCGGGATTAAGCTGGCAGGCCTGCCGGCGTTCCTGCTGGTTCCGCTTGCGGTAATCGGTGCCGGACTTGCTGGCGGCCTGTGGGCGGGAATTGCCGGCTACCTGAAAGCAAAACGCGGAATTAATGAAGTTATAACTACAATCATGCTGAACTGGACCGCGCTTTATCTGTCGAATTACATTGTAAGAAACTTCCTGCTACTCAAGGGGCAGAACCGTTCCGAGGACATTCCGGCCTCACTGTCCATGACCTTCCTGAACGGGGTTTTCGATAATGCCCGGGTTCACTGGGGAACGGCAATTGCGATCTGTGCGGCAATCTTTTTCTATGTCTTCTTATGGAAGACCAAGCAGGGCTACGAAATGCGTGCTGTAGGTCTCAACCCGAATGCTGCTGAATATGCGGGGATGAATGTCGGCCGTAACGTTGTTAAGGCCATGTTTATCAGTGGTGCCTTTGCCGGCCTTGCAGGCGCGGGTGAAGTGCTGGGCGTATTCCATTACCAGTCCGTATTCGCTGCTTCACCTGGTTACGGCTTTAACGGTATCGCCGTAGCATTGCTCGGACTGACACACCCGCTGGGTGTTATTCTGGCGGCCATTCTCTACGGTATGCTGACTTACGGTGCTGCGGGCATGAGCTTCGGGGCGGATGTTCCGCCGGAGCTGATCCGTATTGTTATCGGCTCGATTATATTCTTTATTGCAGCACAAGGAATTGTCCGCTGGGTGCTTAAGCCCTTTTACCTCAAGCGGAAGAAAGAGAAGGTGTCATAGATGGATCTGCTGACGTTAGGACAATTGCTCAATACGACGCTTGTTTTTTCTACGGCGCTCATTTTCGCTGCACTTGGCGGCATCTTCTCTGAACGTTCCGGTGTTGTAAATATCGGTCTTGAAGGCTTGATGATGTTCGGTGCCTTCGCTGCTGCGGTAGGAGGGCATTATGCCCAGGATGCCGGCTTTGGGGCCTGGGCTCCATGGGTTGGTGTGCTCTGTGCGATGGCAGTCGGAGTTATCGGCTCGCTGATCCATGCGGTTGCGTCCATAACCTTCAAAGCGGATCAGACGATCAGTGGTACGGTTATCAACTTCCTCGCTGCAGGAAGCACGCTGTACATGGTTAAGCTGTTCTTTGACGGGGCAGGAGAATCCCCGCTGATTGACGGGTTCAAAAAGGTGTCTGTGCCTGTATTGTCCAAAATTCCGGTTATCGGCGAGGGGATTTTCAACTCCTATCCGACAACCTATCTGGCGATTATCCTCGTTATCGTCATTTACTTTGTACTGTTCAAAACGCCATTTGGTCTGCGTCTCCGCGCTGTCGGAGAACATCCGAGTGCGGCTGATACCCTTGGTGTTAACGTAAAACGGATGAGATATATCGGCGTTATGCTGAGCGGTCTGCTGGCAGGGATCGGCGGAGCGACCATCACCCTGACGACTACGGGTACTTTTGCGCATAATACGATTTCCGGTCAGGGCTTCATTGCAATTGCCGCTATGATTTTCGGTAAATGGAATCCGCTGGGTGCCTTTGGAGCGGCTGTATTCTTCGGCTTCTCGCAGGCGATCCGCAACTATGTGCAGCTGTTTGAATGGTCCAAGAGCATTCCGCAGGAATTCATTTTCATGATTCCTTACGTACTGACTATTATCGTACTGGTGAGCGCCGTGGGCCGCTCCTCCGCTCCCAAAGCATTGGGTGAACCATACGATCCGGGTAAACGATAAAGCAACGAAGCTATGCTTCGTGCAGTCTCAAAAGCGCATGTCCAGGCAATTCTGGATGTGCGCTTTTTTTGCGCTTCCCGGAAGAACTACGGATACTCCCCGGTGCGCCCGCAGGGCCGGGACAGCTGTACAGGCGAACGGCAATCTACCCGAATAGACTATGGTTGAAGCTCAGCTCACAAAACTAAGCGTATGCTTCCGAAGCAAGTTTTGCACGAAGAAATTCCAAGGAAGCCCCGCTCACAAAACTTTTGAGGAGGAATATTATGGCACAGCCGGTTACAAAGAAACAGGTTATGAAGCTGGTCGGCAAGCATATTGTCGCTGTAAAAAAAGACGGCTCGAAGGTGACGGGCAAGCTGGTGCGCGTTGCGGGCAACCGTCTTATTCTGCAGCGTGTAAGTGGTAAAAAAGTGCAAACCAAAGCCCTGATTCCGCTGGTGCTGTTTGATCTGCTTGCTGTTGGTACGGCTCCTTATGCCGGCTACGGCGGCGGTTATGGCTACGGCGGTGTTCCTTACGGAGGCTACGGACCGGGGCCCGGCTATGGCGGCTATGGGCCTGGACCGGGTTATGGAGCTCCTTACCCGCCAATCGGCTTCTTTTAAGCTGGACTGAACTGTTTCTCGAATTCGTAGCAAAAATTCTGCGGCTGATAACGGGCTACGCTGTAGCCCATTTTTTCATAAAAGGATATACCTGCCGTATTCCCGGTGTCCACAGCTACCCTGGCCCGCTTACAGCCGCGGGATAATGCAAAACGCTCCGCACGGTCCATCAGCATATTTCCCCAATGCTTGCGGCGCGCTGCCGGTGCGATAGCCAGCATATCAATATAGAGCAGATCACCGTGCAGCATGAAATGGACAAACCCCAGCGGGTCGCTCTCATAATCTGGACATGCTACAAGCGTAACTCCCTGGCTTAAACGGCGGGGCAGGTCCTTTCTGACCTGGTTAATTATAGTCTGCGGCAGATGTGACAACGGGACGAGCTGCTTTTCAATTAAATCCATAATGACGCTGTCATCCTGCTTGGGTCTGCGGTAACGAATCATCGCACGCCCCCCTTTCCACGCATTGTCGTACATCATATGCCTGGAGCGGTGTGGGCGTTACGGAAAGCGGAGAACAACGATTTGTGACAGATTAGGAAATATGGGTATTGACTTATCCATGTGAGGAATCATATAATGTGTCTAAACATTTTAACGAACATACTTGCATCGGCAATGATGAGGACGAAGTTTTAAGGGCTCTTTTGCTCAGAGAGTGTGAGGATTTGCTGCAACCTCCACCGAAACCCCTTATATACGAGCTCACCTCGGAGCTGTTTTCCTGAAAGGTCCATCAGTAAGAGCGGTGGAATTATTAGGGGGAATCGTTTGGTCCGCGTTACGGACTTCAGGTTACAAAGATTTGGGCCCTGCCTACATCGATGGATTTTTGTTACCTGATAAGGCGTTGCATCGTGAGATGTAATGCAAACATGGGTGGTACCACGGAAGATCAACCTTTCGTCCCTCACGCGCTTTACTTTGGCGCGTGGGAGGCGGAAGGTTTTTTTGATTTAAACCCCTATTGCTGGATAAAAGACGGTCCGTCATTTGCATAATGAATGTTAACTATCGAAGGGAGGAATACTGATGAGCGCGCAAACACCGGAAGTGCGGTCTACAGAAGAGTTACGAGAGAAATGGAAAAATCCTGAGGTGATATCAGGTTCTGAAATCCTGCTGCGCAGTCTGGTTCTGGAAGGTGTAGACACGGTATTCGGCTATCCGGGCGGAGCGGTATTGTACATTTACGATGCCCTGCACGGATTCGATGATTTCAAGCATATCCTGACCCGCCACGAGCAGGGTGCAATTCATGCGGCTGACGGTTATGCGAGAGCAAGCGGGAAGCCGGGCGTATGTATCGCCACCTCCGGTCCCGGAGCAACAAATCTTGTTACCGGCATTGCAACGGCGTTCATGGATTCAGTTCCGCTTGTAGTCATTACGGGAAATGTCTTCTCCAGCCTGATTGGAACAGACGCCTTCCAGGAAGCGGATATTACAGGAATCACAATGCCGATCACGAAGCACAGCTATCTGGTACGGGATGTTGAAGACCTGCCGCGGATTATCCACGAAGCATTCCATATTGCAAATACCGGACGCAAGGGCCCGGTGCTGATCGATATTCCGAAGGATGTATCGGCAGCAAAGACACTGTTCACACCGGTGCAGAACCAGGGAGTGAATCTCCGCGGCTACAACCCGCGTACGGTTCCGAACAAGCTGCAGCTGGATAAGCTGATCCGGGCAATCTCGGCGGCGGAACGTCCGATTATTATTGCGGGCGGCGGCGTTATCTACTCCGGAGCGCACGAAGCGATGACCGAGTTTGTTAAACGGACAGAAATCCCGATTACAACAACTCTGCTGGGACTCGGCTGCTTCCCGAGTGCGGATGAGCTCTGGATGGGAATGCCTGGTATGCATGGTACCTACACAGCTAATAATGCCATACAGCAGTGCGATTTGCTGATTAACATCGGCGCACGGTTTGATGACCGTGTAACCGGCAAGCTGGACGGCTTTGCACCGAAGGCGAAGATTGTCCACATTGACATCGACCCGGCAGAAATCGGCAAGAACGTCACTCCGGATATTCCGATCGTCGGTGATGTGAAGACGGTGCTGGAGATGCTGATTCCGGATCTGACCCGTGCAGCCAATGCGGATGCCTGGAGAACACAGATTGCCCAGTGGAAGCTGGAAAAACCGCTCCGCTATAACGATTCGGATACAGAGCTTAAGCCGCAGTGGGTCATTGAAATGATCAATGAGACTACCAAAGGCGAAGCCATTGTAACTACTGACGTTGGCCAGCATCAGATGTGGGCTGCACAGTACTATAAATTTAACCACCCGCGCTCATGGATTACTTCCGGAGGACTTGGAACAATGGGCTTCGGATTCCCGTCAGCGATCGGCGCACAAATGGCTCAGCCTGAGCGGCTGGTAGTTTCCATTAACGGGGACGGCGGTATGCAGATGTGCTCCCAGGAGCTGGCTATCTGTGCAATCAATAATATCCCGGTCAAAATCGTAGTCATCAACAATCAGGTTCTGGGTATGGTGCGGCAGTGGCAGAATCTCATTTATGAGAAGCGCTACAGCTACACAGACCTCGCAGGCAGCCCGGATTTCGTAAAACTGGCTGAAGCCTACGGCGTAAAAGGACTGCGGGCAACGAACAAAGAAGAAGCAGGCGCAGCGTGGAAGGAAGCACTGGAAACGCCGGGACCCGTTCTGGTAGAATTCGTTGTTCCCAAGGACGAGAATGTTTACCCGATGGTAACTCAAGGGTCAACCATTGATCAAATGCTTATGGGGGATGAATGACAGTGATGAAACACACGATTTCTGTGCTTGTGAATGACCAGCCGGGTGTACTGCAGCGGGTATCAGGCTTGTTCGGCCGCCGCGGCTTTAATATTGAGAGTATTACGGTCGGGCAGTCCGAGGAAATCGGGCTGTCCCGGATGGTCATCGTTACACTCGGTGACCAGCATACGCTGGAGCAGATTGAGAAGCAGCTTTACAAGCTGATTGATGTCATCAAGGTTGTAGATCTCGGGTCCAAGCCAATGGTTGCTCGTGAGCTGGCTCTGATCAAGGTAAAGGCCGAACCGGCCGAGCGTCCGGAGATTATGGGTGTTGTTGAGACCTTCCGTGCTTCCGTAGTTGACATCGGTACGAACAGCCTGTTGGTCCAGGTGGTAGGAGATACCCAGAAAATCGATGCGATGATCGAGCTGCTGAAGCCATACGGCATCAAGGAGCTGTCCCGCACCGGAGTTACCGCAATGATCCGTGGTAATGCTTAATCGGTATAATTTACAGCTTTAACGGATTGCTGCTGGTGTGCATTAATTTGATAATATTATAATGAACCGCCCGCGAAAGAGCGGGGACTTGAGGAGCAGCACGGAGCTGCAGAACAGCCGGCCTCAGGTGCTCTTGAAGTACCCGCTCTTTACGATGGGTCCCAAATTAAAGGAGGATATTGACAATGGCAGTGACAACGTACTATGAACAGGATGCAGAACTCAGCGTATTAAAAGGAAAGACAGTTGCAGTAATCGGGTACGGCAGCCAGGGGCATGCCCAGGCGCAGAACCTGCGCGACAGTGGTCTTCAGGTTGTCATCGGCCTGCGTGAAGGTAAATCCTTCGAAACTGCCAAAAATGACGGCTTTGAAGTATTGCCTGTAGCAGAAGCAGTATCCCGTGCAGACGTAGTACAAATTCTGTTGCCGGACGAAACACAGGCATCCGTATATAAAAATGATATTGAGCCAAACCTCAAAAATGGTGCAGCTCTGATGTTCTCCCACGGCTTCAACGTGCATTTCGGCCAGATCGTTGCTCCTAAGGATGCTGACGTGCTGCTGGTAGCACCTAAATCCCCTGGACACATGGTTCGCCGTACTTATGTAGAAGGCTTCGGCGTACCTGGACTGATCGCAATCGAGCAGGATGCAACCGGAAATGCCAAGGCAATCGGCCTTGCTTATGCTAAAGGTATCGGCTGTACCCGTGCAGGGGTTATCGAAACCTCCTTCCGTGAAGAAACCGAAACCGATCTGTTCGGTGAGCAGGCTGTTCTGTGCGGTGGTGTATCCGCACTGATCAAAGCTGGCTTCGAGACATTGACTGAAGCCGGATATGCTCCTGAAATGGCCTACTTCGAGTGTCTGCATGAGCTGAAGCTGATCGTCGACCTGGTGTATGAAGGCGGACTTGCAACTATGCGTGATTCCATCTCCAACACTGCCGAGTACGGTGACTATGTAACAGGACCACGTATCGTTACTGATGAAACCAAAAAAGCAATGAAGGCTGTACTCACAGATATCCAGCAGGGTAAATTTGCCCGTGACTTTATCCTTGAGAACCAGTCCGGCCGTGCCTTCCTGACTGCTACCCGCCGTAACGAGGCTGCTCATCCGGTAGAAGTAGTCGGCAGCCAGCTGCGTGAAATGATGCACTGGATTAAGAAATAGGCTCATATACTTAAATTAGCCATACCCAATAGTGTGAAGCTCAGATGCGGCCGTGATTTTGCGAGCCGCATTTGAGGGTTTTAGCACAATTTTCAGGAGGTGCTCAGCTTGCGGAAAATCTATGTGTTCGACACGACGCTGCGTGACGGAGAGCAGTCGCCGGGTGTGAACCTGAATACGCGTGAGAAGGTGGAAATCGCCTACCAGCTTGAAAAGCTTGGAATTGACCGGATGGAGGCGGGGTTTCCCGCAGCATCACCTGGTGATCTGGCTGCGGTGAACGCTGTGGCCAGGGCGGTGAAGAATGTTACCGTAATCGGGCTTTCCCGTTCCAGAGAAACGGATATTGATGCAGTCAGAGAAGCGCTGCAGGGTGCACAGGACCCATGCATCCATATTTTCCTCGCGACTTCGCCGATTCACCGGCAGCATAAGCTGCGCATGGAAAAGGCTCAGGTCCTTGAAACGGCACAATCCGCAATCCGGTACGCAAAGAAGTATTTTTCCAAGCTGGAGTTTTCTTTGGAGGATGCGGGCCGTACAGAGCGTGATTTCATGGCCGAGATGGTGGCTATGGCGATCCGTGAAGGGGCAAATGTAGTCAATATTCCCGACACCGTCGGTTATTTGAACCCTGCAGAATATGGAGCGATCTTCAAGTTCCTGAAGGATACTGTGCCTGATATTGAAAAGGTTCAGCTGAGCGCCCACTGTCATAATGACCTGGGAATGGCGACAGCGAATACGCTGGCCGCAATCCAGAATGGTGCCGACCAGATTGAAGGCACGATCAACGGAATCGGGGAACGTGCCGGCAATACTGCTATTGAAGAAGTAGCTTTGGCGTTGGAAACGCGCAGCGAATTTTTCGGAGCCAAAACCTCACTGGTGCTGTCCGAAATTTCCCGCACGAGCCGCCTGGTAAGCAAGCTTACGGGGATGGTTGTGCCGGGCAATAAGGCTATTGTCGGAGCCAATGCCTTTGCGCATGAATCCGGTATTCACCAGGACGGCATGCTGAAGGAGAAGACCACCTACGAAATCATGACGCCGGAGACGATCGGCCTCAAGGAAAGCAAGCTGGTCCTCGGCAAGCACTCCGGACGCCATGCCTTCCGTGATAAGCTCAGTGATCTTGGATATGATGTCTCTGAGGAAGAGCTCAACGCCGCTTTTGCCAAGTTTAAGGATTTGGCTGACAAGAAAAAGGAAGTTTCGGATGAGGATATCCTCGCTCTTCTGGAAGAAAAGCTGATTGACACTCCGGAAACCTTCAGTCTGCAGACGATCTATGTTACGTATGGCAATGAGGCTACACCAACAGCAAAGGTTATCATTAACGGACAGGAGCCGGAGCCAATCGTCGCGGTTGCTGAAGGCAATGGTTCAGTCGATGCCATCTACAACGCCATTGACCAGGCAACTGGCGAAGAAGCTACGCTGGGCGACTATTCCATTAAGGCAGTAAGCAGAGGCAAGGACGCGCAAGGCGAGGTACATGTTGTACTGTCGCAGGGTGAAATTGCTGCCCAGGGCCGCGGATTAAGCACTGATATTCTGGAAGCGAGTGCCAGGGCCTATCTGGATGCGCTGAACAAGCTGATCGAGAAACGGAAAACACTTGATCCGGCCAATCAGGCCAGCCATTGATACTTATATAGTAGAATTACATTAAGGAAACAACGATTTAAGCCATTCTGACGGCAGAAATACTCTGCTGGCAGGATGGCTTTTTTGTTTTTCCTGAGCGGAATGATTTTCGTTAGCAGTTTATCAGTAATTTGTCAGTGAAATTAGTTACAATGGTTCTTGTTATTATAAGCCTTTGTACACATGCTTCTATAATTCAGCTTTGTTTTATAGGAAAAATGTAGGAGTTTGGAGCACGGAATACATAATGTTACTGGAGATGTTATGTGTAAACTATTCATACCAAGGGAGAGGGAACGTTCTTGAGATTAATTAAAAAGAAAACATGGGCTGTCTGGCTCGGATTGGCAATCCTTATAACAACATTCGCAATTGCAGTAGGCTTCTTCACAAACGTTAACGCGGATGCAGTCGACGGCAACATTACTGAGGATATTGTTAAGACCGTAAGTCTGTCCGTGTACGAAAACGGCACACAGGTTACCAGCAGCGTGTATAAGTTCGATTCCATTTACAGGTTCAATCTGACCTATGAGCTTCCTGATGATACATATAAAGAAGGGGCTAAATACACCTATATACTTCCAGCGAAGCTGGCGATTGAGCAGGCATACACAGGTAAGCTGATTAACAGCGAGTTCCCTGACGGTATGGGGACTTATGCTGTAGGCACTGACAATAAAGTGGTACTCACATTTAATAAGAACATTGAAGGGCTGTTTGATATAAAAGGGAACCTTTGGGTGGAATCCAAGCTGAGTAAAACGAATGTTACCGGCAGCACCACTCAGCAGCTTCTTTTCCCGATAGCGGGCAATGCAAGCAATTCCATTACTATTAATATCCAGCCTAATAACGGAGCAGCTATCAAAAAAGGCGGAGTACCTAAGCCGCAAAAGTACAATGCCACCAGTATTGAATGGACAGTTGATGTAAATAGGCTTTTGAATAAGGTGGATAATGCCTCGGTAACGGATAGCTTCCCGGCAGGCCTGAATCTGGATACGGTCTCTATTGCCGTATACGGGCTTACAGTCGATGTTCAGGGGGGCGTGACGCAGGGTGGACAGATCAGTCCGGCAGAGTACGATACTTCAGCCAGTACAGGAAGTAAACTGGATCTGAAATTTAACAATTCTATAAATGAGGCCTACCGGCTCAAATTCTCTACCAAAATAACAGATACAGGTAAGACCAGTTACACGAACACAGCTTCGTTAAACGGCAACGGAACAAGCTGGAATGCAACCTCTTCAGCTGTTGCGGTCAGTTACGGGAAGCCTCTGGAGAAGTCTACAGGCGGTTTTAATTCGGCGACAGAGGAAATAAACTGGACGATCAAATTTAACTATGATGAAAGAGCAATACCTGCAGCTCAAGCAGTGCTGACGGACCGCTTTAATATCAGCCAGGATTATGTTGCCGGCTCAATGGTCATTACCAGGATGAAGCTGGATGTGAACGGGGCAGCTACAACGGATGGAACGCTGACTGCAGGTGTGGATTATACATTAACAGATCTGCCTGACGATACGACGGTCACTCCTGCTACAGCAGGTTTTAAGATTCAGTTCAATAATGATGTCCAATCGGCATACCGGATTGAGTACAAGACTAAGGTAGCGGGGCGGGTATACGCCGGGGAGGATATTGTAAATAAAGTAACCTACAATGGCTCAACTGTTCCAGCGACTGCTAAGACAACCCAACGTATCTTAAACAAGCTGGATGTAGATAAAAACTCAACGCCTGCGAATGATGTAGATTATCTGAATAAAACGGTGAAGTGGAAAATTAACATTAACGAAGATAAAAGAGACATGACAAACCTCGTGCTGACCGATAAGTTTGATAATGCAGGCCTGCAGCTGCTTGGCAGACCGGAGATTACTCTCCTGACGGATTCATCGGTTAAGCTGGTTGAGGGTACTGATTACGTGTTTGCCGCTCTTCCGGTTAGTGATTTCAGTACAAATTCCGGCTTCGAAATTACTTTTAAAAAGAAGATTTCCCAGGCTTACAGAATTACTTACACCACTAATTTTGATTATTATAAGTTAAAAAGCGGTGTATCCGCCTTTTCAAATACGGCCTCGATTGACTGGCTTGAAAAGGCTAAAGATACACCAGAACAGACATCCAGGAAAACATTCGATCCCGACAATAAAGTTAAAAACAACGGATTCAAGTCAGGTGCATACGATGTAGCCAGCAAAAAAATTACCTGGACGGTTGGCGCGAACTATAACAAAAGAGTACTGGCTGCAGGTGCAGAGCTGGTTGACACGATTCCGGCCGGACAGGTTGCAGACGAAAACAGCGTAGTTGTAAATAAACTGGATTATAATGCTGCCGGTACTCCTTATGCCTTAACTCCTGCGTTGGTTAATAAGACGGATTATACAGTTGCTGTGGATGACGGGAAGCTGCGCGTTAAATTTAAAAATGCTGTGGATTATGCCTTTTATGTGGTCTTCAAAACAGAATTTGCGGCAGGAGATGTCAATGCATCGAGCGTTACCAATACTGCTGTTTTGAACAATGCGGCAGGAGAAGGCGTTTCAAAAACCTTGCAGGGTACTGCAACTGTTACGAATGGCGGACAATATGTAACAAAAACCGGAGCAGTCGATTCCACAGACCAAACCATTATGAACTGGTCATTGACCATTAATGCCAACCAGTCTGTAGTGCTTAATGCACAGGTTATTGATACGCCAAGTACGAATCAGGTGCTGCTGCCGGCGAGCTTCCAGGTATTTGAGACAAATATCAACTCCGGCGGAACAGTAACTGCAACGAACACAAAGCTGGTCAAAGATACAGATTATACACTCGAGTTCAGTACGGACTCAAGCGGTAAGGATATTTTCAAGCTTGCCTTTAAAAATACGATATCTAAACCTTACATTCTTAAATATCAGTCTGTTATTACAGCGGTTGATAATGTGACGGTAACCAATGCTGCGTCTTTCAGCGGTATGGGTGCTTCCTCTATTAGCAAGCCCTTTAGTAACAGCTGGTCCATCAGAATCGTTGATACCGGAGGTACAGGCAGCGGGGTTACAGGCTCGCTCAAGGTACTCAAAACGAATGCTGACCAAACGTTGACGCTATCGGGTGCTGAATTCTCCCTGGGCCGCATTGTAGGCTCTGATCTGAAGGATACAAAGACGGCGGTCAGCAATTCCAGCGGCACCCTGGAGTTCACTGGTCTGCGCGCGGGCAAATATAAGCTAAAGGAAACCAAGGCGCCAGCCGGATATGCAGTTGATGCCACAGAGCGTATTGTTACCATCAACTCGTCCACACCTGTTCAAATGACAGTGACCAATGACTTCAACGGCTCACTTAAAGTGACCAAGGTAGCGAAAGGAAATACGGCCACTAAGCTTGCAGGAGCAGAATTTGAGCTGTACAACTCTGCTAACCAATTAGCCGGATCAGGAACCACTGATGTAAGCGGTGAAGTGCTGTTCAGTAAATTGATGGGCGGAAACTACACTCTAAAAGAAACGAAGGCACCCGCGGGTTATGTCATAACAGCCACTAGCACTGCGGTAACTATTGACCCCGCACAACAAAAAACATTGACGATAACCAATGATAAAATTGTATTAGGCTCACTGAAAATCACCAAGGTCGATCAGGCGGAACCTTCGAAGGTGCTGGCAGGAGCAGAATTCAAGCTGTATGATGCGGACAAGGCTGAGGTAGGTACAGCAACTACTGATGTGAATGGAGTTGCTGAATTTAAAGACCTGAAGCTGGGGACCTACACATTCAAGGAAACAAAGGCTCCGGCCGGATATGTACTGAATACTGCTGAAGTCAGTGTCAGTATTACATCGGCAACACCAAACCTGCAGCAGTTCACTAACAAAGAAATCCTGGGCAGTATCAAGCTGACCAAGGTTGATCAGGATGATACAAGCAAGAAGCTGGCAGGAGCAGAGTTCAAGCTGTATAATTCCAGCAAAGCTCTGGTGGCAACAAAAACAACGGATGCAGCAGGAGTCGTTGTTTTCACGGATTTGAAGCCCGGAACCTATACCTTTAATGAATCAAAGGCACCGGATGGATATGTACTGGATACAAAGGAGCAAACGGCCGATATTACTTTGGCCATTCCCGACGTGCAGCAGCAGATTACAAATAAAGGAATGCTGGGCTCCATCAAGCTGACCAAGGTTGACCAGGATGACCCGGCAAAAGTACTGGCAGGGGCAGAGTTCAAGCTGTATGATGCGGGAAAGACTCTGGTGGCAACCCAAATAACAGATGCAACAGGAGTTGTTGAATTCACGGGCTTGAAGCTAGGTACGTATACCTTTAATGAGACTAAGGCTCCGGCCGGATACGTACTGAATTCAGCTGAACGCAGTGCCACTCTTACTTCAGCTCAGCCGGATGCAGCGCAGCAGATCACGAACAAAGAAATCCTCGGCTCCCTGAAGCTGACCAAGGTCGATCAGGATGATGCAAGCAAGAAGCTGGCAGGAGCAGAGTTCAAGCTCTATGATGCGAGCAAGGCTTTGGTAGCAACCAAATCTACAGACGCTACTGGAGTTGTTGAATTCAAGGATCTGAAGATCGGCTCTTACACTTATAAGGAAACGGTCGCACCAGTAGGCTACTTGCTGAATAGTACTGAACGCACTGTTAACATTACTGCGACTGTATCAGATGTAACACAGCAGATTACTAACAAAGAAATTCTCGGCTCACTCAAGCTGACAAAAGTTGATGAGGACCTTGCAACGAAGAAGCTGACGGGAGCAGAGTTCGAATTGTATGATGCCAGCAACAAGCTGGTTGCAACAGAGACTAGTGATGCTAACGGCGTTGTAGAATTCAAGGAACTAAAAGTCGGTTCATATACCTTTAAAGAAACGGCAGCTCCGGCTGGATATGTCCTGAATAGTACGGTACACAGTGTTAGCCTTACTTTGGCCACACCAAACGTGCAGCAGGAGATCACCAACAAAGAAATCCTGGGCTCCCTGAAGCTGATTAAGGTCGATCAGGATGATGCAAGCAAGAAGCTTGCAGGAGCAGAGTTCAAGCTCTATGATGCGAGCAAGGCTTTGGTAGCAACCAAATCTACAGATGCTTCAGGAGTGGTTGAATTTAAGGATCTGAAGATCGGCTCTTACACTTATAAGGAAACGGTCGCACCAGTAGGCTACGTGCTGAATAGTACTGAACGCACTGTTAACATTACTGCGACTGTATCAGATGTAACACAGCAGATTACTAACAAAGAAATCCTGGGTTCACTGAAACTGACGAAGGTTGATGAGGACCTTGTAACGAAGAAGCTGGCGGGAGCAGAGTTCGAATTGTATGATGCCAGCAACAAGCTGGTCACAACAGAGACTAGTGATGCTAACGGCGTTGTGGAATTCAAGGAGCTGAAAGTCGGTTCATATACCTTTAAAGAAACGGCGGCTCCGGTTGGTTACGTCCTGAATGATACAGTACGAACCGTTAACGTTACTCTAGCAACACCGAATGTACAGCAGCAGATCACCAACAAGGAAATCCTGGGCTCACTGAAGCTGACTAAAGTTGACCAGGATGAAACAACGAAGAAGCTGGCAGGAGCGGAGTTCAAGCTCTACGATGCCAGCGACAAGTTGGTAGCTACAGACATCAGCGATGCGAACGGCGTCGTTGAATTCAAGAATCTCAAAATCGGAGCATATACCTTCAAGGAAACGGCAGCTCCGGTTGGATATGTCCTGAATAGTACGGTACGCAGCGTTAGCCTTACTTTGGCCACACGTAACGTGCAGCAGGAGATCACCAACAAAGAAATCCTGGGTTCACTGAAGCTGACAAAGGTGGATCAGGATAATACCGCGAAGAAGCTGGCAGGAGCAGAGTTCAAGTTGTACGATGCCAGCGACAAGCTGGTAGCTACAGACATCAGTGACGCGAACGGTATTGTTGAGTTCAAGAATCTGAAGCTTGGAGCCTACACTTTCAAGGAGACGGTAGCGCCAACCGACTATGTGCTGAATAGCACGGAGCGTGATGCTAGTCTTACAATTGCCGTTCCGGATGTGCAGCAGCAGATCACCAACAAAGAGATCCTGGGTTCACTGAAACTGACTAAGGTTGATCAGGATAATGCCGCGAAGAAGCTGGCAGGAGCAGAGTTCAAGTTGTATGATGCGAGCAAGGCTTTGGTAGCAACCAACTCTACAGACGCTACTGGAGTTGTTGAATTCAAGGATCTGAAGATCGGCTCTTACACTTATAAGGAAACGGTCGCACCAGTAGGCTACGTGCTGAATAGTACTGAACGCACTGTTAACATTACTGCGACTGTATCAGATGTAACACAGCAGATTACTAACAAAGAAATTCTCGGCTCACTCAAGCTGACAAAAGTTGATGAGGACCTTGCAACGAAGAAGCTGACGGGAGCAGAGTTCGAATTGTATGATGCCAGCAACAAGCTGGTTGCAACAGAGACTAGTGATGCTAACGGCGTTGTAGAATTCAAGGAACTAAAAGTCGGTTCATATACCTTTAAAGAAACGGCAGCTCCGGCTGGATATGTCCTGAATAGTACGGTACACAGTGTTAGCCTTACTTTGGCCACACCAAACGTGCAGCAGGAGATCACCAACAAAGAAATCCTGGGCTCCCTGAAGCTGATTAAGGTCGATCAGGATGATGCAAGCAAGAAGCTTGCAGGAGCAGAGTTCAAGCTCTATGATGCGAGCAAGGCTTTGGTAGCAACCAAATCTACAGATGCTTCAGGAGTGGTTGAATTTAAGGATCTGAAGATCGGCTCTTACACTTATAAGGAAACGGTCGCACCAGTAGGCTACGTGCTGAATAGTACTGAACGTACTGTTAACATTACTGCGACTGTATCAGATGTAACACAGCAGATCACTAACAAAGAAATCCTGGGTTCACTGAAACTGACGAAGGTTGATGAGGACCTTGTAACGAAGAAGCTTGCAGGAGCAGAGTTCAAGTTGTACGATGCCAGCGACAAGCTGGTAGCTACAGACATCAGCGATGCGAACGGCGTCGTTGAATTCAAGAATCTCAAAATCGGAGCATATACCTTCAAGGAAACGGCAGCTCCGGTTGGATATGTCCTGAATAGTACGGTACGCAGCGTTAGCCTTACTTTGGCCACACGTAACGTGCAGCAGGAGATCACCAACAAAGAAATCCTGGGTTCATTGAAGCTGACCAAGTTGGATCAGGATAATGCCGCGAAGAAGCTTGCAGGAGCAGAGTTCAAGCTTTACGATGCCAGCGATAAGCTGGTAGCAACAGGCATCAGTGATGCGAACGGTATTGTTGAGTTCAAGAATCTCAAAATCGGAGCATATACCTTCAAGGAAACGGCAGCTCCGGTTGGATATGTCCTGAATAGTACGGTACGCAGCGTTAGCCTTACTTTGGCCACACGTAACGTGCAGCAGGAGATCACCAACAAAGAGATCCTGGGTTCATTGAAGCTGACAAAGGTGGATCAGGATAATACCGCGAAGAAGCTTGCAGGAGCAGAGTTCAAGCTATACGATGCCAGCGACAAGCTGGTAGCTACAGACATCAGTGATGCGAACGGTATTGTTGAGTTCAAGAATCTGAAGCTTGGAGCCTACACTTTCAAGGAGACGGTAGCGCCAACCGGCTATGTGCTGAATAGCACGGAGCGTGATGCTAGTCTTACAATTGCCGTTCCGGATGTGCAGCAGCAGATCACCAACAAAGAGATCCTGGGTTCACTGAAACTGACTAAGGTTGATCAGGATAATGCCGCGAAGAAGCTGGCAGGAGCAGAGTTCAAGCTATACGATGCCAGCGACAAGCTGGTAGCAACAGACATCAGTGACGCAAATGGTATCGTTGAGTTCAAGAATCTGAAGCTCGGAGCCTACACTTTCAAGGAGACGGTAGCGCCAACCGGCTATGTGCTGAACAGCACGGAGCGTAAGGCTAATCTTACAATTGCCGTTCCGGATGTGCAGCAGCAGATCACTAACAAAGAAATCCTGGGATCACTGAAGCTGACCAAGGTAGATCAGGATAATACCGCTAAGAAGCTTGCAGGAGCGGAGTTCAAGCTCTACAGTTCCAGTGAGGTTGCAGTGGCGACGGGTGTTACTGATGCCAATGGCGAAATTGTATTTAATGCTTTGAAGCTTGGGGCTTATACGTTAAAAGAGACCAAAGCTCCAGCTGGTTATCAGTTAGACGCCGCTGTACACAATGTAAATATTCAATCGGGCGCCCAGATCGCTCTGGACCCGATCAAGAACAAGGCGATTCCGGTAATACCGGTACCGACAGCTACACCGGCGGTTGTACCAACACCGGCACCGACAGCTGCACCAACGCCGTCGCCGACAACGTCCCCGGTAACGGCGAATTCAGGCGGACCGGCACCGACACCAGCTGCTTCTACCGTACCGGGATCCGTTGTAACGCCGGGACCTTCAGCAACAGTGACACCGGGTGTTACTGCAACACCTGGTCTGACGCCAGGCCCGGCCGTAACTCCAGGACCGTCGCCTGCGGTAAGCACTGCGCCAACACCGCAAGCGACAACTGCAACAACAATTGAGGATATTCCGATTGACGGCGAGATTCCTCTGGGAGGCATACCGAGCATCAGTGAGGAGCCGGCACATGGTACGGTAGTTCTCTCACCGGACGGTAAATGGACTTATACTCCTGATCCGGGATATACCGGTAAGGATAAGTTCACCATTACTGTAACGGATGAAGACGGTAACGAGCAGGAGGTTATTATAGAGGTGGGCGTTGATGAAATACCTCTTGGCACGGTGCCTGATACTGATAATGGCACAGATCATACAGATTCGGATAACGAAAATAACGGTCTGCCGGGCAATCTCCCTAAGACAGGAGAAGAAAGCCCGCTCCCGCTGTACCTGGCAGGCGGAGCCCTGGTAGTTATCGGTATTGCCCTGGCATTAAGATTCAGAACACGCAACAAACCGGTGTAATCGGATATCATTCAAATAAACCCACCCGAAGCACTGCTGCGGGTGGGTTTGCTTTAGGGCTAACCCTGGAAAACTAAGGACCTTTGCCGTGATTTTACTGTAAAATAGGCTTAAGAAAGATTTTTCAAAAAAAAAACGAACGGTCTGCAGGGGAAGCGGAATGTCCGGCGTCTAACGTTATGAAGAAGGAGGGGAGAACGACTTGGAAGAGGCAGAATGGATTTCAGCCGTGCTGAAAGGGCAGAGCCAGGCTTTTGGGCATCTGGTCACGCGTTATCAGGGCATGGTATACCGAGTGTGCATCAAAATAACCGGAGAAGCCGAATCGGCCAAGGATATGGCCCAGGAAGTCTTCATTAAAGCCTACAAGGCGCTCCCCTCCTTCAGAGGACAGTCCTCTTTCTCCACCTGGCTGTACCGGATTGCTTACAGGACCTGTCTCGACTGGAAACGGGCCAATGACAGGGAATGGAAACACCGCAGTACAGCAGATTATACGGAGAATGACTGGGTCACCTCACAGACGCCTGAACAGGCGGTGCTCAGCAAGGAAGCCTCGGAGGAGCTGGATCAGAATTTGAACAGTCTCACAGAACCGTACCGGTCGGTCGTGCAGCTGTATTATTTTCAGCATCACTCCTATCAGGAAATTGCCGAGCAGAAGGGTGTTTCGGTCAAAACAGTGGAATCACAGCTCTACAGAGCCAGGCAGATGATGAGAAAAAGCGGGGAGGAATGGCGATGAATTGTGCAACAGTCAAAGAATGGATGCCGCATTATATCGAAGGTACATTGTCTCCGGAGATGGAGCTGAATATCCGTCTGCACATTGAAGCTTGTCCCGGCTGCTCATCTTGGCTGGAGGAGGCAAGAGGGCTTGCTGCACTGTGGAATGAGATGGAGGCCGGATTAGAAGCGCCGGAGTCATGGGATTTTCCCGATATAACAAATGACGTGATGGAGCATATTGAACAGCTGGAAGCAGGCCGCCGTGAGCGCACCGTTAAAGCGACTGCGGCCAGACGCCGGAATGCGCCGGGGACCTCCTGGATGCACTATGGGGTTGCGGTAGGTCTTACCTTCCTGCTGCTGCAGCTTGGAGTTTTTGAGAACCTGGCCTATGGCATTACCGAGATTAACGGGCAGATGTCGACGTCAGTTACGGCCTGGTTTAACGCTCAAGGGAGCCAGAAATAGATATGAAGAAGCAATGCTCACCAAACCTTTAGGAGGATATAGCATGATTAAGAAAAAACGCTGGCTTACTTTTTTTCTGGCGCTCGTGCCAGGTCTGGGACATTTATATTTGGGATTTAAAAAGCTTGGCCTGCAATATATGCTGGGAGCCTCGGCATGCATTATTTTCATCCCATCAATGCCGACGGTATTCCCGTTCGCGCTGGCCGCTCTCTGGTTCTACCAGTTATTTGACGCTCTGCAAAAAGCGGCCTGGATGAAGCTGACGATCGCCGAGCATGAACGGATGATGTTCCATCCTGACAGCTTCGGGGCTCCGTGGACCATGGGTATGCCTCCGGTGTCGGAATATCCGCAGGACGACGTGAATCCGGTATGGCTGGGGATCGGCTGTGTCGCTGCAGGCTTCGTGCTGCTGGTGGCTACCGCTTTTCCATGGCTCTGGCGCATTCTCACCGATATGAATATCGGCTCGATCCTGCTGTCGCTGGCCCTGATCGGCTACGGCTTCAGAATGCTCAAAAAAAATTCCAAAGCATAAGAAATGGGGATTTCATCCATGGGGAGATGGAAAATCGGCAGCTTTTCGGCTGCACTAGGCTGTATAGCAGTAGGGGTACTCATTGTTCTGGCCCAATACAATGTAATTTCATATGATGCGCTCGGTTATCTGTGGCCGGCATTGCTCATTCTGTTTGGGCTGGAAATGCTGATCCGGCTGTTTATCCGCTCGGATGTCAAAACCCGTGTAAGCGGCTGGGGCATCCTGCTGGTTATTGTCCTCGTGCTTGCTAGCGGCGGGCAGACCGTGCTTGCCGGAGGTACGCTCGGAGGTATCTTCGGACGGACACAGCTGGTTCCGCTTAACGGGGCAATAGAGGTGCAGTCCAAGATTGAGCGCGTGAAGATCGAGCTGCCGAGCGGAAAAGTAATGATTCAGGGAACAGACGGCAATACCCTTGATTATGAAGGCAAGCTCGAGCTGCCGGGCAAGAACGAAAGTGAAGCGGCAAATGCGATGGAGAAGAAATGGAAGGTAACTGAAGAGGGCGATACGCTTGTTTTGAAGCTCGATCTGGAGACGAACTGGCTGTCGAACATTCACTTCGGTGTCTATACCAAAGAGCCGTATCTGAATATCAGCCTTCCGCAGAACCTGGCAGTCGAAGTGGAGACCAGTGACGGTGCGATAGAAGCCGGTAACCTGGCGGGCGGGCTTGAGGTGGACACCAGCAACGGGACACTGGATATTCATGATATCACCGGCGGCGTAGATGCCCGCACCAGCAACGGAACGATAGCCGTTCAGAATGTTCAGGGCGAAACCGAGCTCTCCAGCTCAAATGGTGCAATTACATTAACCAACATCGACGGCACTGTCTCGGCTGATAGCAGTAACGGCAGAATCACAGTTAACTCTGCAGTTACAGGCGACTGGGACCTGGATTCCAGCAACGGCAAAATAACAGTCAGTCTTCCGGCAGCAACGAACGCTGAGATTAAGGCGGAGACGAGCAACGGCGGATTGAAGGGCAATATTGCCTGGGACCGTGATGATGATAACCAGGGAAGAGCAGTGCTGGGTGAAGGAACCCATGAGGTGTCCTTGTCTACCAGCAACGGCACCATTACTGTGGACACCGCTGAGTAAAAATAAAGAAGCAGCCGCCCGGACATTATCCGGGTGAGGCTGCTTCTTTTGTCTAAACAGGGGGTTGTCCGGTTTATTACCAGGCATACGCCTTCGGCGCTGCCCCGCCGGGACCCGGGAATATTTCGTCAAGCCGCTTCAGCACGCTCTCCTCAAGTACAACCTCAAGGCAGCGCAGAGCGCTTTCGAACTGCTCCAGCGTGCGCGGACCTATAATCGGCGCGGTGACGGCCGGGTTGGCCAGCAGCCAGGCAAGCGCGATATTGTCCTGCGGCTCGCCCAGCTCGCGGCTAAGCTCTGCAAAGGCTTCGAGCTGGCTCTTATGCTGCTCGATGCGTTCCGTATTGCCGCCGCTGCGGCTGCCCTCAATCTTCATAAGCGCATTGCGGCCCAGCAGCCCGCCGTCCAGCGGACTCCAGGGAATCACGCCAAGGCCGAGATTCTGCGCAGCCGGCAGCACCTCAAGCTCAGGCAGGCGGCAGGTTAAGCTATATTTATGCTGCTCGGAGACAAGGCCGAGGAAACCGCGGGCCTTCGCTTCTGACTGGGCAACGGCTATATCCCATCCGGCAAAATTGCTGGAGCCGACGTAGCCGACTTTACCCTGGCTCACGGCAAGCTCAAAGGCGCCCCACAGCTCGTCCCAGGACACGCTGCGGTCTACGTGGTGCATCTGATAAAGCTCGATGTGATCGGTCTGCAGGCGCTGAAGGGAGCCTTCCAGATGACGGCGGATAATATAGGAGGAGAGACCGCTTTCATCATTAGGGCCGTCCAGCTTGTCACTCATGGCGCCGTAAACCTTGGTCGCCAGCACAACCTTCTCCCGCCGTCCGCCGCCCTGCTTGAACCAGCGGCCGATAATCGTCTCTGTAAGTCCGGCATTTTCACCCCAGCCGTAAATATTGGCGGTATCAAAAAAGTTCACACCTGCATCCAGTGCAGCGTCCATAATACGGAAGGCTTCCTTCTCATCCGTAATCGGTCCGAAATTCATCGTACCCAGGCAGAGGCGGCTTACCTTCAGCCCGGATTTACCCAGCTTCGTATACTGCATTTCACACTCACTCCTTCTATGAAATAGATCAGCGATACAAGGAAAACAACAGCATATTAATTGTATACAACCCGGGAATGAAGAGCAAATGGCGAGCCTGTGTGAATCCTATAGGTAATGCCTATCACTTTCATAGAATCTGTATCTTTGTCCTTTGCCGCCTGTTATGTTACAACAATATACAGAAGAACTATGTCTGTGCACAGCAGACCATCTAAGGAGTGACGGGAATGAGCGAGGTTAAAAAAAT